>NZ_JBLIWA010000005.1:164155-215829 GCF_047525675.1 Streptomyces sp. 796.1 | reverse complement strand
GCCCGCAACGGCTGGGGCGCACCGCTCCCCCAGTGGTCGGACGAGTTCGACTACGGCTCCGCGAAGCAGCCGGCCGTGCCGAAGCAGGACCGTTGGAAGCTGGCCGGCGGCGGGGTGGACAAGTGCTGGCCTGGCCACGCGAAGAACGGCAAGCGCTGCGACAAGAACACCCGGGTCTTCGGCGGCGTGCTGCGCCAGACCGGCGAGGAGAACGGCGACAGCGGGTGGCTCGCCTCGCGGTACGGGCAGCGCTACGGCCGCTGGGAGGCCCGCGTCCGCTCCCAGGGGATCGGCGAGAACAACGACCGGCAGTACCACCCGCTGCTGATCCTGTGGCCCGACTCGGAGGAGCACCCCGAGGACGGCGAGTACGACTTCCTGGAGAACGGCGCGCCGGGTGAGGAGTGCGCCGAGGCGTTCATCCACTACCCGCACGACCCGGACGTTCCGGTGCAGCAGAAGTTCGCGCAGAAGTGCGGCGTGGACCTGTCGCAGTGGCACAACATCGCGATCGAGTGGACCCCCGACCACGTCCGTGGCTTCGTCGACGGCGTCCAGTGGTACAGCTTCTCCGGCGGCGCCAACGACGTCCGCAAGTGCATCCAGTGCGCGCCCTCCATGCACCAGACGATCCAGCTCGACAACTTCTACGGCTCCGACCTCCAGCGCGCGGTCTACGAGGTGGACTGGGCCAGGGTGTACCCGTACAAGTCCAAGCGCGGACAGACCGTCAAGTAGGGTGCGGGCCGGGCTCATCGCATGTGCCCGGCGCCGCTCCCCCGCCCACGCCCCGCGCTTCCGCTCCCGGTGCGTGACGCCGCCTCCCGGCGGGCCAGGTTGCTGGGCCCGCCGTCACCGGCAGGGCGGCTGGTACGGCACCTGTTCGACGTGCCGGCGCCACTCGGCCCGGGTGAGGGTGCCGCGGGTGGCGGCGCAGGTGCGGGCGACGGCTTGGTCGACCGGGAGCAGCCACACCCGGGTGCGGGCGTCGTAGCTGCCGCTGACCAGGGCGGTCCCGTCGGGGTGGTAGGCGAGCGAGGTCACCACGTCGTAGTGGCCCCGGACGGGGTCGCCCAGCGGGCGGGCGGCGGCCGGGTCACGGGTGTCCCACAGCCGGACCGTGTCGTCGCCCGAGCCGCTGGCCAACTGCTGGCCGTCCGGCCGGAAGGCCAGCGCCCGTACCGGGTCCCGGTGGCCGGTGAGCGGGGGTCCGTACGGCTTGGGGTGGGCCGGGTCGGTGACGTTCCACAGCCGGATCTTGCGGTCGACACCGCCGGTGGCCACGGTGCGGCCGTCGGGGCTGAAGGCGACGGCCGTCACGAAGCCGTCGAAGTCGACGCGCAGCTCGACGAGGCGGTGTCCCCTGGTGGGCCGGGAGACGTCCCACAGCCAGGCGGTGTTGTCCTCGGCGCCGCTGGCGATCGTCCGGCCGTCGGGGCTGAAGGCCAGCGCGACGATCTTGTTGGTGTGACCGGTCAGCGGCCCGCCCAGGGCGCGCGGCCGGTCCGGGTCGGAGAGGTCCCACAGCCGGATGGCGTCGTCGTCACCGGCGCTGGCGAGCGTGCGGCCGTCGGGGCTGAAGGCGACGGCGGCCACGTCGGCACCGTGCTCGACGGGCGGTCCGGTCACCGGCCGCACCCGGTTCGGGCCGACCACCCGCCACAGCCGTACGGTGCCCCCGTCGCCGGCGGCGGCCAGCAGCCGGCCGTCGGGGCTGAAGGCGAGGGCGGCCACCGGGTCCCGGCCCGTGAGGGTGGGAAGCCGGCGCGGGCGGGCCGGATTGGAGGTGTCCCACAGCCGGACGGCGCCCCCCTCGCCCGCGCTGGCCAGCAGCCGCCCCTTGGGATGGAAGGCGACCGCGTTGACCGGTTCGGTGTGCCCGGTGAGCAGGGTGTCGGGGCGCCGCCACAGCCGTACGGTCTGGTCCCGGCCGGCGCTGGCCAGGGTGCGCCCGTCGGAGCTGAAGGCGACCGCCCACACGCCGTCCGTGTGGTCGGTCAGCGGCCCGCCGAACGACTTGGGGTGGTCCGGGTTCTTCACGTACCACAGCCGCACCGTGTCATCGAGGCCGGCGCTGGCCAGCGTCTCGCCGTCGGGGCTGAAGGCGACGGCCCAGATCGCGTCCTCGTGGCCGGTCAGCGGCTCGCCCCTGCGGCGGGGGCGCTGCGGGTCGGTCACGTCCCACAGTTGCACCGTGCGGTCGTAGCCGGCGCTGGCCAGGGTGTGTCCGTCCGGGCTGAAGGCCAGCGTCCACACCGGCTCCTGGTGGCCTTCGAGCGGGCGGCCCCGCAGCGTCGGGCGGGCGGGGTCGGTGACGTCCCACAGCCGGATGCGCTTGTCGAAGCCGGTGGTGGCCAGCGTCCTTCCGTCGGGGCTGAAGGCCACGGCGCGCACCCCGTCGGCCGTGTCGGCCTCCAGCGGGCGGCCCAGCGGACGGGCCGCGGCGGGCCGGGAGACGTCCCAGCGCCGTACGGTCCCGTCGTCGCTGCCGCTGGCCAGGGCCTTGCCGTCGGGCGAGAAGGCCAGCGAGATCACGCCGTCCTGGTGGCCGGTGAGCACCGGGCCGACCGGGGTGATGTGGGCCGGGTCGGACGCGTCCCACAGCCGCACCGTGTTGTCGTGCCCGCCGCTGGCCAGCAGTTTTCCGTCGGGGCTGAAGGCCAGCGAGCGCGGGCCGCGGTCGCCGTGCGTGACCGTCGGCCGGCCCAGCGCCCGCGCGTGCCCGGGGGCAGCGGTGTCCCACAGCCGGATCGTCCGGTCCTCGCTCGCGCTGGCCAGCAGGCGCCCGTCGGGCCGGTAGGCGATCGCCCGGACGAAGTCGGTGTGGCCGAACAGTGGGGTGGACAGCGGGCCGTGGGCGTCGCCGAGGAGTCGGGTGTACAGCTCGGCGCTCGGGCGCCTGCGGTAGGCGGTGACGTCGAGTTGGGCGGCGAGCGAGGTCTGGGTGCCGCGTACCGCGTCGGCCTCGGCGGTGAGCTGGTGGAAGACGGCGGTGTCCCGCTCCGAGCGTGCGGTGCCGCGCTGTTGGACGGCGATCACGGCGGCCCCGGTGGCCAGCAGCGCGAGGACGGCGAGACCGGCGATGACCGACCGACTGCGGCGCACGGCGCGCCGCCGGTAGCGCACCGAGGTGGCGAGGAAGGTCCGTTCGAGCGAGGTCAGTTCGCGCTGGGCGCCGGCGGGGAACGCCTCGGTCGCTGCGGCGAGCCGGCTGCCGCGGTACAGGCTGCCCGGCTCCTGGTCCAGGTCCTGCCAGGCGCGGGCGGCCTCGGTCAGCCGCCGGTGCAGCCGCATCCGCTCGCGTTCGGCCTCCACCCAGCGGCGCAGCCTGGGCCAGGCGGTGATGAGGGCCTCGTGGGCCAGTTCGACGGTGTCGCCGGCGATGACGAGCAGCCGCGCTGCGGCCAGCCGCTCCAGGACGGCTTCGGCGTCCTGCTTGGCGTCGAAGTCGAGTTCGGTGCGGTCGATGGGGCGCCGGGTGGCAGCGGTGCCGCGGCCCGGGGCGACCATCCGGAGCAGGATCTGCCGGGCCAGCGCGGCCTGCGCCGGGGTGAACGCGCCGTACGCGCCCTCCGCGGTACGGGCGATGGCGCCGTGCAGTCCGCCGGCGAGTTCGTAGGCGCTCTCGTTGAGCGCGGCGCCCTTGCGGTGCCGCCAGGTCTCCAACAGGGCGTGCGACATGAGCGGCAGTCCGCCGGGCTCGCCCTGCACCTCGTGCAGGATGCGGTCGGTCAGGGAGCGTTGGACGACCAGGCCGCGGCTGCGGGCGGGCTTGGTGATCGCCTCCCGCAGTTCGACGTCGCTCATCGGGCCGACCAGCGCGGTGGCATCCTGCATCGCCGCGGTCAGCTCCGGGTGCGCGGTGCACTGGTCGAGGAAGTCCGCCCGTACGGTGATCACCACGCGCAGCCGGTGCTGCGGGGCGCGGGCGGTCAGCAACTTGTCGAGGAACGCGGCCCGTTCGTCCGGGTCATCGCACAGCGTGTACAACTCCTCGAACTGGTCGACCAGGATCCAGGTGTCGCCCTCGTCCGCGGCGGGTTCCAGGTGCTCGGCGTGGGTGGCCAGCGGGTGGGCGCCCGGGGTGAGGATGCGGACCGCGGCCACCGGCGCCCCGAAGCCCTCGCCGGCGCGCAGCCTGGGCACCAGGCCCGCGCGCAGCAGCGAGGACTTCCCGCTGCCCGAGGGGCCGAAGACGGCGATGAAGCGGTGTTCGGCGGCGAGTACGGCCAGCCGCTCGGTGAGCGCGTCACGGCCGAAGAACACCGCGGCGTCGGACACTTCGAAGCGGGCCAACCCACGGTACGGGGCGTCGTCGTCCTCGGCGCCCTCCGGATTCCGCCGCGCCTCCCGGGTCGCCTTCTCGGCGGCGTGCCAGCGCGCTTCCCACTCGACCGGGTCGGCCTTGCAGGCGCGTACGTAGGCGAGGGTGACCGGCAGCGAGGGCAGCCGCTCACCGGCCGCCGCCTGCGAGAGGGTCGTCACCGCGTAGCCCGCGCGTTGGGCCATCGCGCGGTAGGTCGGGTTCCCGGCGCCGACGCGCAGGGTCCGCAGCGCCACGGCGAACGCCTCGACGGGCCCGTCGTGGGGATTTAACTGCCGTTCACTGCGTCCCACACTCGCCCCACTCGTCCCAACGGGCCACCCCTGACGCGTTGTCCGGGCCGCCGTCCCCAATGAACGGGGCTTACGGTAAGCACCGCAGGTGCGCTGTGCAACTGGGTGCTCACGCTACGGTCGTTGGGGGCGTCCGTGGCCGGTGCCGCTCCCGTAGCGTTGGGCCGTACCCCGTGCCCCGCCGGACCCTGGCCCCGCGCAACCCGCCCCGCCAGCACGGTCTTCGGCCCGGTGCTTCGGGCGCCGGCTCGGCCATGTCCGCTCGCGCCGGTGGGCGGATTGCCCGGCGCACACCGCCCGAACTGCCGACGCCGCACCAGGCAGGCACCGCGACGGGCGCCGGCGACCGCGCGCCGCGGACCGGCCCCGCTGTCCGGCCCAGGAAGGTGTCTCAGAGGTCTGTCCGTGCCGATCACGGACCGGCACAATCGCCCGTATGACGATCACCGCGAGCGCGCCGCCGGCGCGGCCGGCCGTCGCCGACCTCGCGCGTGGGTTCCTGACGGGTGGCGTGATCGGGGCGTCGCTGGCCGCCCTCGTCGGCGGCGGTGTCATCGAGAGCGTGCCGCTGTTCGTCGTGGGCCTGGCCCTGCCCGCCGCCTACGGGCTGCTCCTCCTGCTGGCCGGGGCGCCGCGGCGCGCCCGGGAGGCCGCTCTTGCGCCGGTCACGGCACTGGCGGTGATCGAGGACCGGAAGGCCGACGGGGGCGTGGACACCGACGTGCCGGTCCGCTTCGACCTCACGGTCGCGCCGGACGACGCGCCGGCCTACCGCGTCGAGATCAGGCAACACATCCACGTCGTCGACCTCGCCGACTATCGGCCCCGCGACGTCGTGGTGGTCCAGTACCCGCCGGACCGGCCGTACCAGGTGCGGATCGTGAAGCGGCCGACACCGCAGTGGGAGGACCGGGCGGCCGGGGCTGACATCCCGTCGGCACCCGGCCCGGCCGCGCCCAGCGACCCCCCGGAACCACGCGCCGCCGGCTATCTGACGCTCGTCGGCCTGCTGCTCGGCGCGACCGCCGTGATCATGGCCTGCCGGGGCCCCCTCTTCGACGGGCACGGCGCCACCGGGCCGCGTGCCTCCGCCCCGACCTCCACGACGACCACCCCCTCCACCACCGTCGTCACGTCGCTGTCCAGCACCGTCACCCTCGGCCCGGGCCGGTCCCTCCTCGACCGGGGTGAACTGCGCCGGGCCGTCGACTCACTCCCCCGCGGCGGCGGGTCCCACCAGGCGCTCAGCGTCGTCGTGCGGGACCGCGTGCTCTCGGTGGTCTTCGCTGCGGACGCCGCGCACACCCCGCGCTTCGACCTGCGCTCACTGCCCTACGAACGCCTGCCAACGCTGGTCGAGGAGGCCAGGACCGCCCTCGGCGGCGGTGCCCCGCGCGACTGGCGGCTCACCGCTGACCGCACCGCGGGCGCGCTGACCATCCGGGTCACCGTGACGGGCCCGGGCGGCACGGCGTGGCTGGAGGCCGACTGGCGGGGCACGGTGGTACGCCGCGGCCCGGCGCGGTGACCCACGGCATCCGCCCGGTGCGGCCGGCCGGCGACCCGCGCCCGTGGGCGGGGACCGGGGGCGGGATACGGCCCCGGCGGGGGCTGGGAGTCATCCGCACGGGACAGGGGGCGGGGACCCCGGCGGGAACCGGGGGTGGCCCACCTGGCCCGTCGATGGCCGCCGGCGGCCGTACGCGTGTGGTGTGGCCCACAGTCCTGCACGGCGGACGTACGCGAATCGGCACCCCGCCCCCTCTCGCGACGCACTCAGGACCGGCGGGGCGATGGGAGCGTCGGTTGGGCGGCGGTCCCTCAGGCGGCAGGAGGGAAGGCGCATGGGTTGGCACGGGTATCTGACGCTGTGGTGTGCGGTGTTCGGCGCCATGGCGTTGATCGGCTACGGCCGCTCGCTGGCCGGGACGACCCGGGCCCAGCGCACGGTCCACGTCCCGGGGCGGATCGAGCAGGTGCGACAGCCCCGGCACGGGAGCTCCCGGCGGGAGGGGATATCGGTGGTCGTCTCCTACCGCGACCCCGGGACCGGGGAGGAAGTCACCGTCACCAACGACGGCGAGCGCGGCGAGACGATCACCGTGGCGTGGTGGGGCAGGGAGATCGGAGTCTCGTACCCGCGCGGCAGGCCGCACGCCTTTCGGCTCAGTAGCACCGTCGGCCGGCGCGGCCGTGGGCTCGGCTGGCCGACCTTCGCGGTCTTCCTGGTCTACGCCGGGCTGGTGACCGGCGCCGCAATCGAGTGGGGCTGGCCGTGGGCCCTGATCGGCTCCGGCGGCCCGTGGTCCGTGGCGATCGCCTGCCACCTGCCCGGCAGTGTCAGGCAGACCCGCCGCC
Organism: Streptomyces sp. 796.1; assembly: GCF_047525675.1. Classification (NCBI taxonomy): domain Bacteria; kingdom Bacillati; phylum Actinomycetota; class Actinomycetes; order Kitasatosporales; family Streptomycetaceae; genus Streptomyces; species Streptomyces sp. 796.1. The sequence continues at coordinate 208,854 of NZ_JBLIWA010000005.1, read as the reverse complement.
GTCGCGCGAGGCTGGCCTCGATGGCCCCCGCGCAGGGCCGGATCGTCGCGGTGCTCAGGGACGTCAGCACCGACGAGGACGGCCACACCTCCACCACCCTCACCCCGGTCGTGGCGTTCACCACCCGCGAGGGCGCCGCAGTCACCGCCTACTGCCCGCCCGGCACGGCGAACCCGGTCGGCGTGCCGGGCCGTGAGCTCGTGGTCCACTACGTCCCCGAGGACCCGTCCGTCTTCACCTTGGACCCCGCCAGGGATGACCGTTTCCAACAGGTTGATCTGGCGCTGACCGTCGCGGCGCTGGTCGTCACAGCGGCGGCGGCCGTCGTGGGGGCGGCACTGGTGTGACGTGCACCGCGCCGCGCGCGCCGTGGGCGAGGCCCCGCGGACGCGGGTGTCATAGCCGAGGGCGTCCGGGGCGAGCGGGTGCCCGGCGCTGGGGGGCACGCCTGGCGGGGGGCCAAGTGGCGGCGGAACATCGGAGGGTTGGGCGCTGGCACCCACCCCCGCAACCAACCTGCACGCACCCCCCTGCAACAACTCCACACGGCCTGCGGCAACCCGTCGGTAGCGCAGACCCGCAGGTCACAAGGATTTGTCCAGAGGCATCTCCGGGGAACAGACTTCAGACCGCGCCGACCGAGCTGTGGTGGCTTCCGCGCCGCGCGGAGATCGTCATCGCCCTCGTCTGGTCTCTTAACACGCAAGAACCGTTCAGGTGACAAGCGTCGAGAAATCGTCATCGGTCGGGTTGTCCTATCTACCCTGCTCGTCGTGCCAGTTGGCAATCCGGCACGGAGATCCGCACACCTTCGGTAGGTTTCGTATGCGCATGAGAGTCGACGTCGTCACAGACACCTCCCAGTTGAGTTGGGACGACGTGCACCGGCCTGCACGTGGCGTCGTCTACGGGCTGTTGGAAGAGCACGATCCGGCCCTCGCCCGCTCGTTGCACGACGAAGGGTGGGGCGGTCATCCGCTCAAGCCGGTTGGGGTGGCCGGCCCGCAGTTCAAAGGGGCTCCTCGCAAGAAGGGGGTCTACACCACCTCGCCCGAGGGCTCGGTGTGGTTCGGCTCGCCGGTGCCGGAGATCGCCGCAGCGCTGATCTCGGCGCTGGCGCTCCGGACGGAGATCGTTTGGGGGGCCGCCCGTCTCCGCATCCAGGGCTTCACCATCGAGGTCGACGTGCCGACCCCCGTCGAAGGGCTCGTCGAGTTGAGAACAGCAACCCCGGTCGTACTCCGCCACGAGGGGCGCGAGTTGTTGCCCGGCGAGGGCCACTACATCGACCGGTTGGAACACAACCTCCAGCACAAGGCCGACGTGTTGGGGCTCCCCGCCCCCCGTGGTCTGCGGGTTCTGGAGGCAGGACCGCGCAGGCGGTTCCTGGTACGCGGTGCCCCGCGGATCGGTGCCCAGGTGCGGGTGGCGATGGAAGCCGATCCGCGATTCGTGGACGCCATTCGGTCCTGGGGGCTCGGTCTGGACACGGTGCAGGGCTTCGGATGGATCCGGTGACCGGCGGCGCCCTGACGGCGACCGGGCACCCGTTGCAGCGCGCCGGGGCGTGGGCCGTGACCGTCATCGCGGGAAAGAACCAACCCGAGCAGGTGACGTCGGCAGACCTCGACGGCGTCGTGCGCTCCCTACTGACCGATGTGGTGCACTGTGCCGTCGCGGCGAAGACGGACAGGGCGTACGACTGGTGGAAGGTCCTGTTCGCGCTCTACCCGAACTCCAAGGCGACACATGCCGGTAGGCCGCGCGACAAGACGCTCCTCAGGGCGGGGCTAGAGCCGATGTTCGCGCCGGACGACGCGACGCTGCCCCCTGCCCCGTGCACCTTCTGCGGTGACCCGACACCGGTTCTGTGGGCCAAGTCGGTGCTGCCGCTCTTCGACACCAACAAGGCGCTGAACTCCCTGCCGCCGGGGTTGCGCGGCTGGCCCGTGTGTCGGGGGTGCCGGGTCGCCATGTGGGCGCTTCCGTACGGGGCGTGGGTCACGGCGGGTTCGGCGACGGTGTTGTCGTGCGAAACCCCGGCCGCCGAGTACGAGTTCGCCGCGCGGAACGTGCGGCGGGCCAGGCGCATCGCGCAGGTCGGCTTCTCCGGACTGGGCGCGGACGCTCGCCCGGAGCTGGTCGCGCTCCGGGCGCTGCGCGCCGTCGACGCGGGCCTGTCCGCCACGACCCTGTGGAGCTTCAAGAACGACAACCAGGAGCCGTGGCTGCGCGTGACCCGGACACGTCGGGCGGTGCCGCGCTTCCTCGCGGCCGTGGACGGCAACAGGGCCCTGCGCCGGGGGTGGCGGCTGCTGGAACTGGCGCTCGCCGAGCGAGGCCGCGAGGACAAGAGCTCCGCCGACGGGGCCGGTGATGCGGCACGCCTGGTCTTCGAGGCCGAGGACGGGCGCAGCCGTTGCCTGGTGTTCCAGGTCCACCGGTTGCTGTGGGACACCGACCGGTGGACTGGCGAGGACCGCGCGGCCCTCACCCGGCTCGCTTTCCGATACGAGAAGGAGGTACACGGCGTGGAGCCGGACCTGACAGGAGTGGCGACGTTGATCGCCGATTGGATCGTGCACGGCAGCGGCAGCCCGCGCGGCCGGTTGGCGGAGTACCGGAACGCCGGGCTCAGTGGCTACCGGCTCGGGCAGCTCCTCTACCAGGCCGGGTACCGGTTGAAGCTGGACGGGCGCAAGGTCGAGGTCGATCCAGCGGCGTGGCGGCCGTTCATCGAGAAGCGGTCTCGCGCCTGGGAACACCGCATGCTGCTGGGCGCCGAGGTGCTGCGCGTGCTCGGTGAACGCGGCATCGAGGTATCTGATCCGCCTGAAGACCCACAGGAACGGGCCCGGGTCGAGGCGCTGCTGGAACAGCCCGTGCTGGCGGCGGATGACGAGTACCACTTCGGAGGAGCGTAATGGCGTACCTGGCAGGCAGGATGCTGGTTTCCGTGGAGGCCGGCGCCCCCAACAACGGCAAGGGTGAGGACACCACGGGACGGGTGAAGTACGCGACCGTGCGCGGCCGTCGCCATCCCTACGTCTCCGCCCAGGCCGTGCGCCGCTGGATTCGGGACGGGATGGTGGAGCGGGGAGTGCCGGCGTCGCCCGTGACGCGGGTGGGCAAGGCGCAGAACCGGGCCCAGAAGGCCAATACCGACGCCGATCCGATCACGTACGCCGATGACGACCTGTTCGGGTACATGCGGGCGGGGGCGAAGAAGGACGATGCCGCAACGACGCTCCGCGACAGCCCGTTCATGCTGGGCACGCTGATGTCGGTGGCGCCGGTGCACCCGACGGAGGACTTCGGGGTGATGTCGCGCGGGGTCAGTGAGCCCGTACTGCACGGGCACGAGTTCTACACCGCCGACCTCGCCGCTCCGTTCCTGCTCGACCTGCCGCGGATCGGCACGTTCACCCTGCCGAACTCCGACGGAGCGGGGCGCCCGAACTACCTCAGCCAGGAACAGGCCCTCCAGATCGCCCAGGCCACGGCGCTGGGCGCCACCCCCGAGACGTTCCGAGGCCAGGGAGCCGTACGGCTGCCGGTCGAGCAGCGCCGCCAGCGGGCCGCGCTGCTGCTGGAGGCGATCGCCCATCTCAGCGGGGGTGCCAAGCAGGCGCTGCACTACGGGGACCGGGTCCCGTCCCTGATCGTCATGGTGCCGTTCAAGGGCGGCGTCAATCCGCTCGCGCACGTGATCACCGGTGACGAGAACGGCCTGGTCGTACGGGGCGATGTGCTGCGCAAGGAGTTGGCCGCGTGGGGCGGGGAGTGGGAGGCGCCGGTCCGGGTGGGGTGGCGGCCCGGGTTCCGTGACGACCTGCGGGAGGACTTCGAGAAGGTGTGCACGCAGGAGATCGCCGACGGCACCGTCGTCGTGGACCACCCGCGGACGACCCTGCTCACTCTGGCGTCGGAGATGCGCGACGGCGCATGGGACGCCTGGTTCGACGACGCGGCCCAGTGATGGGGGCGTCCTGCGCCGAGCCGCTTGCGGCGTGGAGGCTGACGTTCTACGCGCCCGTCGCGTCCTTCCGGGACCCGTTGTTCCCCGGGCTCACCCGGGGGCTGCCGGTGCCACCGCCGTCCACGGTGCGCGGCCTGCTCGCCGCGGCCACCGGGGCGCCGCGCGAGTCCCTGGCCTTCGGCATGGCTGCCTGGTCGGAGGGCGAAGGGGTGGACGCCGAGACGTATCACCCGATCGACGCGGGCGGGGCCAACCCTGCGGTCTCGGGACGGGTCCGTGCGGGCAAGGGCGGGATGACCCTGCGCATGCGCCCCTTCCGCACGGACGTACACCTCACGGTGTGGCTGCCGGGCCCAGACGGCGAACGCATCGCCCGGGCGTTCCGGCGTCCCGTGTGGGGGCTTCGGCTGGGCCGCTCACAGGATCTCGTCCACCTCCAGGAGCGCGTCGAGGTCGCCCTCGTACCGGCCACGGAAGCGGTCGTGGGTTCCGCCCTGGCGCCGACCAGCGGTCACGACGTGCCGTACGCGACGGTGCACCGCATGGCCGCATCCGTGTCGACGGATCGTCTGACCAGCCGTTGGACGGATTACCAGTGGTGCGTCAGCCCCGCGGGGCGGCACCCGGTCCGCGACGCCTACGAGGACGTCGACTACCAGCAGAAGGGGCAAGCCCTGTGGCTTCTCGACCCGTGACGGGCCCACCGCGGCGAGGCTCCCTCAGCGACCTGCGGGCGAAGTCCACCCCGGCCCACGACCGGGAGCGGCTCACCACCCACTCCCGTACGGTCCACGCCGCGGTGGACCCGATCCAGGGCCGGGTGGCCGACGCAGGTGTCCTCGCCGATGCGCCGGCCTTCTGGCCCCGCGTCCGATGGGCCGCCCTCCTGCACGACGCCGGGAAGATCGCCGAGGGATTTCAGCGCCAGGTGGACATCGGAGGCGTCCCGTGGGGCGAGCGCCATGAGGTGCTGTCCCTCGCCTACGTCGACCTGCTCGCCCAAGCCGCTGGGTGGACCGAGGAGGACCGGCTGATGGTGGCGACGCTCGTGGCCACCCACCATCGTGCCCTGCTCAGCGGCGACGGCGGGGGTCACGGAGGTAAGCCGGCCCTGAGCCGGGAGTACAACAAGGAGACCGACTGGAACGAGGCGTTCGGCACCGGTTCCGACGTACGGACGGGCGAGACGGTGCCGCAGGTGCCGCGCTTCCTGCACCGGGAGTGGCTGGCGTGGCTCTGCGGCGCCCTGGCGGCGGACCCGCCCACGACGTCCCCCGGCGATCCACCGCTGGCGCACCGCGCCCGGGACCTGCTGGAGGAGCTGCTGACCGCCTGGCGACAGCCCGTCAAATCCCATCGGGGGTTGCTGGCGGTCCTCGCGCAGGGCGCCCTCACCCTGGCCGACCGGTCGGGTTCCGCACACGTCCCGTTCCAGACCCACATGCCGTTGGCCCCCGACTACCTGGCACGTATGCCGTACGAACCCCATCTCCATCAGCGTCGGGCCGCCACGGCCTCGGGGCATCTGGTGCTGGTCGCCCCCACCGGGAGTGGCAAGACCGAGGCCGGCCTCGCTTGGGCCGCTGGTCAGACGGCGAGGATGCCCGGTCTCCCGCGAGTGGTGTGGACCCTTCCGTACCGGGCGTCGCTCAACGCGATCCGCCGTCGCTTCGCCGACAGTCTGATCCCCGCGCCGGGCGAGCGGAGTGCGGACATCGGCCTGCTGCACGGCACCGTCGCCCAAACACTCCTGGCCGAGGCGCTGGAAGACGACTGTGCCGCCGCGAACCCCCACCCCGAACCGACGGCCGACCAGGCACGGAAGGCGCGGGCGCAGGCGGGCGCGATGCGCCTGTTCACCCATCGGCTCCGGGTCGCCACCCCGCACCAGCTCCTCAGCGGGGCGATCGCCGGGCCGGCGTACTCCTCCGTGCTGCTCGAACAGGCGAACGCCCTCTTCGTCCTGGACGAGTTGCACGCGTACGAGCCCGACACCTTCGGACGGCTCTGTGCGGCGATGCGGCTGTGGGAGCGGCTCGGCAGCCGGTTCGCCGTGTTGTCGGCGACGCTCGCTCAGCCCATGGTCGAGATCATCGAGGAGAGCGTCGAGCAGCCGGTCACCGTGCACCGCGCGCCGGCGGGCACGAGCCCGGTCCGGCACCGCCTCGTGCGGGACGAACGTCCGCTGGATGCTCCGGAGAGCGTCGAGCAGTTGCGGGGGCAACTCCGCGCGGGGCACAGCGTCCTCGTCGTGGCGAACACGGTCGCCCGCGCCCAGGACCTGTTCGAGCAACTCGCCCAGGACGCGCGGGAGGCCAGCCCCGGCCACCCCAGTCCCGCTCTCCTGCTCCACTCGCGCTTCAAGAACGGTGACCGGGACGCCATCGAGCAGGCCCTGCTGCGGCGCCACCCCGAGCGCCGGGAGGGTGACTCGGCGCGTCGGGGCGGGCTGGTGGTCGCCACCCAGGTGGTGGAGGTGTCCCTGCAACTCGACTTCGACCGCGGGGCCGTGGAATGCGCCCCCGTCGAGGCCATCGCCCAACGCGCGGGCCGGGTGAACCGACGCGGGCTGCATCCGGAGGGGCCCGTGGACTTCCGTGTCCACCCGGTCGAGAAGCCCAACCCGTACCCCCAGGGCGCGATGGACGCCTCGTGGGAAGCGCTTCGGAGCCTTGTCGCCGATGGTGCGACCACGCTCAGCGAGCAGGACATCGACGAACTACTCAGACGCGCGTACGACACCACGTGGGGCGAGGAGTGGGCGGCGGAGGCTCGTCGACAGCGGGACGAGTTCGCCGCGAGGTTTCTGACCTTCACCGACCCGTTCCACGACCGGAGCGAGTTCGCCCACGCCCTGACCCAGGCGTTCGACAGCGTCGAGGTGCTCCACCACGAGGACAGAGCCGCCTATCAGGCGCTGACCAGGGGAAAGTCGGGCGACGCGCTCCTGGCCTCCCGGCTTTTGATCCCGCTGCGCCTGGGGCAGTTGACGGACTTCGCCTGCACCTACGACCCGTACCTGAAGGTCCACATCAGTCAGGGCGTGTACGACAACGTGCTCGGCCTCCGCCCGCCGGCCAGCCAGGAGACCATCCTGTGAGCCTCGATCCCGACCTGCCCGCCGACGACGAGACCGCCGTCGGCGGTGTGCACATCAAGTACCTCGTCCACTGCCCACGGCAGCTTTGGCTGTACGCCCGGGGCTACCGGCCCGAGCAGCAAAGCGATGCGGTCGCCTTCGGCAAGGCGGTGGACGACACCACCTTCACCCGGCGTCGCGACGTCGACCTCGGCGAGGCGAAGATCGACTGGGTGACAGCCGGAGCCGTAGTCCACGAGACGAAGTCCTCCCGGGCACCGGCGCCCGCGCACAGCGCCCAGGTCCGGCACTACTGCCTGCTGCTTGAGCGCCGGGGCATCACCGTCCGGGGCGGTGTCGTGCACTACCCACTGATCCGCCGTACGACGGACGTGGTCTGGGACGACCAAGCCCGCGCCGAAGCCGCGGACACGGAGGCAAGGGCGCAGGCCGTCATCGTCGCGACCACGGCTCCCGACCGTCTGCTCCGCGGCAAGTGCCGTGGGTGTTCCTATCTCGACTACTGCTGGGGAGACTGATGGCTGCCGTCGGCCGTACCTATTGGCTGACCGAACCCTGCCGGATCCGCCGTGAGGACGACAGCGTCCGCATCGAGCGCCCGGACGGCAGTCCGGTCCGCATCCCCATCACCGACATCCGCGATCTGGTCGTCTTCGACCACGTCGACGTCAACACCTCGGCGCTGTCGCTCCTCAGCCGCAACGGCGTCACCGTGCACGTCCTCGACCACTACGGCAATCACGCGGGGCACTTCAGCCCCGCCGAGTCCATGGCGTCCGCGACGGTCGTACGACGTCAGGTCGAGATCACGGCGGACGAGGAACAACGACTCGCGATCGGCCGCTCCCTCGTACTGGCGACCGCGGAGAACCTGCGGTGGGCACTCGACACGGACCTGCTCGAATCGGCGCTGGAGGCGCTGAAGGGCGCCCTGCCCGAATGCCGCTCCAACGACGCGATCATGGGTGTGGAAGGCAACTTCCGGCGAACGGCCTGGGCCGTGCTCGACAGTCGGCTGCCGCCGTGGCTCCGCATGAACGGCCGCTCGCGGCGGCCACCGACGAACGCGGGGAACGCCTTCATCAGCTACCTCAACGCCCTGACGTACGCACGCGTCCTGACCGCCCTGCGCAGCACCCCGCTCCACCCGGCGATCGGCTTCCTCCACGCGGACACCGACCGCCGCAGAAACACCCTCGCACTGGACCTGGCCGAGCCGTTCAAGCCGCTGTTCGCCGAGCGCCTACTGCGCCGCTCGGCAAGCCAGAAGCACCTCAAGGAGAACGACTTCGAAACCGACGTCGGCCGCGCCTCCCTCAGCAAGGACGGCCGCAAGAAGATCGCCGCGCTGGTGAGGGAAGAGCTCGCAACCAAGGTGCACCACCGCGGCTTGCAGCGCCAGGTGAGCTACGAGGAGCTGATCCATTTGGAAGCGCTGAAGGTCGTCCGGCTCTGCCTCGAAGACACGCCGTACAAGCCGTTCCGACCGTGGTGGTGAGGGACCGTGTTCGTCATCCTCGTTTACGACACGGCCGCCGAACGTAACCCGAAGGTGCTGAAGACCTGCCGCAAGTACCTGCACTGGACCCAGCGGAGCGTCTTCCAGGGCGAACTGTCCGCAGCGCAGTACAGGGCACTGATGACAGCGCTGGGCAGCGTGATCGATCCGACGTACGACAGCATCGTCACCTACACGGCCCGCTCGCCCGACATGGTCGAGTCGGTGACCATCGGGGTCGCGCTCGGTGGACCTGTGGACATCCTCTGACCTGTGCAGGTGCATCGTTGGAGATCGCGGTTGTGATGGGTCCAGGAGGGTTTGCAACAGCCCGGCCGCGGCCTACGCCCCGTCGGAGACGGCCCCTACACCGACGCCGGCACGAGCCCCACCAGGGCGCCCACCGCGACCCCGCCGACGGCCAGCACATAGGCCCCCGTCATCGCCGCGATCAGTGTCAGCTCCCGGCGCAGGGCGGTCGGGGTGGGGCCGCCGGTCAGGGAGGCGATGCGGAGGGCCTTGACCGAGGTGGGTGACGTCTGTTGGAGGACCCGTAGAAACTCCCGCATGTGCCCGGTGGCTGTCGCGTCCAGGCACGCCTCCGCGTCCGCGCGGACCTCGTGGACGACCGGGATCAGTCGTACGGCACGTCGTACGGCCAGCACCCCGAGCGCCGCCACGCAGCCGAAGGCGAGCAGCACCGGCCACGGCGGTCCCGCGATGGCCATCACGGGGGCGGCGGCGAAGAAGGCCAGGGCCTGGCTGACGTCGGGGCAGACGGCGAGCAGGCGGCGGTTGCCGGGGTCCTGGTGGCGGATGTGGGAGATCTCATGCAGGAGTTGGACGGTGGCGGCCGGGTCGCGACGCAGCCTGGGGCGCCAGTGTGCGGGGATCAGCAGGACGGTGTCGGGGTTGCGCAGGTTGAGTTGGATCTGTCGGCTGCCGTTGTGCACGGCGACCGGGAGGAGCACGGCCAGCACGAGGAAGACGCACCCGGCGAAGCCCTTCGTGTCGGTGACGGTGGAGAGTTGCTCGGAGAACACCCCGGCCGTGAGTCCGAGCACGGCCCCGACGGTGAGCAGCAGCCGCTGGTGGGGCACGGTCAGGTCGCCGAGCCGCATGAGCCGGTGCGAGGTGGGGCGGGCGATGTGCCGGGTGCGCAGGTTGCCGCGGTCCCAGACGGTGACCGCGCGGAGCCCGGTCGGGTCGAGCCCGGCCGCGACGAAGACCTCCCGCACCCGGCTCCAGGCCGGGGCGGCCCAGTCCACCTCGCGCAGCCGGGCGCCGCTGTGCCGGTGTACGTAGGACCGTTCGGCCCAGCTCTGCACGGCCAGCCCGAACACGAACAACAGCGGTACGACGGCCACCACCGTACCGATCAGCAGCAGGAGACCGAGATGGGTGCCCGGGTCGTCCAGGTGCCCGATGCTCACCACGGCGCAGGCGACCAGCACGAAGGGGGCCAGCACCACGCCCCACAACATGCGGTGCGCGCGCCGGAGGGTCCGCAGCCGGTCCGTACGCACCGCGGTGAACGCCGCGCCCGGACCGTCGGCCGGCGCCGGCACGGGTCCTACCGTGCGCCGGGCCCGGGGCCCTCGGCCCGGGCCCAGGCCGCGAGCTGGACGCGCACGATGAGGCGGAGCGTCTCCGGGTCGAGGTCGGCGGGCAGCGCCAGCCGGTCGGCGACGGCGGTGGCGATCGCCCGCACGGTCGGGGTGTCCAGGGCGAGGGGTGGGGTGGTTGCGGTGCCTGCGGCGGGGGTGGTGGGGGCGTCCACACCGTTGGGTTCGCCTGTGCCGTTGGGTTCGCCCGTACCGTTGGGTTCGCCCGGGGCGCGGGTTGCGTCTGGGCCGGCGACGTTCACCGGGCCGTCCGGGCCGGCACCGGAACCGGCCTGGCCCACGTCTGCGCCCGCGCCTGCGCCCGCGGCCAGGGCCCCGTCGTCCGCGCTGCCACCGCCCCCGTCACCCGCACCATCCCCGCCGTCTCCGTCGCCCCCGGCGTCCGCTTCGTCCTCGGCGCGATCGCCGCGGACCAGGCCGGCCACATAGCTGGCGGCTTCCCGTACGCCGTGTTCCACTGCCAGGTCGGTGGCGACCGAGACGACCTTGACCGCGATCTGGCCCAGCAGGGTCAGTCCGATGCCCAGGAACACCTGGGCGTCCGCGATGCCGGCGTCAGCGTCGTCGTCCCAGGCGCCGTCCACACCCGGTACCACTCCGGTCTCCCGCAGGTCCTCGGCGAACTCCGCCAACAGGTCGTCCCGCTCGTCCGGCGCCACCACGGCCGCCGACGCGTCCACCATGGTCAGCACCCGCTCCACGGCAGCCTCGTGCTCGCCCCTCATCGGCCTCTCCCCCCGTACGTCGTCCGCGCACACCCGCTCGGGCCCCCGGCCCAGCGGTGCCAGTGAGCGTAATCGCCGGTGGCCCAAGTGGCCCCGCTCCGTACGGGATCGTCTCGGCGCCGGGGTTGCACGGACGGGCTGCCGACGGGCCCGCGCACGCCCCCCCAGCGCGGCGGACCGACCCGGCGCACCCAACCAGTCCGGCACACCGGCGCCACGCACCACGCACCACGCACCACGCACCCGGAAGGATCGGCGCGACTGCCCCACCCGAGGCGCCCGGCCCGCACCAGTACGGACCGCACCCACCCATGGCGCCCATGCCATGTCACCCCTCAACTTTCGGCGCTGCGCGTCGCGACGGACGGTGGATGTGGTGGGCGGGTGGATGCGCTTAACGTTGTCGAGTGAATCGTGTGAAAAGCGTGGCGTACGGGACGTGGGTTTCCCAGGGGAACGCGGTGGGGTGGAGTGGGTGGGCCCGACGGCTGACGGGGCCCGCCCGGAAGCTCGCCGCGCGCGAGATGTGGCCGCCGCGCCGGGTCGTGGGCGAGGTGCTGCTGAGCGTCGCCCTGGCGCTGGCTGCCGTACTCGCCGAGGTCCTCTCCACCAGCGGGACGCTCCGTATCGTCGGTGTGGCCCTGCTGGCCGCGTTCGCCGGGCCGCTGCGCCGGGTGCTGCCAGCGACGGTGCTGTTGTTCAGCGTCGCGGTCTCGACCGCGCTCCCCGGGCTCGGGCTGCTGGTGCCCGTCGCCGCCTGGTCCGCGGGGCGGCGGATCGCCGGCGTCGGCCGGGCGGCGGCCGTCTTCGCCGTCGCGTACCTGCTCGGCCTGGTCCTGTCGATCGTCGTCGAACTCCCGCACTCGCCGACGGCCTGGATCTTCCCGGCCCTGGCCCTGCTGGTGTTCGTGGTGGTGCCCGGGCTGGCCGGCCGCTACTCGGCGCAGCGTCGCACGCTCGTGGACACGCTCCGCGAGTACAACGCCCAGATGCTGCGCGAGCGCACCATGGTCGCCGAACAGGCCAGGATGCGGGAGCGGCAGCGCATCGCCCAGGACATGCACGACAGCCTGGGCCACCAACTCGTCCTGATGTCGGTGCACAGCGGCGCGCTGGAGGTGGACCGCGAGCTGACCGACCACCAGCGGGCGGCGGTACGCGTCCTGCGCGAGGCATCGGTGGCCGCCATGCACGAGTTGCGCGAGGTGGTGGGCCTGCTGCGGGACGGCACCTGGTCCGCGGAGCCGGCCGCCGAAGGCGAGGCGGCGACCCGTGGGGTGGCCGGCATCGACGGCCTGGTGGCGGCCTCCCGCGCGGCCGGTACCGAGGTGGAGCTGCGGCGCACCGGTACGCCGTGTCCGCTGGCGTCCACCGTGGACCACGCGGCGTACCGGGTGGCTCAGGAGGGCCTGACCAACGCCCACAAGCACGCCCCGGGCGCGGCGATCACGGTGGAGCTGCGCTACGAGCCCGACTCGCTGATCGTGGAGGTCGCGAACGGCCCGGTACCCGCCTCGACGGGCGCCCCGCACAGCGTGGTGAGTGGTGGGCAGGGGCTGACCGGGTTGAGCGAGCGGACCCGGCTCATCGGCGGCATGCTGCACGCGAGCGCCACCGCGGCCGGCGGCTTCCGGCTGGCGGGCGTGTTGCCGTACGCACCGGCCGACGGCACGGCCCAGCCGCCCGCGGCACCCGTCCCACCAGCGACGTTCGTCGACGCGACCAGCGACCTCCGGCGGCAGCCCCCGGTGCCCCTCATCGGTCAGGGTGGCCCGGTCATTGACGGGCACGGCCTGCCGAAGGAGCTGGTGAAGGCGATGAGCAAGAACAGACGGAGCAGTGGTGTGGCGATCGGCTGCGGTATCGCGGCGCTGGTCGTCTTCTTGCTGTTGGCGGGGCTCGGCATCGCCGTGTGGTTGATGATGGACGACATAGACAAGGCCATGATCGACCGTGAGGACTACGACGCGGTGCGGGTGGGCCAGTCCGAAGCCGAGGTCCGCGACCAACTGCCGGACGGCAAGACCTTCCTCACCGACGACCTGGACAAGGGCGCGCCGCCCGAGCCGGCCGGCGCCACCTGCCTGACCCTGTTGTCGAGCGAGCCGAGCACCTGGAGCAAGGACCCGGTGTTCCGCTTCTGCTTCAAGGGCGGCGTGCTGGTCGAGAAGCGGTCCTTCATGGTCGAGACGTGAGACCCGTACCGGTACGTACCGGTACGGGCCACTGCCCGCGGGTGGGTGTGTCGTGCGGGTGTGCCAGGGGGCGTGCTGTGCGGGTGGGCTCCGACCCGATGCGGTGATCAGTTCGGTGCGGTGATCGGCAATGATGTGGGGCCGTAGGGTTGTCCACTCCGAGGTAGTGCAGGAGAGTCGTGATCAAGGTCCTCGTCACCGACGACGAGCCCCTCATCCGGGCCGGCATCAAGATGATCCTCACCTCGGCCGATGACATCGAGGTGGTCGGGGAGGCGGGGAACGGCCGGGAGGCCGTCGAACTGGCCAGGGCCGGACGCGTCGATGTCGTCCTGCTCGACATCCAGATGCCGGTCATGGACGGCCTGACGGCACTGACCGAACTGCGCAAGGCCGTACCGCAGACCAACGTCCTGATTCTCACCACCTTCGGTGAGCAGCAGAACGTGTTGCGGGCCCTGACCGAGGGCAGCGCCGGGTTCCTCCTCAAGGACTCGGCGCCCGGGGAGTTGATCGGCGCGGTGCGCGCCGCGGCGGCCGGGGACGCCTACCTGTCGCCGGGCGCCACCCGGCACGTGGTGGACTCGCTGGCCACCGGCCGCCACGCCAGCCGCGTCGAGCAGGCCCGACGCCGGCTGGCCGCCCTCACCCCCCGCGAGCAGGAGGTGCTGGCCCTGCTCGGCGAGGGCCTGTCCAACGCGGACGCGGGGGCGCGCCTGCACATGAGCGAGGCCACGGTGAAGACGTACGTGAGCCGCATCCTGGCCAAGCTGGGCTGCGAGAACCGCGTCCAGGCAGCGCTGTTGGCCCGCGACGCGGGCCTTGGCGTGTAGGTCACACCCACCGTCGCGCCCCGCCAGCCAGCCAACCGGTTGGCTGGCTGGCGCGCCGACACAGCCAACATGACGAGGTGCCACCCCGGCGGTCCCACCCTGGGCGCCGCCCCCGAGGTCCCACCCTGGGCGGCACCCGAGGTCCCACCCAACGGTCCCACCCCGGGCAACAAGGCGCCCGGCTAGGGAATGCGGGCGAGCCCCGCGTACCCCGGTACGTGCTCGTGCTGTTCGGTGGTGGCGTCCGGGCGCCACCTGGGCCAACTGACCAGGCCGGGTTCGACGAGGTCGAGGCCGTCGAAGAAGCCCGCGATCCGCTCCCGGTCGCGGAGCACGAAGGGGATCGCGCCGCTGGCGTTGTAGGCGTCCTGGGCCGCCACCGCCACCGGGTCGCCGGGGGCGGCGTGGCTGAGGGCCAGATAGCTGCCGGGCGCCAGCCCCGCGACCAGGGCGCGGACGACCGCCTTGGCCTCGGCGTCGTCGGCGACGTGGCCGAGGACGTCGGAGAGCACCAGGGCGACCGGCCGGCCCAGGTCCAGGGTGCGGGCGGCGGCCCCGAGCACCGTTTCGGTGTCGCGCAGATCGGCCTCGACGTAGCTGGTCGCCCCCTCGGGGGCGCTGCTGAGGAGGGCGTTCACATGCATCAGGACCATCGGGTCGTGGTCCACGTACACGATCCGCGCCTCGGGGGCGACGGCCTGTGCCGCCTCGTGGGTGTTGTACGCGGTGGGCAGGCCGGCCCCGACGTCCAGGAACTGCCGCACCCCCAGCGGGCCGGCCAGATGACGCACGCTGCGGATCAGGAACCCGCGGCCGGACCTGGCGTAGGCGCGGACGTTGGAGATGGCGGCAGCGAAGGCGTCGGCCGCCCGGCGGTCGACGGCGTAGTGGTTCTTCCCGCCCAGCAGGCAGTCCCAGACGCGGGCCGAGTGCGGCACTGTGGTGTCCACCCCGGTCGGCGCTGCGGGCGCGCCGCCAGGGGTGCGGTCGTCACCCGGGGTCGGGCCGCCACCGTCCGCGGTGGGGACATCGCCGACCGGGCCTGCGGCGGGCGGCGCCGGCCGGGTGGGGCCCGCTGCCTGGGGTGATCCGTCCCGTCCCGCCGCACGGTCCGTCCCGGCCGGTGGGAGGGGCGCGGCTTCCGGGTGGGGCGCGGCCGGCGGACGGGGTGGCGCGGCCGGTCGGCGCGGGTTGCCGGTCGTCATGGGGTGGCTGCCTCTCCTGGGTGGGTGGGGAGCGGGGTGCTGGGGTGGGGTGCCGTCGCACAGGCCGCGTCCAGGGCCTGGCGCAGGGCTTCGACGACGTCCGGTACGTCGGTGATCTCCTCGGTGCCGCCGGGCGACCGCCACACCGCGTGGTCCTCGATCTCGGGCACCGGGATGCGCAACAGCCGCAGCGGCGGGGCCTCGCTCAGCGGGTGGGGCGGCGCGCCCAACGGCATGACCTGGAGGGTGCAGCCCTCGCGCGCGGCGGCCTCGGCGAGCGCCCGCCGCTGCTCGGCCATCACCTGCGCATCGCCGACGGTGGTGTGCAGGGCGGCTTCGCCGAGCAGCACCCACAGCCTGGCACCGCGTTCGCGCAAACGTTGTTGACGTTCCCTCAGCAGGGTGACGACTTCATCCGTCGACGCCGGTCGCGGGCCGTCCGGGGGGAGGGCGCGGGCCCGCAGGGCGTGCAGGGCCGCCGCGTACCGCGGGGTGCGCAGCAGGTCGGGGACGAGGGTGGGGTGCCAGAGGCGGATCAGCGCGGCGGCCGACTCCATGCCGATCCAGCGCTGTTGGCCGGGGGCGAGGGCCGCGCGGTGCCGGTGCCACCAGCCGCGGCGGCTGGCGGCGACGGCCGCGGCCAGCGTCCGGTCCACCTCGCGCGGGGGCACCCCGTACCGCCGCAACAGCGTCTCGATCTGGCCGACGTCCAGCGCGGTCTCGGCGGATTCGATGCGGCGCACGGTCATGGTGTGTTTGCCCAGTACGGCGGCGGCTTCGGCCAGCGACACGCCGGCGACCTCCCGCAGCAGGCGCAACCGGGCGGCGAGTACGCGGTGTTCCACCGTCGGACCCGACCGCGGCCTGCTCACGACGCACCTCTTCGCATGCCCAACTCGCCCCCGTCACACGGCAGCCGAACGGCCGCCGAGCAACGCGAATCGTACTGTGTGAATTGCACACGGTGTGATTCACACGCATTGTGGTGCCCATGACTGACGAGACGTTCACCCCGCAGTCACCCCACGAGCGGCGGCGGCGCCGATCCGAGGGCTGTGCGCGCTGGGTGCCTGCCGTCCCCGAGGGGGCGGCCAGCGCCCGGGGCCACGCCCGGAACGCCCTGCGCCACTGGGGCATGGACGAGTACCAGAGGGAGCGCGCGGCCCTGCTGATCGGCGAGTTGGTCGAGAACGCGATCCACCACGGCGCCCGGCACCGGGGCAGACCCCTGCGCATGGTGTGGTGCCACATCCAACGCACCCGCGACACGGTGCGACTGAGCGTGTGGGGGCTGCCGGGTACGAGCGTCCCCCGACCCCGGTGTGCGCCGGATGGCACCGGGGGCTCGCTGGGAACACTGCGCGAGACGGGGCGCGGCCTACTGCTCGTTGCGGCCATGTCCCGGGCCTGTGGCACCCACGTCGACCGCGCCAACCGCCAGGTGTGGGCCGAGTTGTAACCTGCTCAGCGCGAGAGGACCGCCCATGCTGCCCGACCCCGGACTTGACATGCCCGCCACCGAGATCGAACGCGCCGTACGCGATCTGCACGACGCCCTGGCCCGGTTGGAGGCCCTGGGCCAAGCGCCCTACCCGGTCGGCGACCCCACGGGCTGCGGCCCCTCCCCCGCCATCGCCGGCTGGGGGCAGCTCGGCATCCTGCTGCCAGCGGAGGCGCTCATCTGGTCGCCGCCCAGCAGCGCGGCCCACGATCCGGGGCGGTGGCTGCGCTGGCCGCACGTCTGGTCCCCGCCACAACAGCCGTGACCGCGCCGCCCGCACCACGCGCGCGCCACACCCTGGGCGCGCCAGGCAGACCGGGCCCACCAGGCGCGCCGCGCACGGCGCGCAGGCCCGGGCCCGGCCCAACCCGCCGGCCGCGCAGCACGCTTGGCCCGGACCGCCGTCCTCGGCCCCGCCGCTGGTCAGGGCCGGTTCGGTCACCCCGTCGCGCCCTTCGCGGAGCGCAGTGTGGATCATGGTGGGGCCGCGCCGCGGCGTCAGCTCGTACGCCCCTGGAGTCCCGCATGCACCACAACACCGCCGCAGCCGATCGACATGCCGCCCGGCTGGCCGCCCGGCGGACCGCGGCCGGTGTGCTGGCCGCGCTCAGTGACCAGCGGCTGCGGAAGTTGCTCGCCGCGGCCCCGGTGCCCGACTCGGGCATCGGGGGCAGGACGGCGGTGGTGGAGGTCGCCGGAACTCCGGTGTTCGTCAAGCGGATTCCGCTCACGGAGCGGGAACTACGGCCCGAGCACGCGCACTCCACGGCCAACCTGTTCCGGCTGCCGCCGTGGTACCACTACGGGATCGGCTCGGCCGGCTTCGGCGCCTGGCGCGAGCTGGCGGTGCACACCCTGACCACCCGGTGGGTGCTCGACGGCGCCCATCCGGGCTTCCCGTTGACCTACCACTGGCGGGTGCTGCCCGACTCGCCGCCCGACGGCTTCGTCGACGAGTTCGGCGGTGTCGACGGGGCCGTGGCGCACTGGGACGGCTCCCCCGCGGTCCGCGACCGGCTGGAGGCGATCGGCGCCTCGCGCACCAGCCTGGTGCTGTTCCTGGAACACCTGCCGCACACCCTCGCCGACTGGCTGGCCGCCCGCCGGGACGCCACGGCGCCGGGCGGCTCGCCCCACCCGTGGGTGGCGGACGCGCTGGTGCACGGCGCCTCGTTCCTGCGCTCCCAGGGGCTGGTCCACTTCGACGCCCACTTCCGCAACGTGCTCACCGACGGCGAGTTGCTGTACTTCGCCGACTTCGGCCTGGCCCTCAGCTCCTCCTTCGACCTCGCCGCGGACGAGACCGCCTTCCTCACCGACCACCTCGGGTACGACCACTACGACACGCTCAGCCACCTGCTGCGCTACCACGTACTGGCCGAACCGCCGCTCGGATGGGACTACCCGGCGTTCCTCCGGGCCTGGCCCACGGAGCAGCTACGGGCCGGGCTCGCACCGGCGGACGCCGACCTGCTGGACCGGTTCGCCCCGGCCGCGCTGCTGATGTACGACTTCCAGCGCGACCTGCTCACCGTCAGCAAGCGGACGCCGTTCCCGGCCGCGCGCCTGAGCGAACGGGCGCCGCTGCCGTGACGCACCCACCCAACACCGCCCCGTGCGGCGGCCATTGCCGCACACCCGTACCCAAGCGGCCGACCTCTGCGGCACGCTGCACTCGTCCCCGCGTACGCCGCAGGTACCACACGCAGCACGACCACGAGGCCGACGAGGAGGGGAAGGGCCCGGGAGCGGGCCCCACCGGCACCCCCACGACCAGCACGACACCGGAAGGCAGACGGACATGACGGGCAACAACACCGAGCGCATCGACCTCAGCAGGGCGCATTCGGCGCGGGTGTACGACTTCATCCTCGGCGGCAAGGACAACTACGAGGCCGACCGGGCGGCGGCTGCCGCGGCGCTCGAAGCCTGGCCCGGGCTGCGGACCAGCATGCACATCAACCGTGCGGTCATGCACCGGATGGCCCACTGGCTGGCGACCGAGGCCGGCATCGACCAGTTCCTCGACATCGGTACGGGCATCCCCACCGCGCCCAACCTGCACCAGGTGGTGCAGGGTGTGACGCCGTCGGCGCGGGTCGTGTACGTGGACAACGACCCGATCGTGCTGGCCCACGCCCGCGCCCTGCTGACCGGCACGCCGGCGGGCCGCACCGCGTACATCGAGGCCGACATGCGCGAACCCGACAAGATACTGGCCGCGCCCGACCTGCACGAGACGCTGGACCTGCGCCGCCCGGTGGCGCTCACCGTCATCGCGGTGCTCCAGTTCGTGGCGGACGCCAGCGGCCTCATCCAACAGTTGATGGAGCCGCTGGCCCCCGGCAGCCATCTGGCCATCACGCTGGCCACCGCGGACCTGGCCCCCGAGTCCATCGACCTCGCGGCCACCTACACCCGCCGCGGCATCCCGATGTACCTGCGCTCGCACGCCGAAGTGACGGACCTGTTCACCGGGTTGGACCTGCTGGACCCCGGCGTCGTCCCGATGCACCACTGGCGCCCCAACCCGGGCGAGCCGGTCGCCGACGCCAACACCGTCAACATGTACGCGGGTGTGGCGAGCAAGCCGTAGGGCCGACCGCCCCGCCCCGACAGCCGCACGGAGCAGACCGTGCCCCGCAGCCGCGCCGGACGCCCACGGGCCTCAGCAACGCGCGCCGTCCGATGAGCACCGCGCGCCAGCCCGTGGAGGCAAGGACGGGGGCAACGACGGACGGGTCAGGGAGGCAACCGCCCACCGCCTGGCACCGCGCCGCCCGCGGTTGGGGTGGCGGCACCGGTCACGGTCAGGTACCCCGACTCCCTTGCTGGACAAGGGAGTCGGGGTGTTCAGCGGCTTCCGGTGGGGCGCGTGCGGCGCCGTCCGCGCGCACAGGCTTCGGGGCAATCCGGCGGCCGGGGCGCGCCGCGCACGCATCCGTGGCGACCGGCACGTGGGTGCCGCTTCTGGGCATCATGGCGCCATGACGCCCAAGTGCACGCTCTTCGACTTCTCCGGCACCCTCTTCCGCGCCGAACCCGCCGACCAGTGGCTGCGGGCCGCGGCCGACGCGGTCGGCCAGCCGCTCGCGCCTGCGGAGTTCGCCCGCTGTCTCACGGAGTTACAGGAGGTGGGGGCCCAGCCGGGCGGCACGCCCCCGCGGGAGGTCCCCGCGCACCTGGCCGACGGGTGGCGGACCCGCGACCTCAGCGGCGCCCGGCACCGTGCCGCGTACCTCGCCCAGTCCCGACAGGTGAGGCTGCCCCACGAGGACCTGCACGAGGCGCTGTACGCACGACACAAGGAGCCGTCCGCCTGGGCGCCGTATCCGGACGCCGCCGAGGTGTTGACCGCGCTGCGCGAGCACGGCGTACGGATCGGGGTGGTGAGCAACATCGGGTGGGACCTGCGGCCGGTCTTCCGCGCCCACGGGCTCGACACCTACGTCGACGCGTACCTGCTCTCCTTCGAGCACGGCATCCAGAAGCCGGACCCGGCGCTGTTCCAGTTGGCCTGTGCGACGCTTGGTTGCTGTGCGCCGGAGACGGTGATGGTCGGCGACAACCGGCGGGCGGACGGCGGGGCGGCGGCGCTCGGCTGTCGGGTGCACTTCGTCGACCCGCTGCCGGTGGCCGAGCGCCCCGACAGCCTGCGCCCGCTGCTCGACCTGCTCAACTGAGCCCCCCGCGGCCGGGCCCGCCCGACACGCCCTCCTCCCCACCCGGCGCCCGGCCGCACCCGCCCCCACGCCGACACACCCCACACACCCAAACACCCGCACCCGCAACCCGGCCGCACCCGGACCTCCCCTCCCCCACATCCACCAACACACCCGCGCCCACACGCCCACCGACGCCCACCGAGGCGAGGAGCAGGACCGGGGTAGGTGCCGGACCGCAGGCCGGCTAGGGTGCCGCGTCGCGCCGGGACTCGTGGGCGAGGATGCTGGCCTGCCAGCGGGCGATGACCTCCTCCCGCCCGGTCCCGGCCTGGTCGGCCTCGCTGATCAGGGCCTCGGCCGCCATCGCGGCCAGCCTGACGACGACGTGACGCAGGTCATGGGCGTCCATCGGTTCCAGGAGGGCACCCGCGCCGTCGCTGTCGTTGGCGAGCGCGCAGGCGATCATGGCCATCGTCGTGCGATCCCATTCGTATGCATTCACGGGCTCAGCCTTCCCCTGCGCGGGCGGCCGAGAACGCTTACCCACAGGTAGACATGTGGCCCACGCGCTCTGAGAAGCCCGTGTGACGTGCGCGTACGTAGGTGGTCCGGGAAGCCTCGCGAGGTCCGAAGGCCGGTGCGACCGGTGCGTACCATCAGCCTGGCCGCCGCCGTGGTCGCGCCCCGCGCACGGCCGGCCACCAGGTCAATGTCGCCCTGGGTGCATAAGCGGTCACGCGCGTCACGGCCGGTACTAGCGACCGTCGGTTTCGGACGATCCCCCGCGTCGCCCGAAATCGACGGTCGGACCGGTGTTCACCCTGCTCAGAAGGGGCGGACAACCGGAGACCCACTGAGTATATTGGCTTCGAGCCAGTCAACGCAGGAGTTAAGCATGTCCCCGCGCAGCGCATCGGTCAATGAGGAGTTGCGCCGACGTTCCCAACAGCGGCTGCTCCAGGCAACCGTCGACCTCGTCGACGAGCACGGTTACGAGGCCACCACGCTGGCGGACATCGCCGATCGGGCGGGCGCCGCACGTGGCCTGGTGTCGTACTACTTCCCCGGCAAGCGGCAGCTCCTCCAGTCCGCCGTGCACCGTCTGATGCACACCGAACTCGCGGCTGCGTTGGACCGCGCGCCCCGGCCCACCGGCGAGGGCGCCGGCCGCGAGCTGCTGGCCCGGGCCATCGACGCGATCCTCAGCCTGGCCAGGGACCGCCCCCGGCTGATGCGCACGCACATGGCGGGCATCCTCCAGGCCGAGGGCTTCATCCAGTGCCCCGAACAGCAACGGCTCGCCGAGCTGCTCCAGGAGACGGTGACCGCGTACGGCAGCGACGATCCCGAGACGGACTACCGGCTGATGCGGGCGCTGCTGATGGGCGCCGTCGTCGCGGTGCTGCTGCCCGGAGCGCCGATGCCGGTGGCGCGGCTGCGCGCGGAGCTCTTCCAGCGCTACGGCCTCGACTGGGAGCTCGGCGATCCGCCACCGCCGGCGGCGGGCGACGACGCCTCGGACACGGCGCGGTAGGGCCAGCGCGGCGGCCGGAGCCGGGTGGGCGGAGCGGGCGGGTCCGTGGAGTTCCGGGTTCCGCCCGGGACCGTGTCGGGGCGCCGGCGCACGGACGCGTTCCTGGCGTACCGCGGTGTGGACACGCGCCTCCCGCGGCGGCCGGCCCGGTGCCATCCTGGGAGGCCCAGCGGGAAGGAGTTCCGCCGTGCTCCGTGTCGCCGTCGTCGGTTCGGGCCCCAGCGGGGTGTACACCGCCCAGGCCCTGCTTCGGCAACGTCTGGTCCCCGATGTCGTGGTGCACGTACTGGACCGGCTGCCGTGCCCGTTCGGTCTCGTGCGGTACGGGGTGGCGCCCGACCACGAGAAGATCAAGTCGCTCCAGGGCAATCTGCGCACCGTGCTTGAGGACCCCCGGGTCACCTTCCTCGGTCACGTGCGGGTGGGCTCGCCCGGGATCTCGCCGCGCCAGTTGCACGAGCTCTACCACGCGGTGGTGTACTGCGTGGGCGCCGCGACCGACCGCCGGCTCGGGGTGCCGGGCGAGGAGCTGCCCGGCAGTTGGTCGGCGACCGACTTCGTCTCCTGGTACAGCGCCCACCCGGATGCGGCGGCGGACCAGTTTCCGCTGGCCACGCCGTCGGCGGTGGTGATCGGGGTGGGCAACGTGGCCGTGGACGTGGCCCGGGTGCTGGCCAGGGACGCCGCCGAGCTGCGCGACACCGACGTACCGGACGCGGCGCTCGCCGCGCTCGGCCGCAGCCGGGTGCGGGACGTCCACATGGTCGGCAGGCGCGGGCCTTCGCAGGCCAAGTTCACCACCAAGGAGTTGCGGGAACTCGGCGCGCTGCCCGGGGCCGCGGTGCGGGTGCGGGCCGACGAGCTCGCCCGCGATCCGGCGTTCGTGGACCCCTCGGGACTGCCGGCCGTGGCCCGGCGCAATGTGGAGGTGCTGCGCGGCTGGGCGCAGCAGCCGCCCGTCGACCGGCCACGCCGCATCCACCTGCGGTTCTTCCTGCGGCCCGTGGCACTCCTGGCGCAGCGTGGGGGCGCGCCCGGCGAGGTGGGTGGCGGGGTGCGCGCCGTACGTTTCGAGCGCACGGCGCCCGACGGGCAGGGCCGGGTGGTGGGCACCGGGACGTACGAGGACATCGACGCGCGGCTGGTGCTGCGCTCGGTCGGCTACCGCGGAGTGCCACTGCCCGGGCTGCCGTTCGATCCCGCGCTGGGTACGGTGCCGCACCGGGCCGGCCGGGTGCTGCGCGCCGGGGCGCCCTCGCTCGGCGAGTACGTGGCGGGGTGGATCAAGCGCGGGCCCACCGGCGTGATCGGCACGAACCGCTCGTGCGCCAAGGAGACCGTGGACGCCCTGCTGGCCGACGCGGCGCACCTGGCCTCGCGCACCGTGGCCGCGGACCCGGTGGCGGCCCTGCGGGGGCTGGGGCAGGAGCCGGTGGAGTGGCCCGGCTGGCTGCGCATCGAGGCGGCCGAAGCGGAACTCGGCCGACGGCTCGGCCGTACGAATGTGAAGATCCCTGACTGGGAGGGGCTGTTGAGCGCGGCGCGCACGGCGCGGTGAACCAGGGGGCCGGGGCCAGCACACCCAGAACCAGCACACCCGGACCAGCGGCGCCCACCGCCGGCACGGTGCGCACCCGCGGTGCCCGCCACCGGCACCGCGGCGACGGTCGGTCGGCGCGCCGCCTGGCCCCGGCGCCACGCCATCGCCCCGGGAGATCGCGCCGCTGCCCCAGGGGCCGCGCCCCCGGTTCGTCCGTCACCGGGGCGCGCCGTTCGGTCACCAGGCCGCCGGGGCCGCGCCGCAGCGGGGGGTCAGGCCGTGGTCAGGCACTCTTCCTGGCGCTTGGCCGCGGCCAGGACGCAGTCGAGCAGGCCGGGGAAGCGGTCGGCGAGGTCGGCGTGGCGCAGCACGCTCATCTTGGCGGTGCCCCGGTAGAACTGCCGGATCACCCCGCTCTCGCGCAGTACGCGGAAGTGGTGCGTACAGGTGGACTTGCTCACCGGCAGGTCGAAGACCGAACACGCGAGCTCGCCGCCGTCGGCGGCAAGACCGCACACGATGCGCAGGCGCATCGGATCGGCCAGCGCGTGCAGCACGCCTTCGAGGCGGATCTCGGCGGCTTCCGGGTGCTTGAGCTCCCGGCCCGCTGACGGGGTGGGGGCCTGCTGATCTGCCACGGCTGCTCCTCACACTGCTCCGAAAGGCGACCCGTACGAGCACGCCGTGGTGCGACATGCAACGTACTACGATGGAAATCGTACAACAAGGACCACCGGCGGCAAAGGCTCTCGGCACGACCGGGCACCGCCCCTTCAGGGTCCCCTTTTCCGCCCGTTTCCCTTCCCGGTCCCGGTGCGCGCGCGAACGTCACTCGATGTGTTTTTCAGTTCTCCATCTCCCGCGGCCTGGACTGCAAATGAGTGAAACATCCTCCGCTGGTTTGTTCATTTCCCTTGCGCATCGGAACACTTGGGGCCGCGCGCACAGCGCCACGAAACCGCGCAGGCACCACCAGGCGAGGAGTGCACACCCATGAGTGACGCCCTGGGCATCATTACCGAGATCCTGTCCGAACAGTTCCATGTGGATCGGAGCGCACTACGCCCGCAGACCACGATCGACGAGTTGGAACTCGACTCGCTCGCACTCCTGGAATTCTCCCTGGTACTCGGCGAGAAGACGGGGCTGCGGATGAGCGACGAGCACGTCACGCAAGAGGTGACGCTCGGTCAGATCGCGGAGTGGATCGACGCCGGACGCGATCTCGCCGAGACCGGACAGCGCAACTAACTGGCAGTGCACGGCGGTGCGTTGACGCGCCCCGGCCAGCACCGGAGGGGTCAACCCGCCACCACTTCACGAACCGGACGCGGGGGTCGCGGCCCCCGGCGAGCGTGCCCGGGCGCCATGACGCGTCGTACGCCTCCGGCCCCTCCGAGCAGAAAGGCGCGGATTCCTGGTGCGGCAGAGCACGGTGTTCGGGACGAGCGAACAGCCCATCGATCAGACCGCCGAGTCATACGCATTGTTGGCGGCCGTCAATGAGAGCGGACCGCTGGCCGTCGCATTTTCCGGCGGTGTCGATTCCGCCGTCGTACTGGCCGCCGGCGCCCGGGTGTGGGGAGCGGCCCGTACGCTCGCGGTGATCGCGGACTCCCCCGCATTGGCCAGGAGCGAACTGCACGGGGCGCGCCGTACCGCAGCGGAGATCGGCGTGGAGTTGCTTGAGGTGGCGACCACGGAGTGGGCGGTCCCCGGATATCGGGCGAACACCGGAAACCGCTGCTACTTCTGCAAGCACACGGTGTTGTCCCGGGTTTTGGAGGTGGCGACCGAACGGGGATTCGGCGCCGTCGCCACCGGCACCCACCGTGATGACCGACGGGCCGCACACCGCCCGGGGCTGCGCGCGGCGGCGGAACTCGGCGTCGTGGAACCGCTCGCCGATGCCGGCCTCGGCAAGGCGGAGGTGCGGGGCGTCGCCGCCCGCTGGGGCCTGTCGGTCGCGGACAAACCGGGCTCCCCCTGTCTGTCCTCCCGGGTGGCCGTCGGCGTCCCGGTGACCCCGGCACGGCTCGGCCGGGTCGAACGCGCCGAGGAGTTGGTGCGCGCGACGCTGACCGCGCACGGCGTCCCGGTCGACGCGCTGCGAGTCCGCGTCCTCGCCACGGCCTTCCGCATCGAGCTCGGGCCCGCCGCCCACCACTGGCTCGACCGCCATCCCGGCGTCCGGGCCGAGGTGCTGCGCGCGGTGGCCGTCGCGACCCGGCTGCGGGACGGTGCGGTGGCGGCCTATCGGGCCGGTGCGGTGGCCACCGCGTCCGGGCCGAGCGGCGCGGACGCGGCCCCCACACCCCGCCGGCCGGCCGACGGGCGCCCGGCGACGCGCGGGGAGCGGCCGGCATGAGCGCGACGGAGGCAGCGACAGAGACAGACATGGCGACGGGGACGGAGACGCTGCGGGTGGCCGACTTCGCCCGGCTCGACGTGGCCAGGCGGGGCCGGACCGGGGTGCCCGAGGTGGTGTTCGCGCAGGGCAAGACGGTCGAGCAGACGCTGCGGCTGCTGGCCGAACTGCGGAGGGCCGACCCCGCGGCGCCGGCCCTCGCCACCCGCTGCCCGGCCGAGGTGCTGGCCGCCGCGCCCACCGCGTTCGACGCCGCCCCCGTACAGGTGGACCCGGTGGCGCGGACGGTCACGGTGGGGCCGCTGCCCGCGCCGCGCGGCGCGGTGGCCGTGGTCACGGCGGGCACCTGCGACCTGCCGGTGGCCGGGGAGTGCCGGGCCACGCTCGCCGCGCTCGGCGTCGGCGCCTTCGTCGTGGACGACGTGGGGGTGGCCGGCATCGGTCGGCTGTTCGCCCAGTTGCCGCGGCTTGAACGGGCCGACTGCGCCGTGGTCGTGGCCGGCATGGACGGGGCGCTGCCCAGCGTGGTCACGGGGCTGCTGCGCGCGCCGGTGGTGGGGGTACCGACGAGCGTCGGGTACGGGGTGGCGGCGGGCGGTCTCGCCGCCCTCGGGGCGATGCTCGCCACCTGCGCGCCTGGCCTGACGGTGGTCAACATCGACAACGGATTCGGCGCCGCCGTGCACGCGGCGAAGGTCGTCCGTGCGGTGCACGGTGCATGAGCGGCGCGGCGCCGGCGCGCGGCCCGGGGCCCGGGCGGTCGGTGGGCCCGGTCGCCGCAGGAGGTCCGGGGGCCCGTCGGCGGCGCAGGCCGCCCCGGCGCGCCGCGACAGCATGCTGGGAGAGACACCTGATGAGTGAGACGCCCGAAGCAAGGCAGACCCCGGCGCGACGGCGCCCGCACGGTGGCGAACCGGCAGCACCACAGCCGGCAGCGCCACAGTCGGCAGAACCACACGCGACGGGGCCGCGACCGTCCGAACCGCAGTCGTCCGCACCACAACCACCCACGTCGCAGCCGTCAGCATCCCAGCCGCAGGCATCGCCGCCACCCGCGCCTGCCCGTCGGCCGCACCAGGGCGCCGCGCCCGCCCCCGGGCCCCCCGCGCCCGAGCCGTGCGACACGGCGGAGCCCCCGGCACCGCGCGCGGACGGGTCCGCCGCGGCGCAGCACGTAGCCGCCGCGCACCTGGACTGCACCGCCGGCGTCGCGGGCGACATGCTGCTGGCCGCCCTGCTGGACGCGGGCGCCACGCTGCACACGGTCACCGAAGCGGTGGCCTCGCTGGAGGTGCCGGGGCTCGCCGTGCGCGCCGAGCGGGCCCGCCGCGGCGGGCTGGCCTGTCTGCGCGTGGAGGTGGAGCGGCCGGCCGTCGCTGACCGCAGCCGGCACCTGTCGGACGTCCTCGCGCTGCTGGCCGCAGCCCCGCTGGAACCGGCCGCCGCCCGGTACGCGCGGCGCGTCTTCGAACTCCTCGCCGCCGCCGAGGCCACGGCCCACGGCACCACCCCGGATCAGGTGCACTTCCACGAGGTCGGTGCGTACGACGCGCTGGCGGACGTCGTCGGCTGTGCGGCGGCCCTGGCGGAGCTCGGGTTGCTCGCCCCGCGCGCGGTGGTGACCTGTTCCGCGCTGGCAGCCGGGCACGGCCAGGTGACCGGCGCGCACGGGACGATGCCGGTACCGGTGCCCGCCGTGCTCGACATCGCCGCCCGGCGCGGACTCACCCTGGCCGCCGGCGAGTTGCCCGGCGAGCGCACCACGCCCACCGGGGCCGCGCTGGTCGCAGCGCTGGCCGAGCCCGGGCCGATGCCGGCGATGACCGTACGGGCCGTCGGCGTCGGTGGCGGGCGGCGGGACTGCCCGCTCCGGCCCAACATCACCCGGGTGGTGCTCGGTCGGGCCGTCGGCGCCGCGCCGGAGGCTGCGGCGCACGGCGAGGTGGTGGTGGTCGAGAGCACCGTGGACGACCTCGACCCGCGGCTGTGGCCCTCGGTCCTGGAGGCGGTGCGCGCGGCCGGCGCCTGGGACTGTTGGACGACCGGCACCGTCGGCCGGCACGGCAGGCCCGGCAGGCTGCTGACCGCGCTGTGCGCGGCGGAGGTCAGACCGGCCGTGGCCGACGCCCTGTTGCGGCACACCACGACGCTCGGCGTGCGCTGGTCCGTCCAGGAACGTACGACGCTGCCGCGCCGGGCCGCCACCGTGCGGGTCGGGCCGCCCGGACGGGAACAGCAGGTGCCGGTCAAGATCGCCGAGGTGCCCGGCGGCGAGCTGACCGTACAACCGGAGTTGGCCGAGGCCGAACGGGCCGCGCGGGCGCTGGGCTGGCCGGTGCGCCAGGTGTGCGCGGCGGCCGTCAGCGGCTACCTGCGCGAACGCCCCGCCCGCGCCGTACCCCGCCAGCCCCCCGGCCCCGGCTGAACCGGGCCCGAACCGGCTCGCCCGGTTGGTCCTACCGGCCCATCTCGTCCGACTGCCCCGGCTCGCCCGTCCGACCTGGGTGCCCACGCTGGTGCGGCCCAACCCGACTGACCCGACTAACCCGCCTCGCCCGCCGGCCCCGTACGCGGTCCCCACACACTCACGCCCCGCCCACCCGCTCACCGCCGCACCGGCCGACCCGGCACCCCACACCGCCCGCCCTTCCTCCTCGCCCAACCCCGCCACTCCCCAGCCGCCCGGCCCCACACAGCCCAGCCCCCCACACAGCCCCAGCCGCACGGCACCTCCCCACCCCGACCACCCAGCACTCCCCACCCCCGACCACCTTGCGCTCCGCCGCCCAACGCCTCCGCACCGCCATTCCCCTCCCTCACCCCGGAAGGACGTCATGCCGCGTACGTACACCGTCGCCAGTCTCAAGGGGGCGCACGTCCTGCTCACCGGGGCCACCGGGTTCATCGGGCAGGCCGTGTTGGAGCGGCTGCTCGCCGACCATCCCGACACCCGCGTCACGCTGCTGATGCGCGGGCGGGGCGGGTGTGGTGCTCGGGACCGGCTGGTGCGGCTGCTCCGCAAGGACGTGTTCCGGCGCTGGCACGAGAGGCCCGGCGGTGCGGAGGCGCTCGCCGAAGCCGGGCGCCGGGTGCAGGTCGTCGAAGGCGATCTCGCCGACGTGCCGGAGCTGCCCGACGACATCGACACGGTGATCCACTGCGCGTCGGCGGTCACCTTCGACCCGCCCATCGACGAGGCGTTCCGCTCCAACGTCACCGGGGCCGCCGGGCTGTGCGAGCGGTTGGCCCGCCAACCGGCCCCGCCGCACCTGGTGTACGTCTCCACCGCGTTCGTCTCCGCACCCGGCCACGGCCAGGTGCGCGAGGAGCCGCTGGGGCACCGGGTCGACTGGCGACAGGAGACGGCAAGCGCCGAGCGGACCCGCGCCGAGGTCGAACGTGACTCGCGCCGCCCCGAGGTGCTGCGCGGGCTGCTGCGCGAGGCCCGCCGGGCGCACGGGCCGTGCGGCAACCAGGTGGTGGCGGCGCAGACCGAGGCGGCCAGGTCAGCCTGGGTGGAGCGGCGGCTGGTCGAGTACGGGCGGGCCCGGGCCACCTCGCTCGGCTGGACGGACGTCTACACCTTCACCAAGGCGCTGGCCGAGCGGGCCACCGAAGAGCTGTGGGCCGGGCGGCCGTTGACGGTGCTGCGACCCGCGATCGTGGAGAGCGCGCTGCGCCACCCGTACCCGGGGTGGATCGACGGGCACAAGATGCTCGACCCGCTGATCATCGACTACGGCACGGGCACCATGTGGGACCTGCCGGGGGCCGAGGACGCCGTGCTCGACGTCATCCCGGTGGACCTGGTGGTCAACGCCGTGCTGGCCGCCGCGGCGGCACCGGCCGCGCCCGGTGCGCCGCACTACTTCCACGTCGGCTCGGGCACCAGCAACCCGCTGACCTACGGCGCGCTCCACGACCACCTGGACGCCTACTTCCGCCGTCACCCGCTGCCCGACCCGGCCGGGTTCGGCCATCTGCGGCACGCCCGGTGGAAGTTCCACGACGCCGGGCGGGTACGGGTCGCCATCGGTCTCGCCGAGCGGGCCACCGCAGCCGCAGCCAGCGCCCTGGAGTGGCTACCGACCGGCGAACGCACCCTGGCCAGGGAAGAGCGGCTGCACCAGCGACGCGGTGAACTCGCCAGGCAGCGCCACTACTTCAAGGTCTACCAGCCGTACACCGGCGCCCAAGCGCGCTACGACGACCGGGAGTTGCTGGCGCTGCACCGGGCACTGCCCCCGCAGCGCGCCGCCGAGCACGGCTTCGACCCGCGGCAGCTCGACTGGCGCGACTACCTCCAGGAGGTGCACTGCCCCGGGGTCACCCGGCGGCTGCGGGACGCCATGGCGCGGCGCGCCGAGGTCGGGCGCGGCGGCGGGCAGCGGCCGGTGCGCGCGCTGCCGTCGGGCGAGGACGTCGCCGCGGTCTTCGACCTGGACGGCACGGTCGTCGCCGCCGACATGGTCGAGTCCTATCTGTGGGCCCGCCTCGCCTCGGGTCCGCTGCCCGCCCGCGCGGTCGAACTGCTCGACCTGCTGCGCTCCGCGCCCCGCTATCTGCACGCGGACCGGGGCGACCGGGCCGCCTTCGTCCGGGCCTTCCTGCGCCGCTACCGCGGGGCCGACGAGGCGGAGTTGCACACGCTGGTGCGGGAGGCGCTGGCCGATGCGCTGTTGCGGCGGGTGCTGCCGGACGCGGTGCGGCGGGTGCGCGAACACCGGGCCGCCGGGCACCGTACGGTGCTGGTCACCGGCAGTCTCGAAGTGCTCGTCGAGCCGCTGCGACCGCTGTTCGACGAGGTCGTCGGCTGCCGGTTGGAGAGCCGGGGCGGGGTGCTGAGTGGCCGGCTGGCCGCGCCGCCGGTGGTCGGCGAGGCGCGCGCCGCCTGGCTGCGGGAGTACGCCCGCGAGCGGGGTCTCTCGCTGCACCGCTCGTACGGATACGCCGACAGCTACTCCGACCGGCCGTTCCTCTCCTTGGTCGGCCGGCCCTGCGCGGTCAACCCCGAGCTGCGGCTGTACCGGTACGCGGCCCGCCACCACTGGCCCGTCGTGCGCTGGGGCGCGCATCCGGGCACCCGCTGGGAGGCGCTGGCCGACGCGGTCGTGGCCGGCGCGCGCCACGAGGCCCCGAGGAGTGAGGCATGAGCAGGCCAGGGTTGGTCATCGAAGTCGACCGGCGCACACCGCCGTTGCTGGTGAGCGAGGGCGAGGGGTTCCGTCTGGAACGGCTGCCCGAGGGGAGCCGGGTGGTGTATCCGCCCACCTCGCTGCCGGGCATCCGCGATCTGGACGGGGCCATTGACCGCGCTCTGCACCACCCGCACGGCATCGAGCCGCTGCCCGCGCTGTTGCGTCCCGGCATGCGGCTGACCATCGTCTTCGACGATCTGTCGCTGCCGCTGCCGCCGATGCGCAGCCCGGACGTGCGGCAGCGGATCATCGAGCACGTACTGGAGTTGGCCGCCCGGCACCGGGTGGACGACGTGGAGTTGCTCGCGGCGAACGCGCTGCACCGGCGGATGACGCCGGCCGAGTTGCGCCATGTGGTGGGTGACCGGGTGTTCCGCTCGTTCTTCCCGCAGCACCTGCGCAACCACGACGCGGAGGACCACGCCAACCTGGTGCACCTCGGCCGCACCGGGCACGGCGAGGACGTGGAGATCAACCGGCGGGCCGCGGAGAGCGATCTGATCGTGTACGTGAACATCACACTGGTGGCGATGAACGGCGGCGCCAAGTCGGTGGCGGTCGGTCTCGCCAGCTACCGCAGCCTGCGCCACCACCACAACGTGGACACCCTCCAGCACTCGCGCTCCTTCAACGACCCGGCCCATTCGGCCATGCACCGCTCGTACGGCCGGATGCACGATCTGATCGGCGGTCAGGTCAAGGTCTTCACGGTGGAGACGGCACTGAACAACGACGCCTTCCCGGCCCCGCTCGGCTTCCTCAGCAAGCGCGAGTGGGAGTGGAGCGCGGCGGACCAGACGGCGTACGTGGCGGCGCGGCGCGGCACCCGGCTGCTCGCGCCCGCCCTGCGCCGGCGGGCCTTCCACCGGGTGGCCGCGCCGTGGGGGGTGACCAGCGTGGCCGCCGGGGCACCGAGCGCGGTACACCCGCTGACCCTGCGACAGGTGCACCGCCAGCAGGTCACTCCGGTGTCGGGCCAGGCCGACGTGGGCGTCTTCGGCGTGCCGTACCTGTGCCCGTACAACGTGAACTCGGTGATGAACCCGATCCTGGTGGCCTCGATGGGGCTCGGCTACCTGTTCAACATGTATCTGAACAAGCCGATCGTGCGGCGCGGCGGCGTGGGGATCTTCTACCACCCGCTGCCGAACGAGTTCCACACCGTGCACCATCCGAGCTATCTCGACTTCTACGCGGACGTGCTGTCCAGGTCGACCGATCCGGCGGTGGTGGAGAGCAAGTTCGAGGAGCAGTTCGCCACCGACCCGTGGTACGTGCACCTGTACCGGCGCAGCTACGCCTACCACGGGGTCCATCCGTTCTACATGTGGTACTGGTGCGCGCACGCGCTGGAGCACCTGGGCGACGTGATCTTCGTGGGGGCCGATCCGGCGGTCGCCGCCCGGCTGGGGTTCCGCGCGGCCAGCACGTTGGCCGACGCCCTGGAGTTGGCCTCGCACACGGTGGGTCGCCACCCGGAGATCACCTATCTGCACGCCCCGCCGCTGACGATGGCGGCGGTCTCGTGACCGGCGGCCAGCGGCGGGGGTCCGCCGGGTGGTTCGTCGAGCGGTGGGGCGGCGGCCGGGCGGTCGGGCCCGGTACGGGGTGGCTCCGGGACCTGGCGCTGCTGCGGCAGGGGCGCGACTGGCGCGGGCGGGCGCCGCTGCCGCGCGGGCTGCCTCCGGAGCAGCATCCGCCGCGGCCTTCGGCGGCGCCCTTCCGCACCGCCTGGGCGCGGTCGGCGCCGGCCGCGCTGGTCCGGGACGCGCTGCGCACCGGGGTGCTGGGGCCGCTGTTGTGGGCGCACGTCCGGCCGACGGTGACGGGGCGCGACCGGGTGGCGGGCTTGCGCGGCCCGGTGGTGTTCGTGTCCAACCACGCAAGCCACCTCGACACGCCGCTGATTCTCGGGGCGCTGCCGGGCGCCGTCGCGGCCCGGACGACGGTGGGCGCCGCCGCCGACCACTTCTTCGCCTCGCGGCTGACCGGCGCGGCGACGGCGCTGCTGTTCAACGCGTTCCCGGTGGACCGGCGCGGCGAGGTCGAGGCGGCCCGCCGACGGGCCGCCGGCGACACCGAACGCCCGGGCCACGGGGCCGAGTTGGCCGCCCGGTTGATCCGCTGCGGCTGGAGCGTGCTGCTCTTCCCCGAGGGCTCGCGGTCCCGGGACGGTTGGATGCGGTGGTTCCGGTTGGGCGCCGCCCGGCTGTGCCTGGACACCGGGGTGCCGGCGGTCCCGGTCGTGGTGCGGGGCTCGTTCGCGGCGCTGGCGCCGGGCGAGCGCCTGCCGCGGCGCGGTGGCCCGCCGATCAGCGTCCACTTCGGCCGCCCGCTGACGGCCCGGCCGGGCGAGGGCGCGCCCGCGTTCCGCGATCGCATGATGCGGGAGGTCAACGCGTTGTGGGCGGAGTCGGAGCAGGGCTGGTACGGGGCGCGGCGCGCGGCGGCCGAGGCGGCGGGCGCCCGCCCGACCCCGCCCGCGGCGCCGCCACCGGACGACGGGCGGCGGGCGGCCCGCTGGCGCCGGGTGTGGGAGTCCACCCGCCCGGCACCCCGCCCGGGCCCGCGTCGGGTGTGGGGCGGCACCCCTCCTCGACCGGCACGCACGGCTCCACCAGCACCGGCCCCGGAGCCAGGGCCGACCCCGGACGGGGGAAGCGACCACGCGCCGACCGAGGGGGCGCCACCGCCGTAGCGGCCGGCGCGGGGACCCGCCATGGCCGGGCCGGCAGCGGCGACGGGCGCGACGGCGACGGGGAAAGCGATGGCGACGGGGGAGGGTGGCTGGACGGGCGGCGGCAGGGTCCAAACACCAGCGCGCACACGCTCGTACGAGACCTCTCGTAATTTGATGATCGACGTATTACGATGGTCGCCGTACAACACCGCATCCGTCGCCATGAAGTGGAGTTCGCCGTGAGTGCCCTGTTCGAGCCGTACACCCTGCGGTCGCTGACCATCCCGAACCGCATCTGGATGGCCCCGATGTGCCAGTACTCCGCCGCTCCGGCGGGGCCGGACGCCGGAACGGTCAACGACTGGCACTACGCGCACTACTCCGCGCGGGCGGCCGGTGGCGCCGGGCTGATCCTGGTCGAGGCCACCGCGGTCTCCCCCGAGGGACGCATCAGCCCCGGAGACCTCGGCATCTGGAACGACACCCAGGTGGCGGCGCTGCGCCGGATCACCGCCTTCCTGAAGGAACAGGGCACCACTCCCGCGATCCAGGTTGCCCACGCTGGCCGCAAGGCGAGCACCGACCGCCCCTGGCTGGGCGGTGCGCCCATCACCGACCCCGCGCAGCACGGGTGGCAGCCGCTCGGCCCCAGCCCGATCGCCTTCGACGGCGACCACCCGGTGCCCGACGAGCTGACGACCGAGCAGATACAGCAGATCGTGGGCGAGTTCGCGGACGCGGCACGGCGCTCCCTCGCCGCCGGCTTCGAGGTCATCGAGGTGCACGGCGCCCACGGCTACCTGATCGGCGAGTTCCTCTCCCCGCACAGCAACCACCGCACGGACGAGTACGGCGGCTCGTACGAGAACCGCACCCGCTTCGCGCTCCAGGTGGTGGACGCGGTGCGCGCGGTGTGGCCGCAGGAGTTGCCGGTCTTCTTCCGCATCTCGGCGACCGACTGGCTCCAGGAGAACGCGGCCGAGGGCGACACCGAGCACGGCTGGACCGTCGACGACACGGTGCGCTTCGCGCGCGACCTCCAGGCGCACGGCGTGGACCTGCTCGACGTGTCCTCCGGCGGCAACGCCGCGGACGTCCACATCCCCGCCGGCCCGCACTACCAGGTGCCGTTCGCGGCGCGGGTGAAGGCCGAGACCGAACTGCCGGTCGGGGCCGTCGGCAAGATCACCGACCCGGCCGAGGCCGAGAAGGTCCTCCAGTCCGGCGAGGCGGACGCGGTGCTGCTCGGCCGCGAACTGCTGCGTGACCCGTACTGGGCGCACCGCGCCGCCCGCACGCTCGGCGTCCCGCCGCGCGTCCCCAACCAGTACCACCGCTCCGTCTGACCGCGCGCCTGACCGCACCGACAAGGCACACCGCACGCACCCGCACCGGGACGCCCCGCCCGACCGAGGTCCGCCGGGCGCCCACCCGCGCCCGCCGCACCCGGCGGCCGGCGGCGTCCCGGCGGGCCGGGTGGGCGCAGGCGGTGCGGCATGCTCTGGCCATGAGTGAAGAGCACGGCTACAGAACGACGAACGAAGCGTCCGAGCGGCTGGCGAAGGCCCTCATCGCGTTCCGGGAAGCAGAGGGCCTCGCCGTACGCGACCTCGCACGGCGCACGCAGTTGAGCCAGTCGACCATCAGGGCGCACGAGAGCGACCGCGACGTCCCGCCCACGCCCTTCGCGGCCCGCCGCTTCGAGGAGGTTCTGGGCTGGCCACCGGGCAGCATCCCGACCCCCGCGCGCGAGGTGACGGACCTGGAACTCCCCCCGCACCCCACCGACACCAGCGACTAGGCACCCGTACGGCACGCCGCACCCCACGCAGGCGTGATCACCGGCCGGTCGGGAGGGGGCCGGTGGGCCAGTAGAGTGACGGTCGTGGCTGGACGACCGTTGAACGAAATCGTAGAACCGGGCTGGGCCAACGCACTTGAGCCCGTGGCCGACCGCATCACGGCGATGGGGACCTTCCTGCGCACCGAGATCGCCGCGGGGCGCACCTACCTCCCCGCGGGGCAGCACGTACTGCGCGCGTTCCAGCAGCCGTTCGACGAAGTGCGGGTGCTGATCGTCGGGCAGGACCCGTATCCGACGCCCGGTCACGCCGTGGGGCTCAGCTTCTCGGTCGCGCCCGAGGTGCGCCCCCTGCCCGGCAGTTTGGACAACATCTTCCGCGAGATGCACCACGACCTCGGCCACCCGCGGCCATCCAACGGGGACCTGACGCCCTGGACCCAGCAGGGCGTGCTGTTGCTCAACAGGGCGCTGACCACCGCCCCGCGCAAGCCGGCGGCGCACCGCGGCAAGGGCTGGGAAGAGGTCACCGAGCAGGCCATCCGGGCGCTGGTGGGGCGCGGCAAGCCGCTGGTGTCGATCCTGTGGGGGCGCGACGCACGCAACCTGCGCCCGCTCCTCGGCCACCTGCCGGCCATCGAGTCGGCCCACCCCTCGCCGATGTCCGCCGATCGCGGCTTCTTCGGCTCGCGCCCCTTCAGCCGCGCCAACGACCTGCTGATGGAACAGGGCGCCCAGCCCGTGGAGTGGCGACTGCCCTGATCCGGGGCGCGCGGTGGGTACGCCCGAGGCTGCGGCCCCAGCTCATGGCCTCGGGGCCACGGGCCGGGGCCGGTGGCATTTCGACCATCCTGACCGTCTCCGTTCCGCAGTACGGGCGATAGTGTCGAGGACATGACGACGCAATCCCCGACCCCCGCGGGCTGGTACGCCGACCCGCAGGGCACCCCCCACCAGCTCCGTTGGTGGGACGGCAACCAGTGGACCCAGCACACCCATCCCGGGCAGGCCGGTCCCGGCGCGGCCCAGCAGGCGGTCCCGGCCCAGCCCGAGAAGATCCAGCGCCAGGTCCAGCAGCAGGCCCAGGTGGGGCCCACGGCCCAGGGCGGCGGCACGCTCTTCACCGAGCCGGTGCTGGTGGTGAACCAGAAGGTCAAGCTCATCGAGCTGACCAACGAGTACAGCGTCTACGACCAGCACGGCCAGACCCTCGGGTCGGTGGTGCAGGTGGGCCAGAGCGTCATGAAGAAGGTCGCGCGCTTCGCCACCAGCCTGGACCAGTTCATGACCCACCGGCTGGAAATCCGTGACGCATACGGCCAGCCGCACCTGGTGATGACCAGGCCGGCCAAGTTCCTGAAGTCCAAGGTGCTCATCGAGCGCCCGAACGGCCAGCCGGTCGGCGAGATCCACCAGCAGAACGTCTTCGGCAAGATCAGGTTCGCCATCATGGCCGACGGCCGGCAGGTGGGCGCGATCAAGGCGGAGAACTGGCGCGCCTGGAACTTCGCCATCGTCGACCACAACGACCGCGAGATCGCCCGGATCACCAAGACCTGGGAGGGTGTCGCCAAGACGATGTTCACCACCGCGGACAACTACGTCCTCCAGATCCACGAGCAGCTCCCCGACCCGCTGCTGAGCCTGGTGATCGCGACGGCGCTGACCGTGGACACCGCGCTCAAGCAGGACGCCCGGGGCTTCGGCTGAGCCCATGGAGCCCACCGCACCCCCCACCGGCCCGGCGGCCCCCGCCCGCGCCACCGCCGCGCCGACCCCGACCGGCCGGCCCGCCCCGGCCCCCGCGGCGCCGGCCGCCCGGGCCGGCGTCTTCGCTCTGGGCGTCGACTCCGGCGGCTCCGGCCTGCGCATCGCGCTCGGCCCCGTCGACCCCCGCGGCCGGCCCGTCGGCACCCCGCTGACCTGGCAGTCGCCGCGCCCGGTACGGACCGGCGAGCGCGGCATCGACGCGGCGGACCTGCTCGGCCAGGTGCTGCCCGCCGTCGAACGCCTGGTCCGCGAGGCCGGCGCCGCGCGGGTGAGCGCCGGCTGTGTCGGCGCGGCGGGCATGGCGACCCTCGGCGACGACCTGCGGGCCCGCCTCCCCGACGCGCTCGCCGCCGCCGTCGGCCTGGAACGCCTGGCCCTCGCGGCCGACGGCGTCACGGCGTACGCAGGCGCGCTCGGCCAGCAGCCGGGCGCCGTGGTGGCCGCCGGCACCGGACTGATCGCGCTGGGCACGGGGCCGACCGACGGCCCGCGCGCCTCCTGGCGACGGGTGGACGGCTGGGGCCATCTGCTGGGCGACTGCGGCAGCGGGGCGTGGATCGGGCGGGCGGGCCTGGAAGCCGCAC
Organism: Streptomyces sp. 796.1; assembly: GCF_047525675.1. NCBI lineage: Bacteria > Bacillati > Actinomycetota > Actinomycetes > Kitasatosporales > Streptomycetaceae > Streptomyces > Streptomyces sp. 796.1. The sequence goes on along the minus strand of NZ_JBLIWA010000005.1, from coordinate 171,053 downwards.
TACGGGCGCACGACGGGCGCGCGGGCGGCTCCGCCGCGCTGCTGGAGCGGCTCACCGCGGTCTTCGGGCCGCCCGCCGAACTGCCCGGACTGTTGTACCCGCGCCCCGATCGGCCCGCCGTGCTGGCCTCCTTCGCGCCCGAGGTCGGCCGCTGCGCCACCGCGTGCCCGGTGGCCGCCGGCATCCTGCACGAGGCGGCCGACCACATCGCCCGCGCGGCGCGGGCGGCCCATCCGGACACCGCCGCCGACCGCTCCACGGACGATGCCCGTGCACCCCAGGACCTGCCGGCGGCAGGCCCCGCCGACCGGGCACACCACACGGCGGACGCCGCAGGCGAGACCCGCCCTGTCCCCGCTGAGCGGCCGATCGCGCTGACCGGTGGGCTGTTCCGAATGGGAGCCGTGCTGCTCGACCCGGTACGCGCGCAGTTGGCGCGGCAACTGCCCGGCGTGCCGGTGGTGGAGGCGGCCGGCGACCCGCTGGCCGGGGCGCTCGGCGTGGCATCGGCGCTGGCGGCGGACGCGCTACGGCTACCGGTGGACGGCGCCCTGCTCCAGGTGGTGTAGCCGCGGTGGGGTACGGGCGCTGCGCCGACGAACCGCTACCGGCACCTTCCGGTCGGCAGGGTGCGGTAGCGGACGGTGCGTCATACCTCACCAAAAACACCGGATAAAACGGGATGGATTCGACCTAGTTACACCCAGCCGAACGGCGCCGGTCGGGAAGCGGCTAACATGCGGCGCCATGAGTTCCCCCACAGGGCCGGCGCCCGGCCTGCCCGTACGAATGCCACGCCCGCGCCAGTCCGGACGGCACCGGCGGCCGGAGCCAGCCGCGGCCCCCATCGGTGCGCCGCCGCTGGTGCTCGCCGTGCCCGGAACTCCCCACGCCGCCACGCGTGCGTTGGTCGACGAGGTGGTGAGCATCGCCCGCTCCGAGCTGCCCGGCCTCGATGCCCGGGTGGGCTACGTGGGCAGCGCCGACGCGGAGTTCCCGCCGCTGGCCGCGGTGTTGGCGCAGGCCGCGCAGGACCGTACGGCGCTGCTGGCCGCGGCGGCCCAGGCCGCCGCTGAGCAGCCGGGTGCCGGGTCCGCGGACCCGGCCGCCGATGAGTTCGCGCAGCCGCAGCCGGCGATCGACGCCGCAGGCCCGGCCGCCGTGGTCGTGCCGCTGGTGGCGGGGCCGGACAGCGAACTGGTCGCCCGGATCCGGCAGGCGGTGGACGACAGCGGTTGCGCCACGCAGGTCACCGATCCACTCGGCCCGCACCCGCTGCTCGCCGAGGCCCTGCACGTCCGGCTCTCCGAGGCGGGCCTGGCCCGTGCGGACCGGGCCCGGCTGTTCACGGTCGCCACCGCGGCCGACGGCATCGTGCTGGCCACGGTCGGCGGCCCGGAGGCGGTCCAGGCCGCGGGCATCACGGGCATGCTGCTCTCGGCGCGCCTCGCGGTACCGGTGCTGGCCGCGGCGCTCGACGAGAAGGGCGCCGTCGCCCGCACGGCCGAGCAGTTGCTCGGCGCGGGCTCGCAGCGGCTGGCGTTGGCCCCGTACCTGATCGGTCCCGAGGTGCAGGCCGAGGTCATCGAGACGGCAGCCGAGGAGGCCGGCTGCGCCGCGGCCGAACCGCTGGGCGCCTACCCGGCCGTGGGTCGCCTCGCCCTCGCCGGCTACGCCGCGGCGCTCGGCATCACGCTCCCGGGCGCCCCGAACCGCTAGCCACGGCAGGCGTCCCGCGCGGGCCGTATCGGGCCGCACGCTGCCCGGGACACGTCAGGGCTCCGGCCGCACCGCCGGCCGAGGCTGACGGGGAACCGGCGGGTCTGGCGGGACTTCGGGGCCGGCCGGACCGCCCCTGGCCGGCAGACCGCGGCAGGTGGCGGCAGGTCCGTGCGGCAAGCGCGGCAGTACAGCGAAAGACCCGGGCCGGGTCGGCCCCGATGGATTTCGGGAACCGACCCGGCCCGGGTCTTTGCGTCTTGCCCTCGCCCCCAGCCCTTGGTCGTCGCCTCCGACCGCCGTGCGGTTCACCGCCACGACCCATGCCGTACGACGAATCACATGGTCAGCGGCCTGCGATCAGCCGGGACGCTCCGTACGACCGGCAGTCCAGGAGGCGCCGGGCGCGGGACGAACTCGGCGAGTGGTGCGTGGTACGCGTTCGTCCGCACCCCGTGCGGGCCCGTCAGGCGAGCACCACACAGGACGCGGCGGGGGCGTCCACCGAGCCGGCCCAGGTCGGCACCCCGGTCTGGGTGTCGACGTCGAACCACGCCACGTTGCCGGAGTGCTCGTTGGCCACGTACAGCCGGTTCCCGGCCGGGGAGACCGTCAGGTGCCGGGGCCAGCGTCCGCCGCAGGCGACGGTGGTCTTGAGCTCGACCCGCTCGCCCGTCTCGTCCAGCCCGAGCACGGCGATGGTGTCGTGGCCCCGGTTGGCGACCCAGGCGTGCCGTCCGTCGGGGGCGATGACCAACTCCGACGGGTAGTTGCGCGGCTGGTCATCGCCGTCGACGGCGGGCAGCACGCTGATCGTGGCGCCGGGCGTCAGGGTGCCCGTTTCCGCGTCCCACCGGCACACGGTGACCGTCGAGTCGAGCTCGGCCGTGACGTACGCCCACTGGCCGCCGGGGTGGAAGGCCAGGCTGCGCGGGCCGGACCCCGGGGCGAGCCGGGTCGTGTGGTGCGGGCGGAGCGTGCCCCGCTCCTCGTCCCAGGCGTAGCTGAACACCGCGTCCGCGCCGAGGTCGACGGCGAGCACCCAGCGTCCGCTCGGGTCGACCAGCACCGCGTGCGCGTGCGGGCCCTCCTGCCGCTCGGGGTCGGCGCCCGCCCCCTCGTGCTGCTGCACGTCGGTCGGACGGGCGAGGCCGCACCACTGGTCGTGGCCCTCGGGGTCCTTCATGAACGGCAGGGCGCTGACGCTGCCCGAGGTGTAGTGGGCGAGGAGCGCGTGGCGCGGCGTGAGCGAAATGTGCGTCGGGTCGTCGCCGCCGGACAGGGCCGGCACGCCGAGCGGGGTCGGCCGGTCGGGGTCGGTGAGGGAGAACGCGGCGGCGTAGCCCTCGGGCGTCTCGCTGACCGCGTACAGCACCCCGTGCTCGTGGATCGCCAGGTACGACGGGTTCTCCACGAGGTCCGTCGAGTACTTGATGGTCAGCGCGCCGCTGTCCGGCTCGACCGTTGCGGCGCTGACACCCCAGCCGCCCGCCGATGTGAACGAACCGATGTACGCCCGCTGGCCACCGCTGGCCGCGCCGTCGCCCACCTTGTTCTCGTCGTTGGTGCCGCTCACCATGTCGCCCCTTCCTCGGCTCTGATGTGGGGACCGACCGTAGCAGTAGGTCTAGACCATGGTGCCCGGTTCGCTCATCCGCCTCTAGGGGCGTGCGTGCCCCGGCACCCTCCGGTAGGACGGGGGCAGGGGCGACGAGGCGGATGAGTCACCGAGGGCAGTGTGCTCGGGCTTGGAGGAGGCGTCAACGATGCAGTACATGGTGCAGTTGTTTGGCAGCGCCACCCGCTGGGACGAGGAGATCGCCGCGTACTCGCCGGCTCAGTTCCAGGCGATGGTCGATCACATGGAGGCCCTCAACGAGGAGCTGACCGCATCGGGCGAGCTGGTGGAGGCCCGGGGCCTGGGCGGCCCGGCGCTGGTGACCACCGTACGGGCCAAGGACGACGGCCCGCCGCAGGTCACCGACGGCCTGCACGACGAGCGGGCGAACCTGCTGGCCGGCTACTGGGTGGTGGAGGTCGCGGACCGCGACCGCGCGGTCGAGATCGCCGCCCGCGCCTCGGCGGCCCCGGGCCCCGGCGACGCCCACAACTTCCCGGTGGAGGTGCACGAACTCCCCACCGACCTCCCGCGCTGACCGCACCCCACCGCTCACGGAAAAGCGGCTGGACTTCGCCTGGACAGGGGCCGGTCTCTCCGGGGCACCGGCCTGCGAGGTGGCCGGGACGCGGCCGACAGGGACCATGCGTCCCGCCGCCCCGCCAAGACGGAGTGGCCCACAACGACGGCCCACAACGAAGCGGCCGGGTCGGAGGCTTTCGCCCCCGCCCGGCCGGCTGGGTGTCAGGCGTCGGCGAGCGGCGCCCTGGGGGAACTGCGCAGTGGCGTGGCCAGTTCGGCCAGGGCCCGTTCCAGGCCGTGCAGGTGGACCAGGGCGGGTTCGGCCGCGGGCGGCTGGGGCGCGGCCGACAGCACGGTGGCCCGTTCGCCCGGCTCCCCCGGCGCCGTCAGGGCCTCGACGGCGGCTTCGACGCGCTGGCAGGCCGCGGTGAGCCGGGCGTCGTGGGACGCCTCCGGGTCGGCGGCGATGGAGGCGAGGCCGCGCACCTGGCGGGCGCAGTCGTCGAGCAGCGCGAGCACCTGGCGGGCCCTGGCCTTGCGGGCGCGCAGCGGGCTGAGCGGGTGCACGAGCGGGGCCAGCGACATCCGCACCCGGCCGAGCAGCGCTTCGAGCTCGGCCACCCGCGGCGCGGGGTCGGCGGTGGCGGAGCCGGCCAGCCGCGCCGCCGCCTCCGCGGTGCAGGCGTGCACGCAGCGCAGCGCGCGCTGAATCCAGGCGTCGGTGGTGGCGTGGGTGGTCACCGGCAGGACGAGGAGCACGGCCAGCGCCGCGCCGAGTGCGCCCACGGTCGTCTCGGTCACCCGCAGGACGAGCAGGTCGGGGTCGAGCACGCCGAGCGAGCCGTAGAGCAGCCCGGCCATCAGCGTGACCGCCAGCATCATCCAGGTGTACGAGACGGCGGCGGTGTAGAAGATGCCGAAGACGCAGCAGGCGACCAGCGCGGCCGTGGGCACCGCGGCCCCGTCCAGCGGCACGGCGACCAGCAGTCCGACGACGACGCCGATCACGGTGCCGAGCGCCCGCCGGAAGCTGCGGACCAGCGTTTCGCCGCGCGACGCGGTGTTCACGAAGACCCACCAGGTGGCGCCGACCGCCCAGTACCAGCGCTCGTGCGAGAGCACCTGCCCCGTGGCGAGCGCGAACGCGCTGCCGGCGGTGGCCTGGATGGCCTGCCGGGTGGTAGTGCGGGCCAGGCCGGTGCCGGTCGGCGGCGCCGGGACGGCGGCCGGCGGCAGCCCCCGCTCGTAACACCACAGGCCGAAGCGGACGGCGAACGCGGCGAGCAGCGACAGCAGGACCGCGGCGTAGAGCTCGGGGAGCTGCCCGGGCACCGTGTGCAGGAACTGCGTCGCGAAGAACATCATGAACGCGAAGACGCCCAGCGAGTGGCCGCGCGGGCCCCAGCGACGGGCGTAGACGCCGGCTCCGACGATGGCCAGGAAGGCCAGGTCACGGCCGAGCGGCAGATCGTGCAGCAGGGCCGCGACGGCGAGCACCGGCAGCCCGACGACGGGCAGCAGCGCGGTGGTCACGGCCTGCCCGCGCACCGTCGCGTCGGTCACCGTGAACAGGGCGAGGAGCGCGGCGAGACCGCCGGTGATCGCGGCGACCAGCGAGTGCCCCACCGCCCCGCACGCCGCCACGGCGAGCCCGATGCCGACCACGGCCCGCAGCGCGAACCGTAGCCGCAGCCGCCCCGGGTCCGGCGCCACGAACGCCTTCTTCAGCAAGTTCCCCCGCCCCTTTCCGCGCCGATGCGCCATGACATGGAAATGGCGCCGCGGAGACCCGCAGCGCCATCGACACACCCATCTGAACACCTGGACGACCGTTGGCTCAACACGATCCCGAATCACTGGGCCAATGGCATCGTCAAGACCTATTACCGGCCATCCGGGAAGGGCCAATGGATCACCACCTTCCGCCCGCGCGGGAGGTCCGCCACCGAGTGGTCCGTACGGGCCCGGTCTGCGGTCGCGCCCCGGCCCGGGGAGCGGCCCGCGGGCGGTCGCGAACAGTCGTAGTGCGGACATCCAGGGGTACTCGACGGGCGTGTCCGGTCGGGGCCAGTCAGGGCCGCCGGCGATCGGGGCCGAGCCGGCTCCGCTCCGACGCACCGTCGCAGGATGCGAACCGACCGGCTCCACCGGCCGCACCGGCCCCGGTCCGTACGACAGGGAGCGGTACGGCAGAAGGGGCCGGAACCCGACGAGCCGCGGGAGCCCACCATGGCGACGACCAGCGAGACGATCACCGTCGACGTCGAAGGCACCACCCTGACCGGTGACCTCGCGCTGCCGGCCGGGGCGCGCGGCGTGGTGGTCTTCGCGCACGGCAGCGGCAGCTCGCGGCGGAGCCCGCGCAACCGCGCGGTGGCCGCGGTGCTGGGCCGGGCCGACCTCGCCACCGTCCTCATCGACCTGCTCAGCGCGGACGAGGAACGGGCGGACCGCGCCGGCGGCGAGCTGCGCTTCGACATCCCGCTGCTGGCCCGCCGGGTGGCGGCGGTCGTGGACCGGATGGGCGACCGGCCGGAGACGGCGGCGCTCCCCGTGGGCCTGTTCGGCGCGAGCACCGGCGCCGCCGCGGCCCTCACCGCGGCGGCCGAGCGCCCCGACCAGGTGGCCGCCGTGGTCTCCCGCGGGGGCCGCCCGGACCTGGCCGGTGCGGCGCTCGGCGGCGTACGGGCCCCGGTTCTGCTCGTCGTCGGCGGCGCCGACCGGCATGTGCTGCGCCTCAACGAGGCGGCGGCGCAGCAGCTCACGGGCGTGTGCCGACTCCACGTCGTACCGGGCGCCGGCCACCTCTTCGAAGAGCCCGGGGCCCTCGAAGAGGTGGCCGATGCGGCACGGGACTGGTTCCTCGCGATGCGCGGGCCGTAGGTCGGGCGCGGCGGGTGGACGCGGCCGGGGTCGGCGAAGGGGCCGCGGGATAGCCCCCCTACGACGGCCGGCGCTAGCCCGACCCGTACGACAGGCAGCACGTACCGCGGCCGACACGGACGGCGCGCCCGCGCAACCAACCCGGCGGCCAGCTCC
>NZ_JBLIWA010000005.1:159320-164145 GCF_047525675.1 Streptomyces sp. 796.1 | reverse complement strand
AGGGGGCTCCGGCGGGCCCGCCGGAGCCCCCTACCGGAGCGTCCTGTCAGCCCGGCCGGAGCGACGGCGCAGGCAACAGGGGCGGGAACAGCGGCGGAGACAGGAGCAGCAACGGAAACACCGAGCACGAGAACGGGAAGCAAGAACGGAAGTGAGACGCATGCTCTTCCAGGATCGGCGTGCGGCCGGGCGGGCGCTGGCCGCCGAGCTCGCCGAGCGCGAGTTGCATGACGAGTTGGTCGGCCCGCTGGTGTTGGCGCTGCCGCGCGGCGGGGTGCCGGTGGCGGACGAGGTGGCCAGGGTGTTGCACGCGCCGCTCGACGTCCTCGTCGTACGCAAGATCGGCGCACCGTTCCAGCCCGAACTGGGCGTCGGCGCGCTGGCCGGGGACGAGCCCCCGTTCTACGACGAGCGGGCGCTCGACCTGCTGCACCTGACGCCCGACGGGCTTGCCCCGCAGGTGGCGCGCGAGCGGGTCGAGCTCCAGCGCAGGGAGTCGCTGTACCGGGCCGGGCGTCCGGCCCCTGACCTGCGCGGACGGACGGCGGTCCTGGTGGACGACGGGCTGGCCACCGGGGTCAGCGCGTGCGCCGCGGTGCGGGCGGCGCGGCGCCTCGGGCCGGCGCGGGTGCTGCTGGCGGCCCCGGTCGGTTCCGTGGAGGCGGCCACCGTGCTCGGGCAGGAGGCCGACGACGTCGTCTGCCCGCACCAGCCGCGGCCCTTCGGCGCCGTCGGCCGCTGGTACGCGGACTTCGACCAGGTCACGGACGCGGAGGTGCTCGACGTGCTGGCGGCGGCCCATGCGGGTGGCTGACCTGCGGCCCGCCCTGTACACCGGGACCACGGAAGGGGATGTGCGGGATGCCGTTGGTACAGTCGCCAGGCGCATACGGGACCTTCTGGGCCCGGGCGGACGAGCAGGATGAGCGAGAACGAACGGGAGCCGATGGCGTGGCCGTGGACGTACTCGACGCGAAGATCCTCCGGCTGCTCCTTGAGCAGCCGCGCACCAGCGTGCGGGAGTACGCGCGGTTGCTCGGCGTGGCACGCGGCACCCTCCAGGCGCGGCTCGACCGGCTGGAGCGCGACGGCGTGATCACCGGCACCGGCCCGCGGCTTTCGGCCGCCGCGCTGGGCCATCCCGTACTGGCCTTCGTCCACGTCGAGGTGATGCAGGGGCACCTGGACGACGTGGGCGACGCGTTGGCGGAGGTCCCGGAGATCATCGAGGCGTTCTCGATCACCGGCGGCGGGGACCTGATGACCCGGGTGGTGGCGCGGGACGCCGGCCACCTGGAGGACGTCGTCCAGCGGCTCATCCAGCTCCCCGGCGTGGTCCGTACCCGCACCGAGATCGCCCTGCGGCAGCGGGTCCCGTACCGGATGCTGCCGCTGGTGGACGCCGTGGGCGCACAGGCGGCGCGCCAGCGTTAGCCCGCGGCCCGGGGTCGGACCGGCACTGGGCCGCTGAGCTGCGGACATCTCCCCGGCGGTGCCCTCGCCGCCTTGGCATGCTGTCTCCATGAGCGCTTCCCGCACCCCCTCGGTCATTTTCGATCTCGACGGCACGCTCGTCGATAGCGAGCCGCACTACTTCGAAGCCGGACGGCGCACCCTGGCCGCGTACGGGGTGACCGACTTCCGTTGGGAGGACCACACCCGCTTCATCGGGATCGGCACCCGCGAGACGCTGACCATCCTGCGCTCCGAGTACGGCATCGACGCGTCGGTCGACGAGCTGCTGGCGGCCAAGAACCGGCACTACCTGGAGCTCGCCGGCGCGTCGGCCGAGGCGTTCCCGCAGATGCGCCGGTTCGTGGAGCGACTGTCCGCGCACGGCCATCCCATCGCGGTGGCCTCGGGCTCCTCCCGCGCCGCGATCGAGGCCGTGCTGTCGGCGACCGGCCTGGACGCGCAACTGAGCACGTACGTCTCGGCCGAAGAGGTGCTCCAGGGCAAGCCGGAGCCCGACGTGTTCCTGGAGGCAGCTCGCCGGCTCGACGTGGAGCCGGCGGACTGCGTGGTGGTGGAGGACGCGCCGCCGGGGGCCGAGGCGGCGCACCGGGCCGGCATGCGCTGCATCGCGGTGCCGTACGTGCCCGCGACGGTGGACGATCCGCGGTTCGCGACGGCGGGACTGTGCTTCCGAGGTGGGCAGCGCGAGTTCGACGCGGACCTGGCGTACGCGTGGCTGACCGGCGCCCCGCGTTGACACCCCCACGTTTCCGCCGCAAATGGCCGAATGAGAGCATTCGTTCGCACGATTGACCCACATACGAGATGGAGCACATATGGAACGACGTGGGGGACGCGCGGTCTACCGGTGGGGGGCGACGGTAGTCGCTTCGACGGCTGCCCTGGCCGTCGCCATCCCGACGACCAGCGCACAGGCGGCGAGCGGCCCGTCGGGCATCACCGCCAAGGGCGCGTACCTGCTGGACAGCGGCGCCAACAAGGAGCTGTGGTCCAAGGGCGCCGACACCAAGCGGCAGATGGCGAGCACCACCAAGATCATGACCGCGGTCGTGGTGCTCGACACGAAGAAGGTCGACCTCAACAAGAAGGTCACCATCAAGAAGGAGTACCGGGACTACGTCGCCAAGGAAGGCGCGAGCACCGCCGACCTGAAGACCGGCGACAAGGTGACGGTGCGCCAACTGCTGTACGGGCTGATGCTGCCTTCGGGCTGTGACGCGGCGTTCGCCCTGGCGGACACCTTCGGCTCGGGCAAGACCACCGCCGCCAGGACCAAGTCGTTCATCGCGCAGATGAACACGCGGGCCAAGGCGCTGGGCCTGAAGAACACCAAGTACGACTCGTTCGACGGCATTTCCAACAAGGGGTCCAACTACACGACCCCGCGTGACATGGCCAAGCTGGCCCGGCACGCGATCGGGAACGGCACGTTCAAGACGGTCGTCAAGGCGCAGAGCACCAAGCAGAAGGCCACCAACGGCCGCACCTACACCTGGTACAACACCAACAAGCTGCTCGGCTCGTACCAGGGCACCTTCGGCATCAAGACCGGCACCGGAACGGCTGCCGGACCGTGCCTGGTCTTCGCCACGACCAAGGGCAAGCGCACCGTCGTGGGCGTCATCCTCAACGATGGCAACCGCTACGCGGACGCGAAGAAGATGCTCGACTGGTCGTTCAAGCAGAAGACCAAGGTCGCTTGGCGTGCGCTGCCCAAGGGCGCGCAGCAGGACTGAGCCGCGGCTCGGCCCGGGTGACCGCGGACGCGGGTCGGCCCGCGTCCGACGGCCCTTCGTCGCGGACGGAGCGGACTGATTTCCCCGCGGTCACCGCGTGGTCGCCGCGCAGCGCGGCCGATGCCCCGCCCGGAACCCCTCCGGGCGGGGCGTCGTCGTCCGGCCCCGGCCATCTCGCGCATGGTCCAGACCTCTTGACGAGAGGTCTGGACCACCTTAGCGTGTGGCGCACCACACACCCCTGCCCACACTTCGGGCCCCGGTCCAGGAGGTACGCGTGTCTTCCCCCACGCCTCCTCACGTGTCATGGCCTCCTCATATGTCATGTGCACATCCACTGTCGCTCTGCGGCACGGCCGCGGCCGATGGTCCCCACCCACTCGCCCGAAGACACACCACCACGGACACAGCGCCGACCCGGCGACGCTGTCCGCGGACTGAAGGGAGCACCACATGATCGGTCGGACGGTACGCATGCTGGGGGTCGGCCTGGCGCTGGCCTTCGCCGCTCAAATGCCGGTGGCCGCTGCGTCGGAGGCACCCAAGGAGCCCCGCGCCGACACCTGTGCGGTCAAGTCGAAGCCCACGGGCAAGGTGCTCCAGGGTTACTGGGAGAACTGGGACGGCGCCGCCAACGGCGTGCACCCGCCGTTCGGTTGGGTGCCGATCAACGACAAGCGCATCAGCGACCACGGCTACAACGTGATCAACGCGGCGTTCCCGGTCATCCGCTCGGACGGCACCGTCCTGTGGGAGGACGGGATGGACGCCACGGTGAAGGTGTCCACGCCCGCCGAGATGTGCGACGCCAAGGAGAAGGGCGCCACGCTGCTGATGTCCATCGGCGGCGCCGCGGCCGGCATCGACCTCAGCTCAAGCAAGGTCGCCGACCGGTTCGTCGAGACCGTGGTGCCGATCCTGAAGAAGTACAACTTCGACGGCATCGACATCGACATCGAGACCGGCCTCACCGGCACCGGCAACATCAACCAGCTCTCGGCCTCGCAGTCGAACCTGATCCGCATCATCGACGGTGTGCTCGCCCAGATGCCCTCCAACTTCGGTCTGACGATGGCCCCGGAGACCGCCTACGTCACCGGCGGCAGCGTCGTCTACGGCTCCATCTGGGGCGCCTACCTGCCGATCGTGAAGAAGTACGCGGACAACGGCCGGCTGTGGTGGCTGAACATGCAGTACTACAACGGCAGCATGTACGGCTGCTCCGGCGACTCGTACCAGGCCGGTACGGTCCAGGGCTTCACCGCGCAGACCGACTGCCTCAACAAGGGCCTGGTCATTCAGGGCACCACCATCAAGGTTCCCTACGACAAGCAGGTCCCGGGCCTGCCGGCCCAGCCGGGCGCCGGTGGCGGTTACATGTCGCCGGGTCTGGTGAGCCAGGCGTGGAGCAAGTACAACAACGGCCTCAAGGGCCTGATGACCTGGTCGATCAACTGGGACGGCTCGCGTTCCTGGAGCTTCGGCAACAACGTCAAGTCCCTCCAGGGCCGCTGATCCCCCGCCAGCCCCGCTGACCCGCGCCACCGGCCGGGTCGCGGACGCGCCACCCCGTCCCCACCCTGACGAAGCCGACCCGCGCCAACCGGCCCCGG
>NZ_JBLIWA010000005.1:0-159310 GCF_047525675.1 Streptomyces sp. 796.1 | reverse complement strand
CCCCCACGCCCAGCTCGGCACGGCGCCACCGGCCGCTCCCCCGCGCCCGGTGGCGCTGGCGCGTGCCGGCGGCCACCCCGTGGGCGACCCGCGCCGCGCACGCCCCCGCGGTGCCCTCCTGCGCGGTCCCGGGCGCTTCTCCGCACCGGTGCGCGACGTTGTACTGGGCAGGGAAGGAGCCGGCCGTACGGGGCGGCTCCCCCAGGCCCGACCGGTCGGCGCGGCGCCCGCGCCGGGTAGCACGCCCAGCCGCCGTCGGACATCCCACCGTCGAGCGTCACGAGGGGCCACGATGCAGCGCATCGAGCTTTCCTATCCCACGGACTGGTGGCCGCCGGCCACCGCCCTGCCCACACCGGAGCAGTGCACCACCCTCCAGGACCACCTGGTGTCCTGGCTCACGGGGCACGGGCTGGCGCGCGCACCCGGCACCCTGGCCACGGTCCGCAGCACCAGCGCCGCGCGGGCGATCGTCTACTCCATGCCCGCCGCGCTCCCCGCCCGCCTCCCCACCGTCGTCCACTTCCTGGGCTGCTGGTTCCTGTACGACGACGCGGCCGAGGGCGCGGGCATCGACGGCCGGGAGACCGCCGCGGGCCAGGCACTCGCCGGCACGCTGGCCGTCGAACGCTGCCGGGACGACCAACTGCGCGCCTGGTGGGACCTCGGTCAGGAGTTCAGCCGCACCATGAGCCCGCGCTGGCGCGACCGCTTCGGCAAGCACTTCGAGGCGTGGATGTACGGGGTGGGGGACGAGGCGCTGCTGGCCAGGTCGGGCGGCGGCCAGCCGCCGCTGGCCGGGTACCTCGCGGTGCGCACCCAGACCATCGGGGTGGACGTGCTGGCCGACCTCGTCGAGTACGCGATGGACCGCGAGCTGTCCCCCGACTTCCTGGCCGACCCGTACGTACAGGAGTTGCAGCAGCTCGCCCGCACCCTGGCCACCATCGACAACGACCTGCACAGCATCAGCAAGGACCGGGGCAACGACTGGCTCAACGGGGTCTTCTCACTGGCGGACGAGCGGGACGTGCCCGAGTTGGCTGCCTGCCGCGAACTGGCCCGGCTGCACGCCGCCCAGGTGGCACGGTACGTGCTGGTGGAGTCGCGGCTGCGGACCCGCGTGGCGCCCGCGGACGCCTGGTGGCTCGGGGCGATGCGCCATCTGGTGACCGGACTCCTGCGCTGGACGCGGAGCGTGCCGCGGTACGCGCACGAGCACGCGTTGCCCGGCGGGACGACCTTGCACATCGATGCAGACCAGCCCGTCGGGTGAGACGCCGAGGGCAAGGCAGGGGCGTCCGCCGGTGCCACGGCACACGCCGGCGCGACGGGTTGCTGCGTACGAGCCGTACGAGCCGAGGCGACGGCGTGTGCCAGTGCCACGAGCGTTGCGTACGGGCAGACAGGGGCGGCGGCGCCCGCCGGGGTTACGGCGGCTGCCGGTGCGACGGGTACACGGCCCCGTCGCACCGGCGGGCGCATGGCGTCAGGCGGCGTCGGGGCCGACGTCCGCCGTGGTCAGCGGGCGGCGCAGCGGGGCCGTCGTCGCGTACTCGTCGGCGCCGATGTCACGGCGACTGCCGCGCTGGTGGCCGTCGATGTCCTCGGTGACGACGGGGCTCTTCAGCGTCGCGGCGCCGATCGCCGGGCTACCGGCCGACAGCCGGTACACGCCGTCGGACTCGCGACGGAGCCGCGGGTCGACCCGGGTGAAGCCACCGGCGGGGATGTTGCCGTTGGAGGCCGCGCCCCACAGGATGTTGCTGCGCCAGGTGAAACCGGTGGTCTTGTCCATGGCGACCAGTTGGCCCGCCTTGCCGACCAGCAGGTTGTCGGCGACGACCACGTTGCGCGGCTCGTAGGTCCGCGACTCGCCGGCCAGCGCGCCCTTCTTGTTGTCCACCAGGGTGTTGTGGGCGATCACCGCGCGGTCGCAGGCGTCGTTGCCGCGGCGCTGCTTCTCGGTCTCGCCCGCGTGGTGGTCCCGGGTGCTGCCGCTGCCGATCACCAGGCCGTGCCCGGAGAGTCCGCTGACGTAGTTGTTGACCAGCACGTGGTCGTTGCCGTACACGCGCAGCCCCTCACGGCCGCCGAGCAGGTAGTTGCCCTCCACCGTGGAACCGTTGCCGTGCCGGAGCACGATGCCGCCGCGGCTGTCGCGGATCGTGTTGTACCGGATGATGTTGTTCGATGACTTCACCGAGATGGTCTCGGGGTCGCCGTTGCACCGCTCGAACAGGTTGTGCTCCACGGTCGCGTGGGCCGCCGAGAGCGCTCGGCCGCTGAAGCCGATCCGGATCGGCTCGCCGCCGTTGTCGCCGGTGAAGCTGTGGTCGGAGAAGTGGTTCTTGACGACCTGGAGCCGCTGCGCCATGGCGTCGGCGCCCGGGCCGTCCACCACGATGAAGAGGCCGGCGGTGGTCTTGTGGTGGAAGCGGTTCCGGTCGATCTTGACGTCGTCGCCCCGCACCAGCACCCAGCTCAGCTTGGTGATGTCCGCGAACTGGAAGTCGTTGCGGGTCAGCCGGATGCGCGAGCAGTCCGCCGGAATCTCCAGCGTGGTGCTCTGCCGGAACGCGAATCCGCTGATCACGATGTTGGTCGACTTACTGAAGACGAAGCTGCGCTCGCCGCGCAGCACGACGCCGCCGCGCGAGGCCGCCACGATGGTGATCGGTGCGCTGGTGGTGCCGTTCTTGCCCGTCACCTTGATGGCGCTCTTGCCGGAGATGGTGTACGTGCCGTCGGCCACCACGATCCGGTCGCCGGGCACGGCTCGGTCGATCGCCTTCTGCAACGCGTCGACCGAGGTGACGGGCGCCTTCGGAGCGGCAGCGGCTGCGGTCGTGGCGGTCAGCGCGCTGGCCGGCAGCGCGGCGAACGCCGCGCCGAGCACGGTGCCGCTGAGAAACGTACGTCGTTGCATGATGCCTCCGGTGAAGAACGCGATACCACGCGCGGCGCCGCGTGCGGCCCTCGCCCGCGCCCCGGCCGGCCCGTGCGTCCGGCCGGTCGCACGGTGCGCGCCGGGGTGCTCGGCGGCCCACGGGGGCGGGGCCGCCGGGCCCCCGGCCGGGCAGCGGGCGAGCCGGGCGCGGTCGGGCGGGACGGCAGGGGTCGGGGAGGACTCCCGACGTGCCGTGGTCAATACGGTCTGCCGAGTTTCGCCCCCGCCTCTCACGTTCGGCTGGCGCGCCGCTAACGCGCCGCCGCCTTGCGTGTGACCAGGGCGTTGGTGGTACGGCCGGAGCGGCGGGGGCCAACCGCCGGCGGCCGGTGTCCGCCGTGTCCCGCTCCCCCGTCGTAGGTTCACGGGCGCGGCTCAGATCCGGGCTCGGTGACCCCCATGATCTCCGTGACCTCCGTGACCTCCGTGACCTCCGCCAGTCTGCGGCGCAGATGGGCGCGCTCGGGTTCGGTACCGGCCAGGGTCAGGGCCTTCCGGTAGGCAGCGGCGGCCTCGGGCAGCCGGCCGAGGCGCTGCAACAGGTCGCCGCGCGCGGTCGAGTAGGGGTGGTAGTCGCGAAGCTGCCGCTCCCCCACCAGGTCGTCCAGGAGGGTCAGGCCCGCCTGCGGGCCGTCGCGCATCGCCACCGCCACCGCCCGGTTGAACGCGACCACGGGAGAGGGCGTGAGCGCGAGTAGGACCTCGTAGAGCGCCACCACCTGCGGCCAGTCCGTGCTGGTCAGGTCGGGGGCCTCGGCGTGCAGGGCGGCGATGGCGGCCTGCACGCCGTACGCCCCCGGTGGCCCGCCGGTCAGGGCCGTCACCACCAGCGCGCTGCCCTCCTCGATCATCGGGCGGTCCCAGCGGGCACGGTCCTGGTCTTCGAGGAGGACGATCTCGCCTCCCGGGCCCGTACGCGCCGCGCGCCGCGCATGGACCAGCAGCATCAGCGCGAGCAGCCCGGTGACCTCGCGCTCGGCCGGCAGCAGTCGGTGCAGGATGCGGGCCAGCCGCAGGGCTTCGGTCGCCAGGTCCCACCGCTGGAGGTGCACGCCCGAACTGGCCGCGTACCCCTCGGTGAAGACCGAGTACACCACTTGGAGCACCCCGGGCAGACGCTCGGGCAGCTCGTCCGCGCCGGGCACCCGGAACGGGATGCGGGCCTCGCGGATCTTCTTCTTGGCCCGCACGATGCGCTGGGCCATCGTCGCCGGTGGGACGAGGAAGGCCCGTGCCACTTCGGGCGTGGACAGTCCGGCCAGGCAGCGGAGGGTCAACGCGATGCGGTCGTCGGCCGCGAGCGCGGGGTGGGCGCAGGTGAAGAACATCTGCAACCGCTCGTCGGGCAGCTCCCCTTCGGCGTCGGCCGCCGGGGCCGGATCGGAGCGGTCGGCCTCCACCTGCATCACGGCCAGCCGGGCCGCGTACGCCTGGTCGCGGCGCAGCCGGTCGACGGCCCGGCGTCGGGCCGTGGTGAGCAGCCAGGCCCCGGGCCGGTCCGGGACGCCGTCGACGGGCCAGCGCACCAGCGCCGCTTCGACGGCCTCGGAGGTGACCTCCTCGGCCAGGTCGAGGTCGCCGAACCGGCGGACGAGGGAGGCGAGCAGCCGGCCGCGCTCCTCCCGGAACACCGCTTCGACGGATGCGCGCGCAGGGGAGGGCCCGGGGGCGCCGGTCGGTGTGCCGGGCACGGCCCGCTGCTCGTCTCCCATGGCTCAGGCCCCGAAGTCGGCGATCGGGCGCACGACCATCGAGCCGCTGCCCCGGGCGCCGGGACAGCGGGCGGCCCAGTCCAGTGCGACGTCCAGGTCGGGCACGTCGATGACGTAGAAACCGCCGAGCACCTCACGCGCCTCCGCGAACGGGCCGTCCGTGACGGTCCGCTTGCCCGCCTCGTCAACGTGCACCGTGGTGGCGGTGACCAAGTCAGCCAGCGACTCCCCCGAGACGAAGATCCCGGCGTCGCGCACCTCCTTGTCGTACGCCATCCACTCCTCGACGGTGCATTCGGCGGCCCCACCGCCTTGGTCGATCGAGCCGGCGTTGATCAGCAGCATGTACTTCATGGTCACTCCCGTGCGGTTGAACTGTCGTGGTGCCCGGCGGGTCGCCGTACGTCTAGACGACGATCGGGGGGCCGCCCGATCGACACCGCCCCGGAAAAATCTTGGGCCTGCTCGTCCGCATACCGTGCCTGGCGGCCGGGGAGCTTGTCCCTCGCGGCATTTGAGCACCGGGCGGACCACGCCCACGGCCGCCGTCCCGTAAGAAGACACTCGCTTCACCCCGCTTCGCCGTCCCGACCCCGCCTTCGCTTTTTGCTTACCCTTGACACTCGCTTGGTAATCGCTTTACCGTCGGACGACGCAAGACCTTGCGTGATCATCCACCCCGTAGGTCACCTTTCTCGGAGGTCCACGATGGAAAAGTTGATCAAGAAGATGGCACGAGACGACGTCTGGCAGCGTTGGGTGGCCGCCAATTCGGCGGGCGCCGCCGCGAAGGACGGGTGCATCAGCGCGGCCCCCAAGTCCGGCTGCATCAGCGCGACCGCGAAGTCCGGCTGCATATCCTGAACGGCCGCTGACTGAACTGGCGGAGCGGGTCGGGGTGTGTGCCGCACACCACCCCGACCCGTCTCCCCCGCACCGCCAATCGCCCGGGCCCGCTCCGGGGTCGCCTCCGCCTAGCGCACACAAGGGTGCTCATCTCATGCAGGGTCAGCCGACGGCCGAGGTCGTCGCCCAGGTCAAGGACATTCCGATCTACCGCACATCGATCGAGCAGGGACACTTCCCCGTGCTCGACAAACCCGAGATCGCACGCGGCTTCCCGGACAACTGGATGACGCCCAGGCTCGCCGCCGCTCTGCGGTCCGGCGATGCGGAGTACGTGCTGTCCACCGGCACCAACCACGCCCGCATGCAGATCATCCGGCCCCCGTACTTCCTGCTCCACTCCTACTACCGACTGTGGAGCGAGCACCCCGACATCGCCGTCACCTGGGAGCAGGGCTGCCAGCGCGTCTCGCTCACCACGGTGTTGGCCACCGAGCACGTCGCGCGGGTGAACGCGCGCAAGCGCGGGGGGCAGCCTGACCCGCTGCCCGGCCTGGCCGACCGGCGGCTGGACAGCCGCACGGTGTACGTCAACCTCACCCTCGATCCGGCACGGTGGCAGCGCGCGGACGTCATCCGCATGCTCGACGAGATCGAGGAGACCCGCCGGACCCACCCGGAGGGCCACTATCACCTGGACTGCTCCAGCTACCACCTGGCGCACCTGGTGCTCAAGACCCGGCAGTGGGGGTTGTGGGAGGAGTTCCCGCACCCCGCCAGCATCGTGCACGCCTATGAGTACACCCCGGGGAACGTCCGCCGCTTCCTGCACGAGCACTTCACCTGCCCGATCATCGACCTGTTCGGCAGCACCGAGCTCGGCTACCTCTACTACAGCGACCGACAGGGCCGGTACCACCCCTACCTCGACCAGATGAGCGTCGAGTTGCATCCGGTCGCCCCGGGCAGCCAGCTCTTCGGCCTCATCGTGTCGAGCGTGCGCAACCCGTACATGCCGCTGATCCGCTACCGCTCCGGAGACTGCGTCCGCACCGCGGACGGTTCACCTGACCCGAGCCGCATCACCCGATTCTGCGGCCGGGAGAAGGAGTTGCTCACGCCTGGTGCGTCGGCCGGCTCCGCAGAGCCCATCGCCCAGGGCGACCTCGACCAGTGCATCAGCGCCAGCGCCCCGGGCGTCTTCCTGCACCAGCTCCAGGTGTTGGACGACCGGTCGGCCAAGCTGCGGTTCACGACCTTCGACGGCCTGGCCCTCGACGCACCGCAGGCCGACGCCCTGGCCACCGCCGTGGGCGAACTGATCGGCCGCCGCTGCCAGATAGCGCACGGCAACCACCTGCCCATCGGCACCTCCGGCAAGTACGCCTGGCTGGCCAAGGACTGACCCGGCCCCGGCCCACCGACCCTCCGCAGGGGGAGAACCATGACCACCCAGCACCCCTTACCCACCGCGCGGACCACCGCGCCGACCGCCGACGGCCTGAGGCAGTTACTCGGCCAGGAGCTGCACGCCGAAGTGGTGGCGCACTTCACCGAAGCGGGCAGGCAGCCACAGCGCCTGGTGGAGCGTCAGGTCACCGAGTGCCTGCGCTACCTCTACCTGGTGTCACGCCACCGCGATCGGCTCAGCGGATTGTTCCTCCCCGTCGAGCAGGACATCGACGAGATCTGGCACTACCTCATCCTCCAGACCCGCGAGTACCGCGCGCTGTGCGAGGACCGGTTGCCCGGACGGTTCTTCATCCACCACCGCAGCGTCGGCTACGACACCTATCAGCGCGAGCCCGGCCGGGAGCAGGCCGTGGAAGAGGCGCTGCGCTGGATTCCGCTCTACTGCCGGGAGTTCGGCCCCTTCGACGAGGAGGCCGTCCCCCACTGGACGATCGTGCGCTTCCTCCACCACCAACTCGACATGTCGCTGGAGGAGATAGCCGCGCTCGCGTCGCCGGAACCGGCCTGACGGGCGGAAAATCCGGCCGGGCGGGGAGGGGCGCGGCCGGGCGACTCGCCCTCGCCCGCTCCCCGCTGAATCCGAAACCGAAACCGCTACCGCCGCCATGCATAGGGGGCGCGGCTGCCCGGGCCCCGCATCCGGGCGGCGGGGACGCCCCATGGGGTGGTGCTGGGCACAGCACGAATCGCGCCGAGCTGTGCCGGCCCGCGCTGACCCCGGGGCGGGCTGACCCCGGGACGGGCTGACCCCGGAGCAGGCCGTGCCGGTCCGTATCAGCCCCTGTCGCCCCGTACCGCCTCCGGCCATGCCCGCCGCCGATCAGGGCTGGTCAGGGGTGAGATAGGGGTGACCAGCCCTGATCGGGACTGCGGGACTGAGGGACTGCGGGACTGGCGATCACGCCTCGGTCGGCGGACGTTTCCACGGCTGCATGCCGCCGTAGGCGCGACCGATGAGGGCCACCCAGCGGTGCACCGAGTCCTCGATCGGGGCGAAGGGGCCGGGCCGGTAGTGCGGCGAGGTGAGCCCGCGCTGGACGGACTCGCAGGCCGACCAGTCCTGCTCGTTGATGCGGTGCCAGAAGTCCACGGGGCTGTCCTCGATCGCCCCGTCCAGGGTGTACCAGAAGCACTCGACCCTGGAGTGCCCGGGAGAGGTGGGGGTGAGCTGATGGATCAGCACGTAGTCGGGGTGGAGCGAGATGAGCAGGTTGGGGGCGAGCGCGGCGTAGAAGACCTTCCGCAGGTCGACGCCGGGCAAGATCGGTGCCCCGGCCCGCCCGTCCATCGACATGGTCTGGGCGCCCTCCTCCAGGTCCATGGTGCCGCCGACCCAGGCGCCGGGTTCGTCGGCGAAGTACTCGGCGCTGTTGGGCGGGGCGACGTAGCTGAGCTCGGGGTGGATGTGCGGGCAGTGGTAGCACTCCTGGTAGTTCTCGACGATGACCTTCCAGTTCGCGGCCACCTCGTACGCACGGCTCGCGGCGAGCTTCAGCCGCTCGGGTGCGTACGGCGCGACGTAGCCCGCGAGCGAACCCAGGTACTCGGCGAAGGGTGCGGCGTCGGCGCTGGCGTTGACGAAGATCCAACCGTGCCAGACCTCGGCCGGCAGCTCGATCAGCCCGTGGTCGGTGGGCAGTTCGGGGAACCTGGGCGCGGTGCGCAGCGCGCCGTCCATGGTGAACGTCCAGGCGTGGTAGGGGCAGTGCACCACGCGCTTGGCCGACGAGGTGCCGCCGGCCAGCAGCTCGTGGCCGCGGTGCCGACAGGTGTTGGCGAAGGCGGCGATGCGGTCGCCGTCCCTGGTCAGCAATACGGGAACGGTGCCCACCTGGCGGGCGTGCTGGGTGGTGCCATCGGTGAAGATGTCGTCCACCCTGCCGAGACAGCTCCAGGTGCCGGCGAACAGGTGCCGCTGTTCCCAGGCGAACACCTCGGGGGCGGTGTAGGCCGCCGCGGGGAGCATGGCCGACTCCCCGAACGGGCCCGTCACGTTCTCCAGTTCGTCGAGCGGCAGTGGCGCGTGCGGCCAATCGGCCGGTGTGGTCATGGTCATCAGGCGTCCCCTCCGGCAGTCGGGCGAGCGAAATCTCGATGGTGCGGTGCGGGGTTCCCGCTGGCTGTGCTGCTTCCTTTGGGGCCGGGCCACCTCCGGGCCGTGCCGCCGGCCCCGCGCCCGCTGGCGGCGCGCGCCGGACCCCCGCCACAACCACCGTGCGGCAGCGGCCCCACCCTCGGCAACGGCGCCACCGCCGACACCGGCTGGAGCCGTGGCAGCGGCGGGGTCACGGGCGGGGGTCCTGGCGGGCGGTGCGGGCCGGGTCGCGTTCGATGACCGGCTGGAGCACGGCGTCGATCTGCGCCGACAACTCGCCGTCCAGGACGACTCCGGAGACCGCGCTGTTCTCGATGAGTTGTTTGGGGTGGGAGGCCCCGACGATCGCGGCGGCGACCTGCGGGTTCTGCAACGTCCAGGCCACCGCGAGCTGCGCCATCGTCAGCCCGGCCGCATCGGCCACCGGCCGCAGCCGCTGCACCCGGCTCAGCACCTCGTCGCGCAGGAAGGGGCGCACCCAGTCGCGCCCCTCATCGTCCGCGGCGCGCGACCCCACCGGCGGCTCGCCCCCGGGCAGGTACTTGCCGGTCAGCACTCCCTGGGCGATCGGCGACCAGATGATCTGCCCGATGCCGAGTTCGGCACAGGCCGGGACCACCTCGGATTCGATGACCCGCCACAGCATGGAGTACTGCGGCTGGTTGGCGATGAGGGGGATGCGCAGCTCCCTGGCCAGCCGGTGTGCGACGCGGATGTCGTCGGCGGGCCATTCGGAAACCCCGATGTAGCGGGCCTTGCCGGACCGCACCACGTCGTAGAACGCCTCCATCGTCTCCTCGATGGGCGTCTGAACGTCGTACTGGTGCGCCCAGTAGATGTCCACGTAGTCGGTGCGCAACCGACGCAGTGATCCGTCGATGGAGTCCAGGATGTGTTTGCGGGACAGACCGCGGTCGTTGGGCCCGGGGCCGGTCGGCCAGTACACCTTGGTGCAGATCTCAAGTCCGGCCCGCCGCTCCCCGGCCAGCGCCCGGCCCAGCACCTCTTCGGCACGGGTATCGGCGTACATGTCGGCGGTGTCGAAGGTGGTGATGCCCAGGTCGAGCGCCGTCCGGACGCAGGAGGTCGCGGTGGGTTCGTCGATCTGGTGGCCGTGGGTGAGCCAGTTGCCGTACGCGATCTCGCTGACCATCAGGCCGCTGGTTCCGACGTGCCGGTGTTCCATCACTTCTCCTCGAACGCGTCGCCCCACGCCGGGCGAACTTCGGTCAGGACGCCCGCTCGGCGTGGGGCGCGGGCAGGAAGCCGGAGTCGACGAGGTACTTCACGTACCGGTCGAGCAGCGGGCCGTCGATGTCGGGGCAGTCGATGCCCGATGTGGCCAGGGCGCGCGCGGTGTGGCGCTGGTCGTAGCGGTAGTCGTCGAGTTGGAGCGATTCGACGGCCGCGCTGACCAGGACCAGCGTCGCCTGTACCGAGCTGACCCGGCCCGTGGCCCCGCCGCCGGGGGCGAGGGCGGGCGCCGCGGCATCTGCTGCGGGCTCGGTGGCGGACTCGGCGGCGGACTCGGCGTGCTGGTGCAGCCGGCGCACCCACTCCGCGTACGGCACGGGGTCGATGCGGTGGCCGGCCGCCCGGAGGCGGTCGGCGATGGCGTCGATCCGGACGGTGCCCGTGCTGGTCAGGTTGAACTCGCCGCCGATGGACTCCGGGCGCAGCGCGAGGTGGACGTAGGCGCGGGCGACGTAGTCGACCGGCACCAGGTTGACCTCCGTCCAGTCGGCGCCGGCGTCCGGCACCGCGCCGACCTCCACACAGGCCCTGATGTAGTGCCACAGGCCGTCGTCGCCGCCGACCGCGCCGGTCGCGGTGTGCCCGCCGATCTGCGCGGGCCGGTACACCGCCGAGGGAACGCCGCGCACGCGCGCGATGCGCAGCATCTCCTCCCCCACCCACTTGGTGCACACGTAGCCCTCGCCGGGCATCTCCTCGGGGTCGACCCTGCGGTGTTCCGCCAGCGGCTCCGGGTTGTCGCCCGTCCCGATCAGCACGCTGGTCGCGGAGACGTAGTGCAGCGGCTTGACCCGCCGGTGCGCCGCGAGCCGCAGCAGTTCCCGGGTCCCGCCGACGTTGGTCGCCCGCAGCCGGTCGTACGCGTCGACCAGGTTGACCCGGGCGCCGTTGTGCAATACCAGGTCGACCTGTTCGGCCAGTGTGTCGAACTGCGGTTGGGTCAGCCCGCACAGCGGTTTGCCGAGGTCCGCGGCGATGGCCACGATGCGGTCGGGGGCGAGGTCCGCGGCGAGACCGTAGCCGCGCAGGCTCGCGTGCACCCGGGCGGTGGCCTCGGCGTCGTCGCCCGCGCGCACCAGGCAGTGGATGCGGGCGTCGGTGCGGTCGAGGAGTTCCCGCAGGACGAACGAGCCGAGGAAGCCGGTCGCCCCGGTGAGCAGGACGTGGCGCGGGGCGCGGACCCGGTCCGCGTCCAGCGGCTGACTGCTCGCGGTCGTGATGTCCGGGTCCAAGAACGCCTCCGCGACGAGGTCCACCCGCGCGGTGGGTTCCGTACCGGAGTCCGGTCGGGTGAGCAGGTCGGCGAGGGCGGCCACGGTCGGCCGGTTGAAGATCTCGTGGACCGGCAGGTCGATGCCGGTGCGCTGACGGACCTCGCTGGCCAGCCGAACCGCGAGGATGCTGTTGCCGTACAGCTCGAAGAAGTCGTCGTCGACGCCCACCTGCGGCACGCCGAGCACATGGCTGAACAGTTCGCGCAGCAGTTCCTCGGTCGCGTTGCCCGGAGCGCGCCCCGCCCCGTCGGTGGCAAGCCGGGGCGCCGGCAGCGCCGCCCGGTCGAGCTTGCCGTTGGTGGTCAACGGCAGCGCGTCCAACTGGACGAAGGCGGCCGGGACCATGTAGTCGGGCAGCGTCTTGGCCAGGTGGCTGCGGAGCGACGCGGTGGGCAGGCCGGCCGCGCTGACCGCCATCGGGGCGTTGGCGTACGCGGTGAGCGGGGCGGTCGCCGCACTGGCCGGCCGGTAGAGGTCGGCGAGGACCGGCAGCCGTGGTCCGTCGGCTGGGACCAGGACGCAGTCGAAGCTGCCGTCGGCCGACCCGGAGTAGGTGAGCAGCGCCCGGTGGCCGAGCCGTTCGGCGTGTTGCCGCAGCTCTTCGGGGTCGACGCCGCGCGCGCCTGCGTGCAGTGCGGCCAGTACCGTCGGCAGGTCCGCGCCCGCCACCAGGTGCTCGGCCGCGGTCGTCTCGTTGATGATGCGCGCGTTGGGTATTCCGGTGACGCGCAGGGGCGTCCCGGTGGCTTCCGCGAGTCGGGGGGCGAGCTGGTCGAGGGTGTCGACGTCTTCGCCCCAGCGCAGTTCCGGCAGCTCGCCCAGGGTCTGGTGCTGGCCGGACCGCTTGTGCAGGACGACGTCGTACCGGTAGCGGGTGAACTCGTTGTGGTGCCGGCCGGGCTTGAGGCGGATGTCCGCGGCGGCGGCCGGTTCGAGCCGGTCGACGAGGGCGAGGAAGAACTCGGGGTGGAGCATGAGGTCCTTCTCCAGCGCCAGCGCGTGGTCGACGCTGCGCCGTACCTCGTCCGCGTCCGCCCGGGCGTCGAAGCGGTGCAGTTGGATGGCGGTCTTCAGACTCCGGAGCAGGCCGAGGTGGCGGACGTCCCCGACGAAGACGACGCCGCCGGGCCGGATGAGGTCCAGGGCGTTGGTCAGTACGCGGACCAGGTAGTCGACGGTCGGGAAGTGCTGGATGACGGAGTTGATGACGACCAGGTCGAAGAAGTCCTTGGGCAGCCCGTCCAGGTTGTCCGCCGGCTGACAGCGCAGCTCGACCTTGTCGGCCAGGGCAGTGTCGCGGGCCACCTGGGCGCGCAGGCTGTCGATGACGGGGGCGGAGAAGTCCGTGCCCCAGTACGCCTCGCAGCTCGGCGCCACCCGGGCGAGGGTGAGCCCGGCGCCCACCCCGATGTCCAGGACGCGGCGGGCGCGCAGCTCCCTGATCCGTTCCGCGGTGTCGTCCTGGATCTCGGTGAGCTGCTCCATCGGCAGCAGGCGCCCGTCGTAGCTGCTCTTCCACACCCCGAAGTCCTGGCCCAGCGGGGGCGGCGCGGTCTCGGTCTCGGTCTCGGCGCCGGTGTAGACCGAGTCGTACACCTGCTGCCACTCCTCGACCTTCTCGCGGGCCGCCGCCTCGGACTCCACCTGGCCGGCCGGCACCACGTACGCCACCAGTTGGTGGTCGCCCGGCCGGTCCTCGCGGACCATGACGGCGGCCTGGCCGACCAGCGGATGGTCGGTGACCGCGCTCTCCACCTCACCGAGTTCGATGCGGTGGCCGCGGAGCTTGACCTGGCGGTCGGCCCGGCCGACGAACTCCAGGTCGCCGGCGGCCGTCACGCGCACCAGGTCGCCGGTGCGGTACATCCGGCCGCCGCGCGGGTCGAACGGGTTGGTGACGAAGCGCTCCTCGGTCAGCGCGGGCCGGTTGAGATAGCCGCGCGCGACGCCGGCGCCGGCGATGTACAGCTCGCCGACCTCGCCCTGTGGTACGGCGGCGCCGTCGGCGTCGAGCACGTGGACCGCGGTGCCCGCGAGCGGGCGCCCGATCGGTGGCGGTCCACTGACCTCGCGCAGCGGTGCGATGGTCGACCAGACGGTGGTCTCGGTCGGCCCGTACAGGTTCACCACCTCGCGGCCGAGGGCGAGCATCGCGCTGGCGACCGCGGGCGGCAGCGCCTCGCCGCCGACCAGCATGCGCAGCCCGCGCAGGCTGTCCGGGATCTGTTCGACGAGCATGCCCCACCAGGTCGGGGTGCCCTGGGCGAGGGTCACGCCGTGGCGCAGGAGTGCCGCCACGGTCGCCGGTTCCCGGTTGGCCCCGGCCGGCGCGAGCACGATGCCGGCGCCCCGGATCAGCGGCAGGAAGAGTTCCACGCCGGACATGTCGAAGCCGAGCACCGAGGTGGCCAGCATCCGGTCCGTGGGCTTGAGGTCGAGACGTTCTCCGAGGTCGGTGAGGAGGTTGACGAGGTTGCCGTGGGTGACGACGACGCCCTTGGGCCTGCCGGTGGAGCCCGAGGTGTAGATGACGTAGATCGGGTGGTCGGCGTGGAGCGGTGTGCTGCGCTCCGCGTCGCGCAGGTCGCCGGCGGGCCCCTCGGTGTCGGCGGCGCCCCGGGCGAGTTCTTCGAGGGTCGCGGTCGGTACGGCGGCGTCGGCGAGCCCGGCCGGGACCGCACCCGCGGCCACAAGCGCCAGCGCGGGGCGCACCTCGGCGACCATGAACGCGACCCGCTCGGCCGGGTGGTGGGGGTCGATCGCGAAGTACGCGGCGCCCGCCTTGAGCACCGCGAGGAGCGCCACGACCATCTCTTCGGTACGCGGCAGCGCGATCGCCACGAAGTCCTCGGGTCCGATGCCGCGTGCCACCAGGGCGCGGGCCAGTCGACTGGCTGAGGAGTTGAGCTCGGCGTAGGTGTACGTGTCGTCTCCCACGAGCAGCGCCACCGCGCCAGGACTCGTTTCAGCACACGCCTCGAACAGCACCGGTAACGTCGTCCGCGAAACGCTCACAACAGGGGCCTCCGTCCGTGATACCCAGGAGCGATTTCAGCAACAGCGCAGCCTCGACCCGTTGCGGGCTCAACATCTTTCCCCGGCGGATCACCTGGCAGCGAGCGTACCCAGCATCGATCGCACTGCAACAGGCCACCGGCACAGTCCATCAAGTACTCATTCCCGCGACCCGACCGCGCTTTTCGGACAGGGTGCTGACCCTGCATTTAGCAGCGAAATAGACCGGCCCTTCGGCGGGAATTTCTGTTTCCGTGAAGATCGACAAGTGGAGGCGGCGCTTTTCTGTTTCACGGTCGGCGGCACGGGCGGGGGACGGGTCGCTCGTACACGATCGGCGCGCCGGCGTGCCCTGCCCGTCCCGCCAGGCCGCACCGGATCGGCGGCACCGCTCCCCCAGGCGCGTCGGCCACCTGCCGGCTCGCCCACCGGAGCACCGGCCGGACTCCGCGCGGGCTCCGGGCGTTCGGGCGAAACGCCTGGCGCGGGACTCGCCCACCACGCTCACCGCCTTCCACATACACGCCGGCGACCAGTAGTTTCCTGGCCCGAGCCAGCCGTGCGCCGCGACCTTGGGGACGCCGGTCACATCGCTCCGTCCCCGCGCATCGGCCGGGCGGTCCGCATCGCCAGGGCGACTCTCCCGCCGTCGGCGCACGTCCGGTCGACGCCCGGGCCGCTGTTCCCCGTACGCCGCACGAGAGCAAGAGTCGACGCCTTTCGCAGCGGCCTACCGGGGCTCGCCGAGGCCGGGGACATCGAATCTCCCCAGCGCACGCGGAACCTTCCGGCAGCTCTTCCGGAATCCCTTTCAGCATCGGAAAGTCTCCGCCATCGCGCGCTCTTTCGACCGGCCCGAACCAAGGTCATCGCGCTGTCCGAAAACCCCACCGCGGCCCGCCGGGCAGATCATGTGAGCCACCGTTGGCGCGATCCCGCAATTCCCTTCCTGACCAGGGGGTATTCTACGAACAGTCGTCAAGGTGCACATTCCCTTCAGGCGCACATAAGCCTCGACTGCCCCAATGATGACGATTACCTGGCTATTTCTGCATTGATCGCTCCGGTCGGCGAAGCGATGTCATCGACAGGTGCCGGGATGGCCATCGGAAGTTCTCGGCCCGCACACGCCTTGCCGCGCGGGCCCGGCCACCCTCCGCCGAACCTGACGTGACCATCAACCGGCGCCGCCGGTCGGGCCATCCGGAGGGGGAGCGCGTGGCGACCGGTTGGGTGGTCGCGGCCCCAGTTGACTGCATCTGGACGGCACCCTGGACACGGGGCCGCACCGGGTGATCGGATGCTCGATGTCCCGCCGCCCCGCGCCGAACCAGCCGTACGAGCACGGCCGTTGGGTGGGCAGCCGCGGTCGGCGCGCCGTCTGCGCACCCCTACCCCGACCGGCGCTCCCCCTTCGAGGCACCCACGCCACCCGACTCGTACGCAGGCGACACGCTCACCGCCGGACCCCGCCGGGACCCTAGACTCACCCCGCGCCGCGGCCCGCGGGTCACCACCCTGGGGGACGGCACGCGCCACCGGTCGACGCGCACTACCTGCTGACCTCCGCGACTGGCATCGTCGCCACGGTTCGCCGCCGGGCCGATCGAGGCGGTCGACCCGCCGCGGCAGTGGCCGGTACGAGCACATGACGAGCAATTGGCGACTCTTCTGACCGATTCTCCTGACCGAACGACAGATTGGGGCGGCCATGGTCTGGGTGCTGCTGATCAGTGCCATCACCGCTGAGGTCACCGCCACCTCGTTCCTGAAGTTGAGCGAGGGGTTGACCAAGCTGTTGCCGAGCTTGGTCGTGGCGGTCTGCTACATCGCTTCGTTCACCCTGTTGGCGCAGGCGCTCAAGAAGATGGAGCTGGGCATCGCGTACGCGATCTGGTCCGGGCTCGGCACCGCCGCGATCGCACTCATCGGCATGATGTTCATGGAGGAACGGGCGACCATGGCCAAGGTCTTCGGGATCGCCCTGATCATCGGCGGAGTCGTCCTCCTCAACCTCACCGGGGACCACTGAACACACCGGTCCGGCCGCCGACAGGCGCGAAACGGCGTACGACTGCCGGCGGTGGTGGCGGCGACCGACGCACCCGGCACAGCCTGCGCGCACCGCGGGCACTCCCACCCACCCCGCACACCACTCACACGTCCACACCCGCACACACCCACCTCACACGAAACGGACTGACAGCGGGCCGGGCGCCGGGGGGCGCCGCGGGCTGTCAGTCCGTCGGGCAGGGTCTTCGGTCGCGGCCACTCCCCCCGGCCGCGACCGCTCCCTACTCCGGGTTGGTCACCCTGGCGAGGACGACGCCGCCGAGGATGAGGGCGAGCGCGATGGCCCGACCCGCGGTGAACGGGTCCTTGTGGACCACGATGCCCAGGGCGATGGCGCCGAGCGCACCCACCCCGGTGAAGACGGCGTACGCGGTCCCCACCGGCAGCGTCTGCATGGCGCGCGACAGGAAGTAGACCGCCACCGACATCAGCACGAAGCACAGCAGGGTGGGCAGCGGCCTGGTGAAGTTATGCGTCGGCTTGATCGACTGCGACCAGGCGATCTCCACCAGGCTCGCCAGGCCGAGCAGGTACCAGGCCATCTCAGTACTCCGCGCCCAGCATCCGGGCCGTCTCCAGCGCCCGGGCGTACGACTCCTCGTGCTTGTCCCGCAGGTGGGCCATGTTCGGGTCGAGCCGCGTGTTGGCCAACTCCGCGTTGATGAAGACGGTGTCCTCCACTGCGAAGTGCCCGGCGAAGAAGTCGCGCAGGTAGCGCTCCTGGTAGTCGAACTTCTCCTTCGGGGCGCCCGGCGAGTAGGCGCCACCGCGCGCGGTGGCCACCACGAAGCGCCGGGGCGCGAGCGACATCCGGGGGAAGGTCACCTGGTCCAGCCACGCCTTGAGCGGAGCCGGGATCGAGAAGTTGTACATCGGCGTGGCGATCAGGATGGTGTCCGCCGCGACGAGTTGGCCGATCAGCGGCTCCACCACCGCCCAGGCCGCGCGCTGGGCCGGGGTGCGCGCCGCCTCGTGCAGCCGGTCGATCTCCGTGATGCCCTGCTCGATCACGTAGTCGCACAGTTCGGTCCACGCCTCGTCGATGAAGGGCACCGGGTCGGCCGCCAGGTCCCGGTGGACGTAGCTGCCGCCCGGGTGGGCCGCGCGCCAGGAGGCGGCGAAGGCGTCGCCCACCTCGCGGCTCATCGAGCGACGGCGGGCGCTGGTATCCAGGTGCAGCATCGCATTCACAATCTGACTCCGTTCGCAGTGCTGTGGTGCGCCCCAAAAACGTAACGGCACGTGCCGTGCCGTTCGGACGACGTGATCGTGCACCATCCGGTCGGCCACGTCAAGACGGCACGTGCCGTGCCCAACCGTTAGCGTGGTTGGGTGACTACAGCTCCTCAACCACCACCGAGCGGTCGCCCCGACCGCACCCAAGCCGTTCTCCAGGCCACGCTCGACCTCGCCCAGGAGGTCGGCTACGCCAAACTCAGCATCGAGGCGATCACCGCCCGCGCCGGCGTCGGCAAACACACCGTGTACCGACGCTGGCCGTCCAAGGGGCACGTCTTCCTCGACGCCCTGCTCTCCAAGCTGCAAACCAACCTGAGCTACCCCGACACCGGCGACGTCGTGGCCGACCTGCGGACCCAGATGAACGCCGCGCGGTCACTGCTCGGCGAGGAGAAGTTCGGCACGCTGTACGCCGCGCTCGTCGGTGAGGCACAGCACGACCCGGCGATCGCGCGGGCCCTGCACGAACGCTGGATCGAACCGCTGACGGTCGGCACCCGCGACCGGCTCCGCAAGGCGCAGGAGGCGGGCCAACTGCGGTCGGACGTCGATCTCGAAGTGGTCATCGCGTTGCTCTACGGCCCGCTGTACTACCGCTTCCTGCTCATTCCCGGCCAGTACGACGCCACCTTCGTGGACGCCGTCCTGGAAGCGGCGTTCGCCGGGCTGCGGCCTCCCGGGTGAGCCGGTCCCCGCACCGCCGCGGGCCCGCACCCGTCCGATCGGTCGAGCTGACGGGGTCGGCCGGGGGTTCGCAGGGCGGGACCAGCGTGGGTGTGTGACGAAGTCGAACGGCGCCGAGGGGAGATTCGGCGCCGTTCGGCTTGTCTGCACGGGGAGTTGCCCAACCGACCCCACGGCCGGCACGAAGTGGAGCGCCCGGCTCGGTTGCGGAGGCTCGCGGTCACGCCCTGCTCGGGGTCACATCCAGGTGGGGGGCGCGTACTGGCGGGGTCGCGTACTGATGGGGTCGGCACCGCGGCGTACGCGCCTACGGCCCCGTACCGTACGGCGATCGTACGGGTCCCAGCCGTGGCGCGGCCGGCAGCGGCTCGGGCGCCCCCGGCGCGGGCGCGGCCCGGAACGCCTCGATCACGTAGGCGGCGAAGCGGCGGGAGGCGGGCAGCCGGTCCGGATGCGGCACCTCCTGGACACCCCGGTGGGCCATCAGCATCAGGACCAGGTCGTCGACGACGAAGCCGGAGCGCAACCGGCCGGCGCGCTGGGCGCGGCGGGCCAGTGCGGCGACCGCGCGCAGGGCGTGTTCCCGGTCGGCCGTGAAGTCCGCGGCATCGGGGCGGGAGGCGATGAAGGCGTCGGCGAACCCGCTGCTGTGGGCGTGCAGTTCACACGTCTGCTCGACCAGCCGGCGGAAGCCGCGCCAGGGGTCCGGGTCCGCACCGGCCTCGTGGACGATGGCCCGGCACTCCCGCCGCTGCTCGGCGAAGGCAGCCGCGGTCAGCTCGCCCTTGGTCGGAAAGTGCCGGTAGAGCGTGGCGGGCCCGACGCTCGCCCGCCGGGCCACTGCGCGGACGGGGGCGCCCAACCCTTCCTCACCGAAGACCGCGCGAGCGGCTCGCAGGATGCGCATCCGGTTGTCCCGCGCGTCGGAGCGCAGGGAGTGAGGCAAAGGGTGGTTCATGCCTTCTCACTTTAGCCATCCGGGCGCGGGTGCCCGTTACGGTCCGAAGGCGATGGCGGCTCGGCGCACCGGCCCCGTGCCGTGTGCCCCGCCTCGGGCCGCAGGGCCCGACACCACCGCCACCCTCACCGCGGCCACCGTTGCCGTGCACCGCCCCACCCCGCCGTGCACCACCCCTCACCCACCCCGGGAGTCAGAAGATGAAAGCTGTCGTGATCAGTAGGTTCGGTGGACCCGAGGGGTTGGAGGTCGTCGAGTTGCCCGCGCCCGCCCCCGCGCCCGGGCAGGTGCAGATCGCCCCGGAGGCGATCGGCGTGGGCGGCGTGGACGCCGTACTGCGCAGGGGGATGCTCGGGCGCGGCGCCTTCCGGGAGGGACAGGTGCTCGGCAGCGAGGTCGCCGGCCGGGTCACCGCACTGGGGGCGGGGGTGGACCCGGCCTGGCTCGGGCGACGGGTGTGGGCCTTCACCGGCCTGTCGGGTGGGTACGCCGAACGGGCCGTCGCCACCCTGGCCGACACCCTCCCGCTACCAGCCGGTCTGACCTGCGCCGATGCAGTAACCCTGGGCGGTTCGGGGGCGGTTGCCCACTTCGCCCTGGCGCGCGCCGGGCTGACACCGGGCGAGTCGGTGCTGATACGCGGCGCGGCCGGCAGCATCGGCATCGCGGCGGTCCAACTCGCGGCCGGCGGCGGTGCCGGTGCCGTGGCGGTGACCACCTCCGCACCGGAGCGCGGCGCCCGGTTGCGCGAGCTGGGCGCGACCCACGTACTGGACCGCTCCGGCGCGGGCGACCCGGCCGCACCCACCTCCTTCGACGTGGTCATCGACGTCGTCGGCGGCCCCGGGCTCCCACTCTTCATCGACAGGTTGCGGCCCAACGGCCGCTATCTGGCAGTCGGCGTGGTCGGCGGGCACCCCCCGGCCGACTTCGGCACCCACCTCCTTGAGGGCTTCCGCAAGTCGCTCACCTTCGCCACCTTCAGCACCGACACGGTCCCGGTTCCCGACGTACGGGCCGTCCGCACGGCCCACTTTCACGCCGCCGCCCGCGGGGACCTGCGCACCGTCGTCCATGCCGTACTCCCCCTGGATCAGGCGGTGTTGGCGCACGAGGAGATGGCGGCGGGACGGGTCTTCGGCCGGTTGGTCCTGACACCGTGACGGTTGCGCCGGGCGCCGCGACTCACCGACCGTGCTGGGCTTGGGCGCCTCGGGGCCCGTGGGCTTCGAGGCCGGTCGGCGTGAGCGCCGGCCCGGGGCGCCCGGTCCGTACGCCGAGGTGGCCAGGGCCCACCCGGCGCACCAGACGCCGCCCGGTGGGTGGACCTGGCGTCGTACGGGTCGTACGGCGGGGCCGCGGAATCGGCACGGCTCCGCGGCCCCCGGTCGATGCCGGTCAGCCCACCACGCTGACCAGCAGTTCCGCCGTGGCTTCGGGGGCTTCCACCGGGAAGTGGTGGCTCCCCAAGTCGACGGGGACGATGGTGAGGCGGTCCCGGTAGCGGTCGACGGCCTCCTGCGCCAGCAGGGCGCGTACCGCGAACACGGTGATCGGTTGCCGCGTGGCCCGCAGTGCCGCATCCATGTCCCAGCGCACCAGGCCCTCCAACGCACGGGTGCCGGCGGGCTGGCGCACCGCGACCATCTTCTCGTAGTAGGCGGTGACGCGCTCGGGGTCGGTCCCCGCGGGCGAGCCGTCCTCGACGGCTCGCCGCACCGCGGTGGCGAAGTCCGTGTGGTAGCCGCGCATCGTCGCCTCGGCCCGCTCTTCGTCCATCGCCGGGAACAGCGGCAGGAAGGTGAGCGCGTCCAGCGCGACGACCCGGGTGACCACCTCCGGCAGCAGCCGGGCCACCTCCACGGCGACCGCCCCGCCCAACGAGTGCCCGGCCACCACCGCCGTGGACACCGACTCGGCCGCGAGCACCGCGGCCACGTCGTGGGCGAACTCCTCCATCGTCCACACCTCCCGCACCGACCGCGACGCACCGTGCTCGGCGAGGTCGACCGCCAGGACCCGCTGCCCCGCCGGCAGGTGACGGGTCACCCCGTCGAAGTCGCTGCGGGAACACGCCCACCCGTGGATGAGCAGCAGGGTGGGTCCGCCGACCGGTCCGCTGGCCGTGTACCGAATGGTGGTGTGTTCCGCTCGCCGTACCTCGTGGTGCGTGCTGACCCTGTCCGCTAACGTCACGACGACTCCCTGTTCCACTGGTCCTGCGCCCCTCGGGGGCGGGCGAAAGCCACGTTGCTCGCCACGGGTGGCAACCGGGCGGCACGGCAGGAAAATCCCGGCCCGGGCGGCACAAGTCCGCTCGGGTCGCTCAAGGTTGCTCGCGCCGCTCGGGGTTGGTCGACCGGGACTGCACAGGGTTGCCCGCTCGGACCACTCGGGGCTACGCGGACTGCCCGGGGTTGCCCAGACTGCTCAGGGTTACGCGGGTCACTTCGGGCTGCCCAGGCCGCTCAGGGTTACGCGGGCCCGGCAGGGCCGCTCAGGGAGCTTCGGGCGAGGTCGCGCCGGGGGCATCAGGGGTCGTTGCCGCGTCGGCCCGGCGCTGTCGCTCGTGGTGGCGGCGGGCCTTGAGACGGTTGCCGCAGGTCCGCATCGAGCACCACCGCGCGGAGTTGGCGCGGCTGTGGTCCACCAGGAACAGGCGGCAGTCGCCGTTGGCGCACGGCCGCAGCCTGCCGGGCGACGTCTCCGCGAGGCGGGCCCACGCCAGGACGAGTTCGACGGCGAGGCGCCGCTCGTCCGCCACCTCAAGCACCCACTCCAGGCCCTCCGCGCGCAGCAGGGGCACCTGACGGACGTCGGCGACACAGTCGGCCAGCGCCTGCGGTCCCCGTTCGCCGCGCGCCACCGCCTGGAGCGCCGCCCGGGCCCGCCGCAGCCACTCCCGTTCCGCCGGCCCGCCCGTGGAGCCGTGGTGCACCGCCCACTGCCGCAGTGTGGCGTCGTCCTGCCACAGATCGTGCGGCACCCCGTCCAGTACGGGCGTGCTGTTGAGCGCTTCGAGCAGCGCCTCTTCGCCGAGCATCGCGCCCCTCCCACCATCGATAACCAGATTGAAGCACTTGACAGGTTACAGGCTGCGGATCAACCTGGAGCAGTCGACCTAACCAGATAAAGCATTCAAAGGGGTTACTCATGGCCGAGGTGCGCCACCGCCACGCCTCCGTGCTCGGGCACCGCGTGTTCTACCGGGAGGCGGGGCCCGCCGACGCTCCCACCGTCGTCCTGCTGCACGGGTTCCCGACCAGCTCACGCATGTTCCGGCAGCTCATCCCCGCCCTGGCGGACCGGTTCCATGTGATCGCCCCCGACCACCTCGGGTTCGGGCAGTCCGACACGCCGCCCGCGGACGCCTTCGACTACACCTTCGACGCGCTCACCGACGTGACCGCGGCGCTCCTAGCCGAGTTGGGCCTCACCCGGTACGCGCTGTACGTGCAGGACTACGGCGCCCCCATCGGGTGGCGCCTCGCCCTGCGCCAGCCGCAGGCGATCACCGCGATCGTCAGCCAGAACGGCAACGGCTACGACGACGGGTTCGTCCCCGACTTCTGGGCCCCGATCTGGGCCTACGCGCAGTCCCCCACCCCGTCGGCGGAGGCCGACATGCGGGCCGGCCTGACCGAGGAAGCCATCCGGTGGCAGTACCTGCACGGCGTCGCCGAACCCGAGCTGGTCGACCCGGACACCTGGGCCACCGACCACCGCGAGATCTCCCGACCCGGCGGCGCCGAGATCCAACTCGCCCTCATCCGCGACTACGCCACCAACCCGCCCCTCTACCCGAAGCTCCACGCGTACTTCCGCACCAGCCAGGTACCGCTGCTCGCCGTCTGGGGCGCGGAGGACGAGATCTTCGGCCCCGAAGGCGCCCGGGCGTTCGCGCGGGACTTGCCCCACGCGCGGGTCCAACTGGTCCCGGGCGGCGGGCACTTCCTCCTCGAAAGCCATCTGGACACGGTCGCCGGCGCGATGCGTTCGTTCCTCGCAGAACTGCCCGCGGCGGCCTGACCCACCCACCCATCCGATGCCGGTCGGCCAGCCAGTCGCCGACCGGGTGACACCAACGGGCGACACCGGGGCACGGCCGGCCGACGCGACAACCACGTGCCAGCCACCCCAGCCACCGGCACACCCCCGCCCCACCCGACGCCCGACGCCCAGCACCCAGCACCCAGCACCCAGCCGCGAGACGCACAACCAGCAGGCCACGAACGGGCCGAACGGGCACTCCGGCACACCCCGGGCCACCCTCTCCGGTGCCCCGGGGTGTGCCCGTACCGTCCAAGATCCGCACAACTACGCATCCAGACAGGGTGGCCACGCATCCAACAAGGTGTACCGGCCACTACGCAGCACCGTCAGGAACGTTGGGGAATCGCCATGCTCGCGACACTTGAACCGGGTTCGACGCAGGAGAGGGTCTACCAGTCGATGCTGGGGACGCCGGCCGCGCGAGCCGGGGACATCGCCGCCCGGCTCGACATCGAAACGGCCGAGGTCCAGGCGTGCCTGCCCGAGTTGTTGCGGAGAAACCTGCTCCAGGAGTCCTTCGACGTACCCGGTGCGTACGTCGCCGTGGACCCGACCGCCGGGCTCAGGCAGGTGGTGCCCCGGCAGAACGCCGCACTGCCGCCCGGCCAGCGCACTGCGTCCGGCGCCTCGTCCGCCCTACTGCGCACGCTCGCGGGCGGCTCGCGACAACCGGCAGCCACGGCGGGTGTGGAGCGGCTGACGGGCACGCACGCCGTCCAGCAGCGGGTGCGGCAACTTGTCGGCGGGGCCGGTCACGAGGTGCTCTCCCTACTGCCGGGCGACCTGCGACCGGGACAGGCCCTGCACACCGCGCGCCGCGCAGCAGCCCGCACCCTGGACCGCGGCGGGTCGGTCCGCACGATGATCGGCCACGCGGCCGGTTCGGGTGACGACGCACACCGGGAGTACGGGCACTGGCTCAGCACCCGCGGCGGCGAGTTCCGCACGGTCGCCGACGCACCGCTCTCCATGATCATCGCCGATCGCCGGTCCGCCTTGATCCCCGCGGACCCGCGGGACCCGGTGGACCCGACGGACCCGGCGCACGCGACCGACCCCGCACCAGCCGGTCAGGAGTTCCTGCACCTGACCGACAAGGGGTTGGTCGCTCCCCTGCTCACCCTGTTCGAGCAGATGTGGGCGACGGCCCGCCCGCTCGACACCCCGCGCGTCGACCTGAGCGACCTGGAACGCGATCTGCTCCGCCTCATCGCCCAGGGCCTCACCGACGCGTCCGCCGCCTCCCGCCTCCACATTTCACCCCGTACGGCGCGCCGCATGATGGCGGCCATCATGGACCGCCTCGGCGCCCGCAGCCGCTTCGAAGCGGGCCTCAAGTCGGCGCGTACGGGGCTGATTTGAGGGCCGGGCCACGGAGCCGCGCCACCCCCGTCCGGGCCCGCGCCACCAACCCGGACGGCTCCCCGGCCCACCCCTGCCGGCCCAGACCGCTCACCCCCACCAACCGGACCCACCCACACCCCGACCCCGCACGACACGGAGAGTGCCCGGGCAGACACCAAGAGCAACCCGGGGCGGACGCCGGCGACGAGCCTCGCCAGTCATCGCACTGGCCCGTACCACACCCTCAACGTCTCGCATATTGAGACGCCGACCTGCGTACTGGTCAAGATGTTTATATGGGCGCCACACTTACTTTGCCCCGCGTGCGGCAACGGCGCCGAGCGCTCAACGCTGAACCGGGCCCGAGCGAGCCACATCCGTGCAGGATCGATCCGGTGACAGCCGCGCCAGAAAGGCATTTCTGTGACGACGCGATCCGACATGCAGGACGTACTCGGCAAGATCCTCACCGAGATCGAACAGCGCAACCCCGCCCAGCCGGAGTTCCACCAGGCCGTACACGAGGTCCTGGAGACGCTCGCACCGGTGCTCGCGGCGCGCCCCGAGTACGCCGAGGCGGGTCTCATCGAGCGGCTGTGTGAGCCGGAGCGGCAGGTCATGTTCCGGGTGCCGTGGCAGGACGACCGGGGCCGCGTCCAGGTCAACCGGGGCTTCCGGGTCGAGTTCAACAGCGCACTCGGGCCGTACAAGGGTGGGCTGCGCTTCCACTCCTCGGTCAACCTCGGGGTCATCAAGTTCCTGGGCTTCGAGCAGATCTTCAAGAACGCACTGACCGGCCTCGGCATCGGCGGCGGCAAGGGCGGCAGCGACTTCGACCCGCACGGGCGCAGCGACGCCGAGGTCATGCGGTTCTGCCAGTCCTTCATGACGGAGCTGTACCGGCACATCGGCGAACACACCGACGTGCCCGCCGGCGACATCGGCGTCGGCGGCCGGGAGATCGGCTACCTCTTCGGCCAGTACCGACGCATCACCAATCGCTGGGAGGCCGGCGTCCTCACCGGCAAGGGCCAGGGTTGGGGCGGTTCGCTGATCCGCCCGGAGGCGACCGGCTACGGCAGCGTGCTGTTCGCCGAGGCGATGCTGCGCGAGCGCGGCGAGGACCTCGAAGGCCAGACGGCGGCGGTCTCCGGCTCGGGCAACGTGGCCATCCACACCATCGCGAAGCTGCGCGCCCTCGGCGCCAACCCGGTGACCTGCTCCGACTCCTCCGGCTACATCGTGGACGAGAAGGGCATCGACCTGGAGCTGCTGCGGCAGATCAAGGAGGTCGAGCGGGGCCGCGTCGAGACCTACGCCCAGCGCCGCGGCCCCTCCGCCCGCTTCGTACCGGGCGGCTCCGTCTGGGACGTCCCCGCCGACGTCGCCCTGCCGTCCGCCACCCAGAACGAACTGGACGAGAACGCCGCCACCACCCTGGTCCGCAACGGCGTCAAGGCCGTCTCGGAGGGCGCGAACATGCCCACCACCCCCGCCGCCGTGCACGTCTTCCAGCAGGCGAACGTCGCCTTCGGCCCGGGCAAGGCGGCCAATGCGGGCGGCGTGGCGGTGAGCGCCCTGGAAATGGCACAGAACCACGCCCGCACGTCGTGGTCGGCCCAGCGGGTGGAAGACGAACTGACCCACATCATGAACGACATCCACGCCACCTGCCACGAAACAGCCGCCCGCTACGGCGCCCCCGGCGACTACGTGACGGGCGCCAACATCGCCGGCTTCGAGCGGGTGGCCGACGCGATGCTGGCGCAGGGAATCATCTAAGGCGCGGGGCGCCGCCCGCCACGGGGCGCGCGATCGGGTGCGGGGCGGTGCTCCCTGGAGGTGCTGACCATCTCTTCTGGGACCGTGCCGCACCCGGTCCGCCGGACCGCCCGGCCACCGCTACGCCCCCGGCCGCGCCAGGACGGGGCGGGGACGGGGCTGGCACTCACCCCGCGCCGACTACGGAATCGCGGGGAAGCGAGCCGCCCCACAGCAGCCGAGTTGCCTATATTGACATAGCTATTTCTTCATACATAAGCTCTGGCCATGCCCCAGCACCGGCCGTCCGACCAGGACATTGACCACGTAGCCGCCGGGCTCGTGGCCTCCTTGCCCGTGCTGTTCCGTGCCCTTGACCGGCACGTCGAGCGGGACCACCCGCAGCCCAAGCCGTCCGAGGCCCAGCGGGCGCTGCTCCGGCACGTCGCGGAGCACGACGGTGTGACGGTGCGCGCAGCCGCCGAAGCCCTGTCGATGCAGCCCAGCAACGTCAGTGCGCTGGTAACCCAGCTCACCGAGCAGGGCCTGTTGGAACGCCGGCAGGACGCCGCCGACAGACGGGTCGCCCACCTGCACCTGACCGCCACGGCGCGGCACGGGTTGGCGCAGGTCCACCACTTGATGAGCACGCACGTCACCGACGCGCTGCGCACCCTGACCGAAGGCGATCTGAACGCCCTCGGTGCGGCCCTGGGCGCGTTCCACCGGCTCTCGGAGCGCCTCACCGCCACCAAGTGACGGCGCGTACCGACCGCTGACGGCCGGATACGCGCATCCTTGCGGAACCCCTCGCCCGCGGGCCTCGGCCCGAGGCGCGGTGCTCCACCGTGGCGCCTGTCCCATCGGACGCCGCCCACTTTCCCCCGTGTACGGACGCTTTCCGACCGTCCGGGACTTCCACCCCTCTGTCGGCTGCTCCGTGCTGCCCCTGCTCCCTGCTCCCTGCTCCCTGCTCCCTGCTCCCTGACGAGGATCGAACTCCATGCCCACCGAAGTCCTCCGCTCCCCCGCTCCCGGGGACGAGCACGCACGCCCTGCGCACGGCCCGCGCTCCAACCCGTGGCTGACCCTGATCGCCGTCGCCTTCGGCTTGTTCATGGTCGGGCTCGACGGCTCGGTCGTGGCCATCGCCAACCCCGAGATCGGCCGGGACCTCCACGCCACCACCGCGGACCTCCAGTGGGTGACCAACTCCTACCTGTTGGCGCTCGCGGCGGCCCTGATCCTCGGGGGCAAGCTCGGCGACCGGTTCGGACGCCGCACCCTCTACCTCATCGGCGTCGCCGGCTTCACCCTCGCGTCCGTCGCGATCGGCCTGTCGGACTCCATCGAGGGAGTCATCGCCTTCCGCGCCGTACAGGGCTTCTTCGGTGCCCTGTTGATGCCCAACACCCTGGGGATGCTGCGCGCCGTCTTCCCGCCGCGGAAGTTCGGGATGGCCGTCGGCATCTGGGCCATGGTCTCCTCCGTCTCCACGGCGCTCGGCCCCATCGTGGGCGGGCTGTTGGTCCAGCACGTGAACTGGGAGTCGGTCTTCTACCTCAATGCACCCGTCGGCGCCGTCGCCCTCGTCTTCAGCGTCCTCGTCCTGCCACAGAGCAAGAACGAGGCCGCGGCGCAGGAGAAGTTCGACATCCCGGGCCTGGCGTTGTTGACCGCCGGTCTGATCGCCGTGGTGTTCGGCGTCGTCAAGGGCGAGACCTGGGGCTGGGCCGCGGGCGGCACCCTCGGTGCCATCATCGCCGGCGTGCTGCTGATCGTGCTGTTCGGCTGGTACGAGACGCGCGTGGCGCACCCGCTCCTGCCCATGCGGCTGTTCCGCAACCCGGCGTTGTCCGTCGGCACCGTCATCACCGCGCTGAACTTCTTCGTCCTGCTCGGCGTGATCTTCTTCGTGATGCTCTACCTCCAGAACGTACGCGGCTACTCGCCCGTCGAGGCCGGTGTGCGCACCCTGCCGCTCAGCCTCGCCTCCGTCGTCGCCTCGCCCCTGGGGGCCGCGCTCACCCAAAGGTTCGGGCCCCGCCTGACCATGCCGCTGGGCATGGCGCTCCAGGCCGTGGCCTGCTTCGTCATGACGGGGTGGAGCGCGAGTTCCTCGTACGCCCTGCTGTGGCCGCCCTTCATCGCCCTCGGCCTTGGGGTCGGCATCGTCATGGCGGCGTCTTCGGACGCCATCGTGGGCAACGCACCCGTCAAGGACGGCGGCGTCGCCGGTGGCCTCCAGGCCACGGCCCTCCAGGTCGGCGGTGCACTCGGCACCTCCGTGCTGGTCTCGCTCATCGGCACCCGGGTCGGCTCCACCCTGACCGGAGAGCTGACCTCGGCCGGGGTGCCGTCGGCCGCCGCCACGGAGTTGGGCGCGGCGAAGGACGCGGTGTCCATGGGCGTCGCCCCGGTGTCGGACGAGACCCCTGAACACCTCAGGACGGCGATCCTGGAAGGCAGCCACCACGCCTTCATGAACGGCGTGCACACGGCCGCCCTGGTATCCGGCACGCTGGCGGTGGTCGGTGCGCTGCTCGCCGCGGGGTGCGTACGGCGTAACCCCGAGGCGACCGAGGACTGAGGACCGCGGACCGCGGACCGACTGGACCACCGCACCTGCGGGCGCCCGGCTCCAGGCCCCGTGCAGAACGGGCGGGCGCTCGCCGTACCGTGGTGGTCCCGACACGTCCCGTCCCGCCGCGAGGTCGCTCCGCACGCCCCGCACGACCGTTCACCCCCTCGGCTGTCGGGCTGTCGGGCTGTCGGGCTGTCGGGCTGTCGGGCTGTCGGGCTGTCGGCCAAGGCTCGGCCGTGGTCGTCCTCGTACGCGCGAGGTTGATCCGTCCATCAGGTTGTCGAAGACGATCACCTACGGAGTGGTCCCCGCAAGGCGGGGAGCAAGCCCGACCCACCGCAGAGCCCCCCCGGGGCCCTGCGGGCAGGGCGTACCGGTCGCGCCAAATGCGCCACACACCCACGCCCCCGTACACGCACCCGTACCCGCACCCGCCCAACCAACGCCGACGACCCGGCCCCCGACGCACCGACTCCGCGGGGCCGCATCACCCACCGGACTCCTCCCGCCCGGCCGGCCCCACCCCCGGCCGCAACCCGATCCACACCGCGAGCGCCACGCCCGCGGTCAGCCCGGCCGACGCGGTGATCAGCAGCACCGTGTCGGCTGCGGATTCCGCGCCCACGTCGCCGCCCCGGTCGGTGACGGGCCCGGCCAGTGCAACGCCGAGGCCGGCGGCGAGGGTGATGACCGTCTTGGTGACGCCCGACGCCTCGCCGGCCCGCTCCGGCCTGACCGCGGCCTGGGTGGCGATGAGCGTCAACGCGTTGGACATGCCGAGGACCGCGCCGCCCGCGGCGGCCACGCACACGTACGCGGTGAGCGAGGACGCCACGGCGAGACAGCCGAGGACCAGCGCTCCCGCGCACAGGCAACCCGCCATCACCCCTGCCGCGGCCCGCGGCGGCACCCGGCCGGCCACTGGCCCGGCCAGCGCCATGGCCAGCGCCGGGGCGAGGAAGGCTGCGCCCGCGCGTACCACCGGTAGGTCCCACTGTTCCTGGAGGGTCAGCGGCACGACGAACAGGAACAGCACGGTGGCGGTGTTCGCCACCGCGCCCGCCAGGGTGAGCACCAAGTACCGCCCGTTGCTGGAGAGTTCGGGCCCCACGAGTGGCTTCCCCGCGGCCCGCGCCCGCCGCACGAGCAGGGTCAGCAGCGCCGCCACCGACACCGCGCCCGCCAGCACCGCGGACCGTGGCCAGTGCGGTGCGCGGTCGATGAGAACGCAGAGCCCGGCGAGCGCGGCCGTGACACCCACCAGGCCGCCCACGTCGACGGTGCGGGAGCCGCCGGCGCCGTGGCTCTCGGCGGTACGCGCGGCACAGGCCGCGCCGAGCAGGGCGAGCGGCACGTTGAGCCAGAACACGGCGCGCCAGGAGACCGCGTCGGTCAGCGCGCCGCCGATGAACGGGCCGCAGGCGGTGGCGGTTCCGCCGATGCCCAGCGCCCAGCCGATGGCCCGGCCGCGCAGCTCGGTCGGGTAGGCATTGCTCAGCAGGGCCAACCCCACCGGCATGGCCAGGGCCGCGCCGACCCCCTGTACCACCCGCGCGCCGACGAGGACGGCCAGCGTCGGGGCGAGCGCACAGGCCAGCGAGGCCACCCCGAACACGACGAGCCCCACGACCAACGACCGGCGCCGCCCGAACAGGTCGCCAAGCCTCCCCGCCCCCCACATCAACGCGCCGGTGGACAGCAGGTACGCACTCACCACCCAGGGCAGACCGGCACCACCCGCAT
Source organism: Streptomyces sp. 796.1 (assembly GCF_047525675.1). Taxonomy (NCBI): domain Bacteria; kingdom Bacillati; phylum Actinomycetota; class Actinomycetes; order Kitasatosporales; family Streptomycetaceae; genus Streptomyces; species Streptomyces sp. 796.1. The sequence goes on along the minus strand of NZ_JBLIWA010000005.1, from coordinate 128,252 downwards.
GCAGGTCACGGCCGATCTGCGGCAGGGCGAGGTTCAGGCCGAACGCGTCGAGCTGAACGCAGAACACAGCCACGGCGACGGCGAGCAGCGCCCACCGCCGAGCCCCCGCCGACACCGGCCCACCCCCGACGCTGCCCCTCACGTGCACGTCCTCACCCACGTCGCCCGCTCCCTGGTGTTCGGCCCCGCGATGGGGGTTTTCTTGGCGTCGTCGTACGGGCGTACGGCGACGGGTGTGACGAAGGAGGAGAGGGGGTGCAGCGGAAGGGGCACCCGAAGACAGGGTGCTGCTGCGGAGGGGAGATGGAGGGGCGCAGGAGATGAGGAGCGGCAGGGCTCGGTGTGACCCGGCACGGGAAAGTAGCAGAGGGCCAAGACGACGAGGGTTGCTCACCGAACGTCCTCGTACGTACGCCACCGGCGGGCTCACGGGGGCACCGGCAACCCACCCGTGCGCAGGCCCGACCGCACCGAGGTGAGGGGCTCCGCGACCGTAACACAGGGCGCGCCACTCCCCCACCGACCGTCTCACCCAACCGACTTCGACTTGCAGCTCACGCCAACGTCAGCTTTTAGCGTGGCAACCGTCGGCGCTCGCCGCACCCTCACCCACCGGTGTCACCCGGCTCCGTCCATCCGTGGCACACGTGGCGCCCGGCGAGGCATCCCAGCGAGGTCACGTACGGCCGCACCAGGCCGTACGGAAAGGCAGAACGTCATGCGCGCAGTCCGCTATCACGAGTACGGCGGTGTGGAGACCCTGGTGGTCGAGCAGGTGCCCGAACCCCACCCGGGCCCCGGCGAGATCCGCATCCGCGTCGCTGCGGCCAGCGTCAACCCGGTGGACTGGAAGGTGCGTTCCGGTGCGGTGCGCAAGGTGCTTCCGGTGGACCTGCCCGCGATCCCCGGACGGGACGCCGTCGGCGTGGTCGACGCGATCGGTACGGACGTACCGGGGGTACGGGTCGGCGACCGCGTCTTCGGTCTGGGCGGTGTGACCGGCGCGACGGCGGAGTTGGCGGTGCTCTCGGCGTGGGCGCCGGCCCCCTGCACCTGGAGCGACGCGGAGGCGGCGGGCGCCGGGCTGGCGTCCGTGACCGCGCTGGGCGGGCTCAAGGCACTCGGTCCGCTGCGCGGGCGCACCCTGCTCGTCGAGGGCGCCGCCGGAGGCGTGGGCAGCGCCGCGGTCGAACTCGCGGTGGCCCGGGGCGCCCTCGTGATCGGCACGGCCAGCGAACGCAACCACGCGTTCCTCACCTCCCTCGGCGCCGTCCCCACCACCTACGGCCCCGGCCTCGCGGAGCGCCTGGCGCCGCTGGCTCCGACCGGCGTGGACCTCGTACTCGACACCGCGGCCTCCGGTTCGCTGCCCGACCTCATCGCCCTCGTGGGCGACCCCAGCCGAGTCGCCACGATCGCCGACTACACCAACGCATCGCGCCTCGGCATCCACCTGGCCAACGCGGAGAACGACCCCGCGCTCCTGGCCGAAGCAGCGGAACTCGGCCAACAGGGCCACTACACCCCGCGCATCGACCGAACCTACCCACTCGAACACCTCGCAGCGGCCCACACGTACGCCGAACGCGGCCACACCCGGGGGAAGACCGTGATCCTGGTCTGAGCTCCGGGCGGTACGGGGACCTGGGGACGCTGCCGGGTGGGGCGGTGGGCGGGTGTCGGTGAGGCGGGCGTGTCGGTGGGGCGGCGTTGTGGGGGCTGGGGTGGCGTGCCGCCTGCCCCGCCAGTAGACCCACCGCCCCACCCACCACCCGAACGCCCCACCCCCTCTGCCCCTCCGGCCCCTTGCCCGCCCTCCGGCCAGGGACCTAGCATCCCGTTTCGATCGGCAAATTGGTCCAGTCCAGTCGGGTTCGAGACTGAACGCCACGTCGGGAGAGTCCTGTTGGCCCCGTTCCCGCTCGCTCCGGAACAGCGGAGCATGCTCTTCCTTGAGGGCCTCTTCGGCCCCGGGATCTTCCGCAACACACTCGTCTCCGTCCCGGTCAGGCCAGAGCTGACGAGGGCTCAGGTCCGGTCCGCCGTCGCGCGTTTGGAGCGGCGGCAGGAGGGGCTGCGGACTGCCCTGGTCGGGCGGGCGCCCTACCTGCAACGGGTCGAGGACGTGGACGCGCCCGAGGTGCGGGTCGTGCTCGCGCGCCCCGGGGAGCGTGCGGAGGAGTTGCTGGCCGCCAGGAAGGCCGCCTGCCTGGGGGCGGTGCAGCAGCGGGAGGTGCCCGGGCGTGCCGCGTACGAGTTGATCGAGGACGCGGCGGGGCGGGAGCGGTTCCTGCTGGTGACCTTGGACCACCTCGTGTGCGACGGGCATGCCGAGCGGGTCCTTGCGGCCGAGTTGGCGGCCCTGTTGGAGGACGCGTCCGGGACGGCCGGGAGCGGGGCCGACGACCTGCCGGTGAGCTACCGGGAGCTGTGCGAGCAGCGGGTGGCGGCCACGGCGCGGGCCGAGCGCGAGACGCGGTACTGGTCCCGCACCCTGGACCGGGTCGAACCGGTTTCGGGACTGGTCCCCCGGCCCGGCCGGCCGACCGTCGGGCCGCCGGGCGACGCCGACCTCGTACTGGGTCAGGTGCAGAAGCTCTACCGCGGGGCGGCCCTGCACACCCTCGTCGGCGCCGTCGGTCGGGCCCACGGGGCCACCGCCTTCGCCGTGGTGGCGGCGCTCACCGCGGCGGCGATCTGGCACCGCGGCGGGCCCCGTACGCTCGCGCTGTTCACGCCGGTGTCGACCCGGCAGCGGGCCGGGTTCGACGTCGCGGCCGGCTGCTTCGTGCACGACCGCCCGGTGGTCTGCCACGTCGATCCGGACCGGCCCCTGTCGGCCTGCTTCGCCTCCGTCATGAGCCAGAACCTGGCAGCCCTCCGCTTCTCCACGCTGAGCGTCCCCGACCTCGCCTGCGCCGTACCGCCGTTGGGCGCGGCGCTGCTCTCCGACGGCATCGACTACGTACAACTGCACGTCGGGATGGAGGCCGAGGCCGCGGCTGCGGCCGGTCCTGCGGTCGCCCCGGAGCACGCCGCTGCCACCGGGCCGGCCGCGCGGCCAGCCGATGCCGCCGGACCGACCGCAGCCGTGCCGGTTCCCGACGAGCGCACCCCCCGTGACCTGGGGCCCTTCCGGCCGGCCCGGGACCTGACCGTCACCACCCTGCGCTTCGAGTTCACGGCCGCCGCGACGACCGCGCGGGCCTTCTGCGGGGGCCCGCCCGGCGGGTTGGCCGTGGCCGAGGGCCTGGCCGATGACGTACTGGCGCTCCTCGCCGGCGTCCGGCGCGCCCCGGAGGCCACCGTCGCGGCCCTGGTCGAGAACTCGTTGCCGCGGTGAGAGCACGCGCGCGCGGCGGGCACGGCGACACCGTGCTGGCGCGGCAGCCGGAGCGGCGGCTGTGGACGAGGGACTTCTCGCTGTTCTTCCTCTCCCGCGCCGTGGCCAGGCTCGGCGACACGATGCTGCCGGTGGCGCTGGCCGCGGGGCTGCTCCAGGACGGGCACAGCGCCACCTCGGTCGGTGTGGCCATGGCGGTTCCCACTGTGTCCTGGGCCGTCCTGGTGATCTTCGCGGGGGTGATCGCCGACCGGGTCGATCCGCGGCGGCTCATGATCGGGGCCGATCTGGTCCGGTTGGTCAGCCAGTCCTGCGCGGCCGGCATCTTCTTCGCCGGGCACGTGGCGCTCTGGCAGGTGCTGGTCATCGGGCTCGTCAACGGTGGCGCCGCGGCGGTCTTCCAACCCGGCGTGGCCAGCACGGTGCGCCAGTTGTCCGCGGACGCCCAGCAGGGCAACGGCGCCGTCCGTACCGTCGAGGCGGTGATGTCGCTCGTCGGCCCGACGGTCGCCGGGCTGCTGGTGGCCGTGACGTCGGCCGGCAGCGTCTTCGCCGTGCACGCCGGCACCTACGCGGCCAGCGCCCTGTTCCTGTGGGCGCTGCGGCTGCCCGGCCGGCCGGCAGCACAGAAACCGGCGACACCGGAATCGGCGACAGCCACAGCGGGGACCACGACAGCCACAACTGAGTCCCGTACGAAGTCGGCCGCGGGTGGTGGCATGCGGCAGGGCCTGCGGGAGGGTTGGTCGGCGGTGCGGGTGCGGCCCTGGCTGTGGGGCGTGCTGGCGCTGTGGGGCTTCTTCGCGCTCACCGCGCGCGGGCCCGCCGCCCCGCTGATCGCGACGGAGATGGTCAAGGAGCACGACGTGACCGCCTTCGGCCTGGTCAACTCGGCGCTTGGCTGCGGCACCGTGCTCGGCGGGCTCCTGGCCATGCGGCTCCGGCCCGCCTTCCAGCTACGCGCCGGGGCCGTGGGGGTGGCGGCGTTCGCCGCCTTCCCCCTCGCGGTGGGCAGCGGGCAGCCGGTGCCGGTGATCGCCGTGGGCGCGGTCGTCGCCGGTCTTGGCATGGCGTTCTGGGGCGTGATGTGGGCGACCAGCATCCAGACCCAGGTGCCGCACGAGGTGTTGAACCGGGTGTACGCCTACGACATCGCCGGCTCGATCGCCTTCCTGCCGGTCGGCGAGGCGCTGGCCGGGCCTGCGGCGGGGTTGGTCGGCCGGCGCGCCATGCTGCTGGCCGGCGCGGCGTGCACCCTGGCCGTCTCGGTGGCGCTGCTCAGCGTGCCGGCGATCCGCAGGCTGCGCCGGGTGGACGACCAGGGTTGAGGCCCGCCGGGTGCCGGCCGCCCCGCTACCGCTTGACCAGGCGGCTGTCGAAGCCGGCCCGCACCAGGTGGTCGCAGGCCCCGAGCACCGGGGCCGGCACGTGCTGCTCGGTGGCGAAACCGAGCCGCGGGTACTCCTGGATCCGCAGCAGTTCACCGACGAGCATGTCGATGACGAGCTTGCGGTCCCCGATGGACTCCAGGTACGCGTCCAGGTCGATGCGTTCGGACGCGCACTGCACGGCGACCTCGGGCCACAGCTTGCGGCAGGTGGCGTAGGCCCGGCGTTCCATGTACGGCTTGCAGATGAGCATGACGGAGTCGACGGCCAGGCCCTGCTGGTCGAGCAGGGCCCGGGTGTAGGTGATGTTCTGCCCGGTGTTGGCGGCGCGCGGCTCGACCAGTACGGCGTCATCGGGCACGCCGAGCGCGATGGCGTGCTCCCGGTAGTGGACCGCCTCGCCGCGCGGGAAGCGGTCCTTGGTGGTGGGGCTGTTGCCGCCGGTGAACACGAGGGTGGGGAAGAGCCCGGCGCGGTAGTGGTCGGCCGCGGCGGTCGCCACCCCGAGGTCGTGGCTGCCCAGGCCGATCGCCACCGAGCAGGGGCGGGCCTGGCGGTTCAGGAGCAGGTAGTCCCACATCTGCTGGGCGGCGTGCAGGTCCTGGTCGTGGATGGTGACGGTCACGGGTGTTCCACCTTCGCCTCGGTTTCGCGGGTGAGCAGGGCGTCGAGCAGGTTGCGCGGCCGGGCGGCGCCGAGGAGCGCCCGGTGCAGGGGCTCCAGGCGTTCGGGGGCGAAGCCGCACGCGCTCCACTCGTCGTAGGACAGGGCAAAGCCGAGTTGCCGCCACAGCTTCCCGTTGGCGGCCTCGTGGCTGCCCGCCGGCTCCAGCAGAACCAGCGGGGTGGCCGTCCACAGGCTGTCGAGCAGGGTGCCGCCGCCGGGCTTGCTGACGATGGCCCGCGCCGACCTGGCCAGCTCGTACGGCAGGTGCCGCCCCTGCGTTCCGGGGCCCGCGGGAGCGGCGCCGCCCGGGACCGTGGGAGCGGTGGACGTCGCGGGGGTGGCGGCGTCCGCGGGGGTGGCGGTACGCGGAGGGGTGGTGGGGGTGCCGGTGCTCGGAGAGGTGGCGGCAATCGTGGAAGGGCCGGTGTGCGGAGAAGCGGCGGCGCCCGCAGAAGTGCCGGTGTGCCCAGGGCTGGCGGTGTTCGTCGGTACGGGCAGCAGCGGTGGCAGGCCGTCATCGTGCCAGGGGTGCCAGTCGGGGTCGAGGGTGAAGCAGCGGGCCCCGTCGATCGCCGCGGACGCCTGCGGCACGATCAGGTCGAGGGGCAGGGCGGCATCGGTTAGCTGTCGCGCCCGGTCCCGGTAGCTGCCGATGGCCCAGCCGCCGCCGTGCACCAGCAGCCGGTCCCCGCGCGCGGCCCACGGCAGCGGCGGGCGCGGGTCGACGGGGATGGTCCAGGGCAGGGTGCCGTCCGCGCGGGCCAGCCAGACGTGCTCGGCCCCGGGTGCGTAGCGGCCCGCGCGACGGTAGGAGGGTGAGATCACGGCGTCGACGTGGCAGGCGATCGTACGCGTCGGCCGACGGGTGAGGTAGCTGTCGAGCAGCCGCAGCCAGAAGCCGGAGAACACCACGAAGGTGTCCACCTCCTGCTCCGTCCAGTGTGCTTCGAGCGCCGCCACGGCCTCGGGTGTGAGGTCGTCGACCGGGTCGGTCGCCAGGCCCTGGGCGGCCACCGCGAACCGCAGGTTGCGCTGGAAGCGCCGGCGGGAGTCGACCACGGCCGCCAGCCGGTCGGCCGGCAGCCAGCGTTCCAGTACGTCGACCACGACGTCGGCGCCGCGTTCGCGCAGCCGCTGGGCGAGGCGCACGCCCGGCACGTGCGCGCCGAGCGCCACTCCTGAGGTGAGGACGGCGATCATCCGGTCGGCACCTCCGCGCGGGTCGTGCCGATCCCGGTGGCCGCCGCGCAGTGCTCGGTGCGGGCCCGCAACGCCGGGAACTCCTCCGGCGTGCAGAAGGCCGCGCAGACGAGCCGGCCCCGCGGGGTGCACAGGCTGCCGCCGGAGAGGGGCAGTACGCCGGGCCGTGCGCCGCCGTCGTACAGCAGTCCCGCCGCGCGCAGGGCGGACAGCAGGGTGGTCACGTCGGTTCCCTCCGCCACGAAGACGTCCTGTTGCCACAGGTGGGCCCGGAGGCCGTGGGACCGGACGCGGGTGTCGAGCTCCAGCGTCAACAACCCCATGGACATACGGGCGTTGACCTCAAGGACGGGCAGCCAGCCACCGTCGGCGAGCAGCATGGAGTCGATGCCGGCGGGGCCCGTGTAGCCCGCCGCCGCCAGCGCGCGGGCCACCTGTTCCAGGACGGCCGGGTAGCCGCGCCGGTCGAGTTCGGCCGGCAGGCCGGGTGGCACCGGGCGGGAGACCGCGTGCCGGTAGCCGCCGTTGGTCATGCCCTGGAGGCCGCGCAGCGACCAGGTGCCGTCCGGGCGCACCTGGAGGTGGGCGGAGAAGTCCAGGGCCCGCTCGTAGCGGGGTTGCACCACCAGTTCGGTGTGCAGCCCCGTGTCCTCCTGGGCCTTGATGCGGCGTACGAGTCGGCGCAGCGCTCCAGGGCCGGTGACCTCGACGGTGCCGCGGCCGGCCACGCCGTAGGGGTCCTTCACCAGGACGGTGCCCGCCAACTGCTCGACTGCCGCGGCGAGTTCGTCCGCCGAGCGGACCACAGTGCCCGCTCCCGGCAGTCCGAGCTCCGCCGTCAAATCGGATGACCACGCCTTGCCGTTGACCTCCTGTACGACGGCGGGTGGTGGCAGTTCGGCCTTGCTGTCCGGAACCCGTTCCAGCAGGGGGGTGGTCGCCGGGATGACCGCGTACGGCTGGAGGTGGGCGACCTCGGCCAGGGCACGGCACAGCGCGGGGTCGTCGGCGATCGCCTCTTCCACCGGCGTGTCGGCCGCGCCCGGCGCGGCGGGCCCGGCCGCGAGGGACCGGAAGGTGATGCCCGCCGCGCCGAGCGCTTCGAGGTGGGCCGGGGCCAGAGCGCCGCGGGTGACCAGCAGGTCATCGGGTTGGCAGGCCACGGCGAGGGCCTCGTCCAGGCCGGCCACCACCGCGTGCGCCTCGGCACCCACCAGGCTGGGCAGTCGGGTGCGGGCGGGCGGGCACCAGAACCGCTCCGCGTCGAAGGTGCCGAAGCGAGCGGTGCCCAGGCGCCGCGCCGGGCCGGTTCCGAGCGTCACGGGGCGGGTTCCCGGCGTGCGACGACCTCCGCACTGAACGTACGGACCGACTTGAGGTGTTGCAGGCTCAGGTTCTCGAAATCCAGCTCGATGTCGAATTCGTCCTCGATCTGGAGCAGGAATTCGATGGCCTCCAGCGAATCCAGGCCGAGCATGGCCACCATGTCGACGTCGGGCGAGATCTGGGCGGGCTCAAGCCGACGGCTGAGCACGTTGGCCAACACCTTCATCACCCGCGTCTCGGTGTCGGTCATCTCCTGCACCTTTCACACCCCGTTCATGTAGAGGAGAATGCACTTCGAGCAGACCGGCATCATTCCCGTTTCTGCCAGGATCGTCCGGACGCGGCGGAACTTCTCGCTCTGCCACAGTTGCAGCGTCGGCGTCTCGTACAGGTTCCCGACGACGAACTCGGGAAAGAACTTGCAGGAACTCACGTTTCCGTCCGCATGGACCTCCATGCGGTTGGTGACGGCCAGGCAGCGGGTGCGCCGCTGGGCCGGCTCCGAGGTGCCGAGGATGAACGACTCGACCTCGTCCTCCGCCAGTTCCGGCTGGTAGCGGATGCGCGGCGACCAGGTGCGGGAGGCGAGCCTGGCCATGGAGTCCCGAAGCACCGGCAGCAACTCCTCGGGCAGCCGGTAGGTGTAGGAGTGCCAGGTGGGGCGGGCCGTCCCGGTGTCGGGCTCAAGCCAGGTGAAGTGTTCGCGGTAGACCTCGTCCATCGCCTCGGCGACCTGCGGGCTGATGTACCAGGGGAACTGGAAGTAGACGGTGTTGACGCCGACCTCCTCCGCCCACTCCATGAACTCGTACATGCGGTGCACGGTGACGTGCGAGACCATGCAGCCGACCGATACCTGACCGCGGAAATCGCCCTTGCGCTGGAGGTCGAGCATGGCCTCCATGTTCTTCATCGTCCGCTTGAACGTGCCGCGACCGCGCAGTTCGTCGTGGTCGGAGTCGAGTCCGTCCAGGCTGACGAGGAGGTTGAGGTGTTCGCCGATGCGCAGCAGGTCGTCCATGTGGCGCTGGAAGAGCAGGCCGTTGGTGCACATGGTCACGGTGCGCGGATGGCGTTCGATCAGGCGTGACACCTCGTCGAAGCGGCTGTGCATCAGGGGCTCGCCGCCCCAGATGTACAGCCGCCCGGGCACTCCGGAGGTCTCCTGGAGGATGTTTTCGATCAGCTTGGGATCGAGTTCCTGCCGCTGCTTGTCGATTCCCCAGTCCCGGAAGAACCCCTGCTCGTTCCACTGGTAGCAGTGCGTGCAGCGTAAGTTGCACTTATAGGTGAGTTGGAGACTCACTTCACGCGGAATATCTGCCGCATAGGCCTCGTCGGTGCGTAACCCGGCCCGGGACTGGGAGCGAATTGCGACCGTATGCTTGATCTCTGCGAATTCTTTTGCGGTGAGCTTACGACTCGTCCTGGGAGACATCTCACTCCTCGGTTCGACTGGCAAGGCAAAGCGAATTCGTGGAGCAATCCGTCGCATCGTGGCGTGCGTACGCCACCACTGTCAACCGATACTCGGCTCACCGAGCACAAAGGTCAACACGCCTGTATCCATGGACTGTTCGCAGGTGCAGACCCGGGTTCGGGGCCTTGACACCCATAGGTGGTCTAGGCCACTATTCCAGGGTCTCACTACGCCCGTCACGCAAGGTCGAACCGCTGGATCTTGATTGCCGCCCGGAGGCCGGCAGCGGAACCGAGTGCGTGGCGCAGGTATGCCACCACGGCAATTCCATCCGACTTCGCTCAGAACGACGTCCGGCGCAATACGAAAAGCCCGGAACGGATCACCGTGCTGGGCTTTTGCGTGGTGTTGCTCCGGGGTGGGATGACTCGCTCGCGCGACGGGGTGGCCCACCGTCGCCCTCGCATGTCGCGCGCACGAAGCCGCACCGCGCGAACGTCACGGTGTTCGTCGACGGCGACCGGCCCTCCCGCCTCGCCGCCCCGCCCCACCGGTTACGGAACCGTCGTGGTGATCGCGCGACGCACGAGGGGGCTGGAGTAGACGACGCTGGTCGTGATGGAGCCGAGCCCGGCGATGCGGCCCGTCGTCGTTTCGAGGTGGCGCATGGACCGTGCGACGACCTTGAGGACGAAGCAGTCCTCACCCGTGACGTGGTGGGCCTCCACGATCTCGGGCATGGCCGCCACCAGGTCGTGGAACGGCTTGTAGTTGCCGGTGGGGTACCGGAGCCGGACGAAGGCCAGGATGTCGAGGCCCAGCCGTTGCGGGTCCACCACCGCCGCGTACCCGCGGATCACCCCGCTCTCCTCCAGACGCCGCACCCGCTCGGTGACGGCACTGGCCGACATGGAAACGGTCCGGGCCAGCTCCGCGTAGCTGGCCCGCCCGTGCTGCTGGAGGGCTTCCAGGATGCGCACATCGATCTCGTCCAGGGAATCATCGGCCATGGACAAGAATTACCACGTGATCCGCGGCGATCCCCGACAACCACCGGGGATCATCGGTTCCCGACCACGGCTACGCTCCGTAGTGTCTTCCGCATGAGTAACCCTTCTCCAAGCCCCGCCCTGCACGTGCCCCCGGCGCCGCCCGCGGAGGCCGCCGCCTTCTTCGCCGCCCGCCTCACCTTCCAGGCCGACGTCTCCGACGTCCGCGCCTCGCTCGACTCGGCCGACCCCGGATTCGTCCTGCTCGACTCGCGTGGGGACGCCGGCTGGCGACAGGGCCACGTACCGGGAGCGATCCACCTGCCCACCGCCGACATCCCGACCCGAGCAGCGGACCTGCTGGATCCCGAAGTGCCGGTCATCACCTACTGCTGGGGGCCGGGCTGTGACGGAGCCACCCGCGCGGCGCTGGCGCTCAGTCAACTCGGCTACCGCGTCAAGGAGATGATCGGCGGCATCGAGTACTGGATCCGTGAGGGATTCCCCACCGCCACACCCACCGGCACGGCGCAGCACGAGCCGGACCCGTTGACCGCCCCGATCGACTCACCCACCTGCGCGTGCTGACGGCCCACCCCCGGGCCGTCCCACCCACGCCGGCTGGTCGGGTGGGTGGGTGGCACGGCCCGGGGGTGCCTGGGCCCCTGGGGTGGCTGGGTCCCACGAGTGGCCCGGGGTGCGTGGTGGCGGCTACTCGCCCCGTACGGGACCACGGGACCTGGTGGAGGCCGGTGGCCGTGCCGTGGGACCGGCGGCTCGGCGTGCGGCCGGTGGCTTGGTCCGCGCTGCGGGGTTGGTGGGTGCGGAGCGGGTCACCCGGTACGGAGCCAGCCGGCCGGCCCACCGCCTCCGGGCGAAAACAGTTCCCACCCAACGCGCACCACCCGGCATGATGACCGGATGACTGCCCCCACCCCGATCGACCTCGACACCTGGCCGCGCCGACAGCACTTCGAGCACTACCGCCGGCGTGTTCCCTGCACGTACTCGCTGACGGTGGAGGTGGACGTCACCACACTCGCCGCGGCGCTGCGCCAGTCGCGGCGCAAGTCCTACCTCGCGCAGGTCTGGGCACTCGCCACGGTCGTCAACCGGCACGACGAGTTCAGAATGTGCCTCACCCCGACGGGCGAACCAGCCGTCTGGCCCGTCGTCCACCCCGCCTTCACGGTGTTCAACCCGGAGCGCGAGACGTTCGCGTGCGTGTGGTCGCCCTACGAATCCGACTTCGGCGCCTTCCACGACGCCGCCGCCCCGCTGCTCGCGGAGCATGCTCGCGCCGCCGACTTCTTCCCGCAGGGCCAGCCGCCGGCCAACACCTTCGACGTGTCCAGCCTGCCCTGGGCGTCCTTCACCGGGTTCAACCTCAACATCGACAACAGTTGGGACCACCTCGCGCCCATCTTCACGCTCGGCCGCTACGTGGAGCGGGACGGCCGGGTCCTGCTCCCGCTCGCCGTGCAGATACACCACGCCGCCGCGGACGGGTTCCACTCCGCACGGCTCGTCAACGAGCTCCAGGACCTCGTCGCGGACCCGGGGTGGCTGGAGTAGGGCCCCGAACCCGGGACCCAGACCCAGGCCCCGACTCGGGGCCCCAAGTCCGGGCCTCACGGCTGGAGTCCACCGCCCGCCCGCCGGTTGAAGCGGGTCAGCCCGTACCGCCCGCGCAGCTCTTCGAGGCCGCGTAGGGCGGGCGGGCCACAAAACCTCTATTCCCTCCCCTCGTGCCGCCGGAGCGCGCAATCGGGCACCGGATGCGCCCGTTCCGGGGTCGGTAGCTTGCTGTTTTCGGCCAGCCTGAACGCCTGTGAATATCAGGCGGCCCGGTCGTCCATGCCGAAATGGCCGCTCCCCCCGCACGGGCCCCCGAGTGAGGCGCGGCCGGCACGCCACCAGGTCGAGAAGATCGCTGTGTGCGGGTTCGAGAGACGGGGTGCCGGTCTCGCACGCAATGGTCCGCAGCACCACCGGCCCAATGAATCCCACCTGCCCCACGCCGCCGAGTACGCATTCGGGGCGATGACTAAAGTACGCCCAAAGTCCCGGCTGAAATCCTCCATTCGGGTCCGCCCTATTTGCACCGTCGGCATTCCGCATCGACCTGCGGCCGTGCAGCAGCAGGGAGATCGCGCCTGCGCTGAGCCGGGAGCCGGCCGACGGCGAACCAGAGGGAACGCTCGTGAGGCATCACCCACCACTGCTCACAAGTCCTTTGATGCAACACCAGTTACATTCCTAGCTGGTCTCCGGCCGTGGTGGCCGCCACCATAGATCACCACCGAGGAAGAGCCCAGCAGGCCGGAAAGGGTTCACCGGGTTCAAGACAACCTCACGCTCGCCCTATTCTCGACTATTGCGCGACAGCGCCCCGCTTCCTAACGTGGTTTACAGCTCGTGCGGTCATCTGCGCGAACCAACGGGTAAGGGGGCATCGGTGAACGTCGTCTCCGGACGTGCACTGAGAAACGGACGGTCGGCAACTCCAGCCGTCCGCAACGCAGCCCGATTCATGGAGAACTAGGGCGGACATCCGCACCTGCTCGCATTCGAGTGGGTGAACTTCCGCATTCACATGCCGCATACGCTTCAGTAATTCCTCTGCGCACGCCAGCCGGACGGGAACGTCCCTGGCCCCACCGTGCATGAGGTGTGAAGAATCACCGACGCCGGGATTGCCCCCTGCACGGGGCGTGCCCGGATCTCTCACGGGTGTGCCCGGATCTGCCGCAGGCGTGCCCGGAACTCACGCGTGCGCCGATCGACGGGGCCGCGGCCGGCGGACCGCACGAAGCCGGAAGACCGCACGAAGGGGGCAGCCCGATGCGTGGGCGGCAAGGGGACGTGGCAGGGATCAGGAAGGACTTCATCTCCGACTACGACGGACTCGCCGACCAGTGGTGGGACCCGCGCGGAGCGCTGGCGCCGCTGGGTTGGATCGCCCGCGCGCGCTCCGACTTCGTTCCCGCCGCCGGCCACGGGCGGGCCGCGCTGCTCGACGTCGCCTGCGGCGGCGGTCTGTTCGGCCCGTACGCGGCCGGCAAGGGGTACCGCACGGTCGGCGTCGACCTCTCTGAGCTGTCGCTGCGCGAGGCGCTCCGGCACGGCTTCGACGAGGTCGTCCGGGCCGACGTCGCCGACCTGCCGTTCGATGACGCCGCCTTCGACGTGGTCACCGCGGGGCAGTGTCTCGAACACGTGCCCGGCCCCTACGCGGTGGTCGCCGAGGCGTGCCGGGTGCTGCGCCCGGGCGGCACGCTCGTGGTGGACACCATCGCCGACACCGCAGTGGCCCGCTTCGTCTCCATCACCCTGGCCGAGAACGTCCCGATCGCCGGCCGCCCACCGCGCGGAACCCACGACCACCGGCTCTTCGTCAACCGGGAGCGGCTGACCCGGGTCGCCCGGGAACACGGCGTTGACCTGCGCCTGGTCGGGCTGCGTCCGCGCCTGCGGGAGATGGCCAGGTACGCCGTCAAACGGCTCGACGAAGTCCGCATGGTGCGGACGCGGTCGACGGCGGTCCTCTTCCTGGGTGTGGGGACCAAGAAGTGACCCTGCAACAGGAACCCGTTCGCGGCGCCGTGCGCAACTGGGTGATCGGCGCCCGACTCAAGACGCTCCCCGTCACCTACGCACCGCTGGCCGTCGGTCTCGCGCTCGCCCACTCCGCCGGCCCCGTCGACTGGTGGCACGCGGCCCTGACCGTGGTCTTCGTACTCGGCTTCGTCCTCGGCACGAACTTCTTCAACGACTACAGCGACGGCATCCGCGGGGTGGACGACCACCGTGAGGGCCCCACCCGGGTGGTCGGCTCGGGGCGGGCCACGCCAGAGCAGGTCTTCCGGCACGGGGCGGTGCTGTACGGCATCGGCGCGCTGGCCGGTGTGGCGCTGGCCGTGACGGTCTCCTGGTGGCTCCTCCCGGTGACCGTACTGGTCGGGCTCGGCGGCTGGTTCTACACCGGTGGCCCCCGACCGTACGGCTACCACGGCTTCGGCGAGATCAGCATCTTCTGCTACCACGGCGTCGTCTTCGTCTGCACGCCCGTCTTCGTACAGACCGGCGGCGTCCCCGGGGCGGCCCTGGCCGCGTCCGTACCCATCGGCCTGCTCGCGTGTGCGCTGCTGACCACGAACAACCTCCGCGACCTCCCCACCGACGCCGTCACCGGGAAGATCACCCTCGCGGTGCGGCTGAGCGCCGCGCGGACGCGCCGGTTCTACGTGTGCTGTGTGGTGGGCGCCTTCGTGACCGCGCTTGCCACGGCCACCGCCCGCCCCTGGACGCTGCTGGTCATCGGCGCCGCGCCACTCGCCGTCTTCCCACTGCGCAGGGTGCTCAGCAAGGCGGGCGGTCGGGAGCTGATCCCGGCGCTGGAGCACACCTGTCTGCTGCTCCTCGTCTTCGGAACCCTCCAGGCGATCGGGGTGGCGCTGTGAAACCGGGGAGGGGAACGGTGGGGCCGGACCACGAGGTGCTGGTGATCGGCGCGGGGTTCTCCGGCATCGGGACCGCCATCGGCCTCCGGCGGGCCGGCATCGACGACTTCGTGCTCGTGGAGGAGCGCGACGACGTCGGCGGCAGTTGGCACGCCAACCGGTATCCCGGCATCGCCGTGGACATCTCGGCCTTCTCCTACTCCTTCGCCTCGGACCCCTCCCCCGCCTGGTCCCGGCTGTTCCCGCCGGGCGAGGAGCTGAAGGCGTACGCGGACCACTGCGTCGACAAGTACCGCCTCCGCCCCAAACTGCGCCTCAACACGGCGGTGCAGCAAGCGCGTTACGACGAGTCGGCGCACCTGTGGCGGGTGTCCCTGAGCGACGGGACCTGGCTTTCGGCGCGGTTCGTGATCTGCGCCACCGGGTGGCTCACCAAGCCCAAGAGGCCCGCCATCCCCGGTCTCGACCGGTTCAAGGGTGACGTCGTGCACACCGCGGAGTGGGACCACGCGCTGAAGGTGGACGGCCGGCGGGTGGCGGTGATCGGCACCGGCGCGTCGGGCGTGCAGGTGGTGCCGGAGATCGCCCCGCGCGTGGCACACCTGCACATCTACCAGCGCACGCCCATCTGGCTGCTGCCCAAGCCCGACCTCGCGGTGCCGCAGGCCGTCCGCCGGATGTTCGCGACGGCCCCGTGGACCCAGCGGACCGTACGACTGCTCACGGACGTGGCGACGGAGGTCAGCTTCGTCCTCGCCATGGTCCACTACCGCCGCTTCCCGTTCCTGGTGCGGGCGGGCGAGGCCGCCTCCAAGCTCTATCTGCGCCGACAGGTAGGCGGGGACCGCGAGCTGATCCGCAAGCTCACGCCGTCCTACCGGGTGGGTTGCAAGCGGCCGTCGCTGGCCAAGGGTTACTGGCGCGCCTTCACCCGGGAGAACGTCGACCTCGTCACCGAGCCCATCGCGGAGGTCACCGAGACGGGCATCCGCACCGCGGACGGCCACACGCAGGAGTTCGACGTACTGATCCTGGCCACCGGCTTCCACGTCCTGGACAACCTGCCGCCGTTCCCGATGCACGGCAGGGGTGGCCGCGACCTCGGGGAGTTCTGGCGGACGGAGCGCTTCCAGTCGTACGAGGGCACGTCCGTCAAGGGTTATCCGAACCTGTGGTTCATCGTCGGCCCGTACTCCTTCACCGGCGGTTCGTGGTTCGGAATGATCGACTACCAGGTGACCCACGCCCTGCGCGTCATCAAGGAAGCGCGGCGCCGACGGGCCACGGAGGCCGTCGTCCGTGCCGACAAGCACGACGAGTCCTTCCGCAGGACGCTGCGCCGGCAGCAGCAGACGGTGTTCCTCGACCCCAGTTGCCGGGGGACCAACACCTACTACCTCGACGAGCGCGGCGACGCTCCCGCCGTCCGCCCGGCCTCCACCTTCGAGGCGGCCTGGCGCGCCAGCCACTTCGACCTCGATGACTACCGGTACGAACGATGATCCCGCGTGCTGTCGACCGCGGGGCGACCACTTCCCAGGGGGACGAGGCGATGCGCCTTCGTGAATTGCCAGCCAGGGACCGCGCCCTGTGCGTGCTGTACGGGACTTCCGCCCTCGTCGGTACGGCCGTCATGGGCACACTGGCCGTGCTGTTCGTGGTGCGCAACGCGGACGCCGGCCCCGGCGGGGTCGTCACCCACTTCCTCCGGGACGCGACCACCAACCTGGCCGCCCAGTTCATCTACGCCGACCTGGTACTGACCTGGGCCGCGCTCGGCGCCTACATGATCGTCGAAGGGCGGAGGTTCGGCATCCGGCACGTGTGGGCGTACATCGTCGGCGCTCCGCTGCTGGCCCTGATCGCCAGTTACGGCCTGTTCATGCTGGTGCGCCAGATGAAGATCGCGGCCCTGCGCGACCCGGACGACCTGCCCGCATCCGATCGGGCCGCGCGGCGGGCGGCGACCGGGCGGGCGGGCCGTTGACCGCCCCGGTCGCCCCGGCCTGAGGGAGGGCGCCGACATGGCACACGCGCTCGTCTCCGGCGGTGGCATCGGTGGCCTCGCGACCGCGCTGTCCCTGGCCAGGCAGGGGCACCGGGCCACCGTCCTCGAACGCCGGGACGCCTTCACCGAGATGGGCGCCGGCATCCAACTCGGCCCGAACGCCTTCCACGCCCTCGACCTGCTGGGGGTGAGCGACCAGGTGCAGGGCCGGGCGGTGTTCATCGACGAACTGCGCCTCATGGACGGCGTCACGGGCGAGACCGTCGTCACCCTGCCGCTCACCGGGCGCTACCGCGCGCGGTTCAAGAACCCGTACGCCGTGGTGCAGCGCGTCGACCTGTACGAGCCGCTGCTCTCGGCCTGCCGCGCGGCGCCCGGTGTCGAGTTGGTCTCCGGTGCCTGCGTCGAGTCGTACGCCCAACACCCGACGGGCGTCACGGTGCGCACGGCGGACGGCCGGAGCTTCGCCGGCGACCTGCTCGTCGGAGCCGACGGCATCCGGTCGACGGTACGGGCGCGACTGGTGGGCGACGGCGCGCCCAGGATCTCCGGTCACACCATCTACCGTTCGGTCATCCCCATCGAGCGGGTGCCTCCGGGGCTGCGGTGGAACGCCGTGACGCTGTGGGCGGGCCCGAAGTGGCACTTCGTCCACTACGCCATCGGCAACGGCCGCTACCTCAACCTCGCCGCGACCCTGGACGACGGCGCCCGCGATCCGGTCGCCGGGCGGCGCGTGCCCCGGCACCTCGTACGACACCGCTTCCGGCACCTCGGGCACAGCGCCAGGCAACTCCTCGACCTGGGCGAAGACTGGCACGAGTGGGTGCTGTGCGACCGCGATCCGGTGGCCGTCTGGTCCGACGGCCGGGTGACGCTGATGGGTGACGCGGCCCACGCCATGCTCCAGTACGCCGCGCAGGGCGCGTGCCAGGCACTGGAGGACGCGGTCGTCCTCGGCGACGTACTCGCGGGCGCCGCCGCGGATGTGCCGCGGCGGCTGGCCGAGTACAACGCCGTACGACGGGATCGGACCGCGCGCGTCCAACTGCTCGCCCGCCAGATGGGCGAGCAACTCTTCCACCCCGCAGGCGAGGAAGCCCGGGCCCGCAACGCGATGCTGCGCTCCCTCAGCGAGGACGACCTGCACGGGTACGTGGCCTGGCTGCACGGGGCGCGCGACTTCACCGCCCGGCCGGGGAACGGCTGAGTCGTGGGCCTGGCTGGGGCGGGGGCTTGCTGAGGTAGGGCCTTGCCGGCGCCAGCAAGGGTGGCGGGACATGCGCCACCTTCCCTTGCGGCGGTCGATGAGTTCGACCGCCCGACCTACAAAAGGGGAGGGATGAGTCAAGCCAGAGCATCGCTTTCAAGACTCACCGAAGTGCGGGACGACCCCACCAACTACCCGATATTTCTTGACACTTCATTGCGACACTGCCAGCATCAGTGCGACTTGTTGACCTGATTGCCTTCAATATCAAAGGCCCTGTCCGTTTGGCCTCGAACCCCTGGCTGAGCTGAGCAGAGAGGCGCTACGGGAATCACGCACTGGAGCCGGCTGACGTACGGGTTCGCCCTACGCAGCCACCGATGAATGCCACACCTGTTGCAGTGTCAGAACAGGAGGCAGAAAGTCGACCAACAATGAGATTTTCCCTCCGTACGATCTCGCTGGCCATAATCGGCGCGACGATGGCCGTTGGCTGTGGCAGCGATGCAGAGTCATCACCGGATCTCGCGCCCCAGAAAGGACAGGCCCTCGCAGCCGCCCAGGAGCAAGCGCGTCTCGCCGGCCTTTCCTCATCGGCCCACGACGCCACTGATAGCGATCGGGCGCCCCGTGCCGACTGGTCCGTGTGTTTCCAGTCGCAACAGGAAAAGTCGGTTGAGTTCGCCGCCGTCCACAAGGCTGAGCCCTGCCCGGGCAAGGACGGCAGCCCGGCCCCGTGGCTGAAGATGCCCAAGGTCACCGGGTTGACGGTGTCCGGCGCGCGATCGGCTCTCGCCGATGTGGAGAAATCGCTGACCAAGGGTTCCCGCCTCGTCGGCGCCCGCCCTGACGTCAACCCATACGCGAACCCAGCCGACGGCGAACCCGATTCTTGGCTGGTCTGCTCCCAACAGCCCGCGACCGGAACCCCCCTGGACAGCCGCTGGCAGGCCGAGGGAGAGATCAAGCTGCACGTGACACAGCCCGGCACCCCGTGTCCGTAGCCGGCGAGTAGCGCACTCGCTGCCCACCGAGTGGGGCGAGTTGCTCCCCGATCGAGCACTCAACCGTCGGCAGGGGGTGCCGCATGTGGCCCGCTTGTGTCGCACGTCGCCCCCCATCCGCCAACCCTCCCGAGCCCTACGCCACAGCGCTCCGCACGCCGAGGGCGAGAAGGACCACCGATGTGATCCTGGCTGCCGCGCGTTGGAACGAGGGTGTTCGCAGGGCGCGGGAGGCGCGGCGGACGAGTACGGTCCAGGCAGTGAGCCAGAGCGCGATGAGCAGGGCATGGGCGGTGGCCAGGGTCAGGATCTGGCCGCCGAAGGGCTGGCGGGGCGCGATGAACTGGGGGGCCAGAGTCAGGTAGATGGCCGCTGCCTTCGGGTTGAGGACGTTGGCCAGCAGCGCCTGCGCGTAGACGGATTCCGCGCGCTTGGCCGGACGTTGCCGGCGCGGGGTGGGTGTCGTGGCTGGTGTGGGTGTCCCGGCCAGGGTGGATGTCGTCCGCGGGGCGGGTGTCGTGGTCGGGTTGGACGTCGTGGTGGGGGCGGCGGAGCGCCAGGTCCAGATGCCGAGGCCGATGAGGTAGCCGGCGCCGGCGAGCTTGACGGCGGTGAAGGCCACGCTGGAGTGCATGACCAGGGCCGACAGGCCGGCCACGGCGAGTGCGGCGTGGACGTACAGGCCGGTGACCGTGCCGAGGACGACGGGGAGGGCCTGCCGGCGACCGCCGTCGGTGACGTGCTGGATCAACAGGGCCAGGCTGGCGCCGGGGGTGGCGATCAGCGGAAGGACCGCCACCAGGAACCCGGCGACGGCGTAGGGGTGGACCACGGTGCCTCCGGATCGTGCGGGTGGGTGATCAGAGCACGACGCGGTAGTGGGTGGTCAGGCGCCGTTCGTCGTCCACGACGTGGAAGGCGAGGCCGGGTGGCTGGTCCCGGTCCGCGGCCCCCTCGCCCTCCCAGGGCATGCGCAGGGTCCAGGTGACGGCCGGGCCGACGATCAGCGGACGGGCGGCGAAGGTCGAGGTGGCCGCGGTGTGGGCGTGGCCCGTGAGGACGGCGACGACCTGCGGGTGTGCGTGGATCAACTCGGCCAGCCGGTGCGGCTCTTGGAGCCTGCCCGCGTCGGGCAGGGGGTGGTGGAGTACGACCGGCGGCTGGTGGAAGGCGATCAGTGCCGCGGCGTCCTGCGGCAGCGCGGTGAGGGTGGCGTCGATCCAGCCGAGCGTCTGGGCGTCCAGCCGTCCCTCGTCGCGGCCCGGGATGGTGGAGTCGCACATCAGGACGGTGGTGCCGGCGATGTGGTGGACCTGGTTGACGGGGCCGGGGTCGGGCGCCTGGCCGAGCAGGGCCTTGCGGTAGGCCGCTCGTACGTCGTGGTTCCCGGGGCAGGTGAGTACGGGGAAGGGGGCGGCCAGGATCCGCGCCGCCTCCTCGTACTCGGCCTCCTCGCCGTGGTCGGCGATGTCCCCGGTGACCAGTAGCGCGTCGACCGGGCGGGGCAGGGCCCGCAGGTAATCCATGACGCGGATGGCGCGGCGGGTCGCCCGCTCGCTGCCGTCCAGGTGTAGGTCGCTGATCTGCGCAAGCAGCGTCATGCCGCAGTCGCCTCCCATGACGGCCGGGGCCGCCGTCCCGTGCCGAGGCTGGCGCCACCACCCGCCCCGACTCCTAACGGAAGATTTTCATTTACCGTTAGGGACCCTAGGGTGCGTGCGGCGATGTGATCAAGTGGCTGGCAACCTGGCACCGAGATGGAAGGGGATGCCGCGTGGAGCGCTGGCTTGCACTGGAACTGGCGAGCACGGTTCGCCACGACGGGGACGGCGGCGTCACCGACGACCTCGCCACGATCCGGGGGACGGCGCACTGGCTCAAGGAACAGGCGGACCTGCTGGCCGACCACGTTCCGGCCGGCGCGCTCACGGTGGACGAAGACCTCAGGCTGGCGGTCATCGAGCTTCGGCAGGCGGTACGGGCCCTGTTCGCCCGGGTGGTCAGCCCCGCTCCCCCCAGTCCGGCGGACGCCCATCGCCTGATGCCCGCCGACCGGGCCGTGGCCCACCTCAACGCGAGCGCCGCGCGGGAACCGGTCGCCCCGCAGCTCGACTGGCCCGCCGGTGGAGCACCCGGCATCCGGCTGTTGTCCGCGGAAGAGGAGCCGCGCGTACGACTCGTCGCGGTCCTGGCCAGGGCCGCGATCGACTTCCTCAGCGGGCCGCAGCACACGCAGTTGCGCGCCTGCACCGCGCCCCGCTGTGTGCGTTACTTCCTCAAGAGCCACGGGCGGCAGGAGTGGTGCAAGCCGTCCTGCGGGAACCGGGCCCGGGCGGCCCGCCACTACCGGCGTCAGCGCACGGTGACCGATGGCGGTTCCGCCCCGTCCTGACCTTGTGGGGGGGCGTGCTGGTCGCCGCACCGGCCCCGCCGATCGCCGCGCCGGCCCGGCCGCTGCGGCGGATCGGCGGGCACGCGGAATGGGGCACCCGGGCGGCGGGGCGGCGTCAGGCGGTCAGGCGGTCAGGCGGTCAGGCGGTCAGGCGGCGCAGGGTCTCGTCGAAGGTGACGGCACTCTTGGGAGCGCGGTTGTGGGGCAGCTTGGCCAGGAGCGTGGCCATGCCGCAGGTGTTGGTCACGCCGGAGAAGAGGAGCCCGGCGCCGATGGCACCGGACAGCCAGTGCGCGGGTGACCAGGCGAGGCCGACGACGAAACCGATCAGGACCAGGGTGCCGGCGACGAGACGGACCTGCCGGTCCATGGGCCAGGTCGCGCGGCCACCCTGGGGCCGCTCGATCTCGTAGCCTATGGAGGCCCAGGCATGGGTGCCGCCTTCCAGCGTGCTGGCCTCGATGCCATAGCTCGCCAACTGGTCACAGCCCTTGGCGGACCGGGCTCCGGAGGCGCAGACGAGGAGGAGCGGAGTGCGCCGCGCGGCCTCCGTCAGGGCCGCCGCGGCGTCGCCCAGGCGGTCCAGCGGGATGTTGTGGGCGCCGGGCAGATGGCCGGCGGCGTACTCGCCCGGGGCGCGGACGTCGATCACGGTGCATTCCCCGAAGCGGGAGGCGGCCTGGTGGGGGGTGAGCGCGGTGGCGGTCATGGTTCGGGTGCCTTTCTGGTGTGCTCCCCCGAGGGTAAGATACCCGTGGGGGTATACGAGGAGGTTGGTGTGCAACTCGACATGAGTGCCGAGGAACTGAAGTCGGCGCTGAACCGGCTGCGGCGGGCACAGGGTCAGCTCGCCGGGGTGATCAAGATGCTGGAGGAGGGCCGGGACTGCGAGGACGTCGTCACGCAGTTGTCGGCGGTCTCCAAGGCGCTCGATCGGGCCGGTTTCTCGATCATCGCGACCGGTCTGCAACAGTGCCTGACCAGCGAGGATCCGCAGGTACGGGACTCGGCCCAGATGCGTGCCCGGCTGGAGAAGCTGTTCCTTTCGCTGGCCTGAGAACCCTGCTCTCCCCTGCGGTCCGCCGCAGGGCCCGCCCGGGGCGTGCAACCACCCGCCGGGGTGCTCGGCCACCCGCGACGGGGGCGCCGGCCCGTTCAGGGTGTGGTGCCGGTGCACGGCGGGACGCCCGTTCACGAGGTGGCGCCCGTTCACAGCGCGGTGCCGGTTCACAGCGCGGTGCCCCTACCCAAGGGCGCGCCCCCTTCCCCATGCGGCGCCGATCCGCAGTGCAGCACCCCCGCACACCCTTCACAGCGCGGTGCCGACCGCCATCGCCACGGCGACGCCCAGCAGCAACCCTCCGAAGACCCGTCGCAAGACGGCGGGCCGGACCTTCGCCGCCAGCCGCCTGCCGTCCCAGGCCCCCAGCACCGCCGTCGCGATGAACGGCAGGAGCACGGCCCAGTCCAGGCTGACCTCGGCGGATGCGCGGGCCCCGAGGGCGACCAGGGCATTGGTGGCGATCACCAGCAGACTGGTGCCGACGGCCACACCCATGGGCATCGCCAGCGCCGTCACCAGGGCCGGTACGGCGAGGAAACCGCCGCCGACCCCGAGGAAGCCGGTCACCGCGCCGAGTGCGGCCCCGGCCCCGGCCGCGCGGGGCATCGACACCGCCGCCCGCTCCACGGGCGTGCGACGGCGCAGCATCCGTAGGCCCGCGGCCACCGCCACCGCGGCGAAGCACAGGGTGAGCACCGTGGCGGGAACCCGTACGGACAACGAGCCGGCCACGGCCGCGGGCAGCAGCCCGGCAGCGGCGAACGACAGGCCGGCCCGCCAGCGCACCGCCCCCGCCCAGGCGTGCGCCACCAGGGCGGTCAGCGAGGTGACGATGACGATGATCAGGCTGGCGGTGGTGGCCTCGGGCGGGCTGAACCCGAGCAGGTAGATCAGGGCGGGCACGGCCAGGATGCTGCCGCCGGCGCCGAGCGAGCCCAGCGCGAGACCGACGAGGGCCCCGGCGAGGAGGGCGAACAGGAGCGCGGTCATCCGACGCCACCTGCCGCCCGACCGCCCTGTACGGGAGCCGTGCGGCCACCCCGTACGCAGGCGGGTCCGTCACCCCGTACGGAAGCCGGGTGGGAGCTCCGTACGGGAGTCTGTCGGCCACCCCCTGAGGGAGTCAGTCGTCCGCCCCTTGCGGGAGTCATGCGGGCAGGGCCGCTCAACGGCGAGAACATGGTGCTTCCTCTGGCGCCGGCCACCCGGGCCCGGGCCCTTGCGGGTGGCCGGCGCGGGTGGGGCGTGGTCAGTGCTGTGCGGGGGTGACGAGGGTGAGGCCGGCTGCGGCGGCTGCGGCGTAGCCGTCGTCGACGGCGACGACCTCGCGTCCGGCCGCGTCCAGGGCGGATGCCGCGATCGCGGCGCGCATACCGCCCGCGCAGTGCACCCACACCGTGCCCGCAGGCACCTCGTCCAGCCGCTGATGCACCTGGTGGACAGGGACGTGCACGCTGCCCTCGATCCAACCCTGCGACCGCTCGGCCTCCCGCCGGACGTCCAGTACGACCGGTTCCGCACCGCGCTCGCGGGCAGCGGCCAGGTCGGCGAAGGTGGCCCTCGGGAAGCTGGCGAGCGGCACCCCGTCGCCGGCCCAGTCGGCGGGTGAGCCGACGGCCGCCGCGGCCGGGCGGTCGATGCCCACCCGGGCCAGTTCGCGCTGCGCCCGGGTGATCTCGTCGGCGGTCTCGGCGAGCAGGGTGACCGGCTTGCCCCACGGGATCAGCCACGCCAGGTAGGTGGCCAACTGTCCCGCCACCTCGATGTTCAACGAGCCCGCGACGTGTCCCTGCGCGTACGCCCGGCGATCGCGCAGGTCAATGACCCACTCACCGGCAGCCAGGCGGCGGGCGATCTCGATGGCGTCCGCCCGCTCCGGCGCCGTCAGGTCCATCGGCGCGGGTCCTGCGGAGTTGGCCGGGCCCATGTGCGCGTAGTAGGCCGGCACGTCGTCCAACCCTGCCAGCAGTTCGGCGACGAACGTCTCCACGTCCTTCAGCAGCGCAGGGTTGGTCGCCTTCGCCGCCCCGATCGTGGCATGCCCGCCACCGCTCTGGCCGGCGGAACAGAAGCTGCCGAACCCGTGCGTGGGCAGCACGGCCACCTCGTCGTCCAACTCGGTGGCCAGCCGGCGCACGGAAGCGTGCTGGGCGCGGGCCAGTCGATCGGTCAGCCGCGGCTCGACCAGGTCCGGCCGGCCCACGCCGCCGAGCAGCAGCGAACCGCCGGTGAACGCGGCGACCGCCCGGCCGTCCTCCTCCAGTACGTACGAGGTGTGGTGCGGCGTGTGCCCGGGCGTGGCCACGGCACGGAGCCCGAGCCCCGCCTCGATCTCCTCGACGTCGCCGTCGGCCACGGCGACCCGGGCATAGTCCACGAGGGCCCCGGCGGGCACCAGGTAGCGGGCGCCGGTCAGCCGGGCCAGCTCAAGCCCGCCGGTGACGTAGTCGTTGTGTACGTGGGTCTCCGCCACCGCCACGATCCGCACCCCGCGCCGGGCGGCAGCGGCGATCACCCGGTCGACGTCCCGCGGCGGGTCCACCACCACCGCCGCCCGGCCGCCACCCGCCAGGTAGCTGCGGTTGCCCAGACCTTCGGTTTCCAGGACGTGGATGTGGAACACGGCTTGCTCTCCCTTGCGAAATTTACCCCCCGGGGTATGTCAATCCACGGTAACAGATATACCCAGGGGGGTATTCGAGAGAGCGTGCGGCGACCCTGGCGGATGGGCTGTGGGTGGCCCGTGGGGCCTGTGGGTGGAGAGCCAGCAGGCGGAGGGCCTGTGGGTGGGCACCGTCACCGTCGTACGGGCCTCAAGGTGCCGGCAGGCCCGTACGACATCGAGGGGCCCCGGCAGGTCGGGGCGGCGGATCGCCGGAGAGGAACGGCACCTGCCAGTTCAGTGGTGGGCCGGAACCGATATCCCGATCCCGCCAGGGAGGTCCGCACCGAACTGCGCGATGACCGCATCCAGGTCGAGCGGCGCCAGGGCCTCGCGGGCCACCCCGCCGACCCGGTCGGCGGGCACCACCCAGCACACTTCGAACGGCAGGCCGTCCGGGTCGTTCGCGTACAGCGACTTGGTGGTGCCGTGGTCGAGTTCCCGGGTCAACCCACCCCACCGCAGCAGCCTGCCGCGAATGCGCCGGAGCTCGGCCAGGGTGTCCACCTCCCACGCCAGGTGCGCCAGCCCGGGGCGTCGCCCAGGCCCCGGCGGGGAGACCGGACCTTCGATCTGCATCAGGGCCAGGTCGTGGTCGTTGGTCGAGCCCTCGGCCTGGAGGAACGCGGCCTCGGGCACGTCGCCGTCCGCGTGGAGGCGGTGATCGAGACGGAAGTTCAAGAGGTCGGAGTAGAAGGCGACGCTGCGTTCGACGTCGCGGACGTAGAGCACGGCGTGGTTGAGACGTTGGATCGGCATGCCACTCCTCGCTTGGTTACGAATAGTGCGTGGCCTCACCGTAGGGAGGTAACCGGGGCCTTACAAAAGGCACATTGATGTACGTACATCACGTCGAGGAAACCCACCGCGCGCCGATCCACTCCCACGGCGAATCGAACACAACCCGGCGACGTCCGCGTCCCCTCAGACGTCCCCGCCCCGCCCCCCGCCGCTCCGGCACTCCGGCACTCCGGCACTCCGGCGCGCGGAGGCGCGCCGCCCTCAACTCCGCTACGTGGAGGGCCCGGTGGCGGCGGCGCGGGAACGGTTGGCCCGGACCTCGTCATGGTGCTCGACGGCCCACCCGATCAACTGCGTGACGACGTCGATCAGTCCACTGGCGAGCGGGGTGAGCGCGTACTCGACGCGCGGCGGCACCTCGGCGTGGGCGGTACGGGTGACCAACCCGTCCTCCGCGAGTTGGCGCAGGGTGCGGGTCAACATGCGCTGGGAGATGCCCGGGACCTGCCGCTGCAAGTCCGTGTACCGCACCGGGCCGCCCTCCAGGACGGCGATGACCAACATGCTCCACTTGTCACCCACCCGGTCGAGCACCTGTCGGACGAAGTCCATGTGCTCCACGGGGACGTTCGCGCACGGCCCGGCCGAAGCCGCCATCTCGATACCAGCACTGTCCTGCATGGCACCCGTCCCCCTCCGTCGCGCACACCGATGTGCCTTTTGTATCGCCTTTCATCCTGGCCCATAGTGGCGGTACCGAACCGGCGAAGGCAGGACCGCGGCCCAGGGTGTCCCTCCCGGCCAGGACCTGGGCGTCCAGACCGAGAACTCCCACCCAACCCGCGGCCCCCCGGCCCCCACCACCACCGAAGGTGGCCAACGCCGACGCCGACGGGCGCCCCAAGTCGCTCACAGGACACGGCAGTTCGCCGACCGAACCACCGTTCACCTCCTCGGCGACCGACACACCCACACCTCACGTACACACCCACGCCCGACCCACACACCCGATCGGCACGCCAGCGGGGCAGGGCCCCGGCACGCCCCGGCGGCCACAGCACAGAAGAGGTCTCACCGTGCCCACTCTCGCCATCGTCGGCGCCGGCCCCGGCCTGGGCCTGACCATCGCCCGCACCTTCGGCAGCCGCGGCTTCGACGTCGCCCTGATCGCCCGTACCCGGGAGAAGCTGGAGACGTTGGTCGCCGAGCTCGGCCAGGAAGGCATCAGGGCCGCCGCGTTCCCCGCCGACATCCTGGACCGCGCCGCCCTGGCCGACGCCCTGGCCGCGGCCGGGGCCCACTTCGGCGGCATCGACGTACTGGAGTATTCGCCGGCCCCGCACTCCCCCGTGCCGGGCCTCACCCTGGCCACTCCGTCGGAGGTCACGGTGGACAACCTGCAACCCGTCATCGAGTACGCCTTGTACGGCGCCGTCGCGGCAGCCCGGACGGTCCTGCCCGCGATGCGCGCGGCGGGCGCCGGAACCCTGCTGTTCACCACCGGCGGGGGCTCCGTGGACCCGGTGCCGATGTTCGGCAACGCCAACGCGGCCCAGGCGGCCCTGCGTAACTGGGTGATCAACCTCAACAACGAACTGGCGGGCAGCGGCGTGCACGCGGCCCATGTGGCGATCAACGTCTGGATAGGCGAGAACGGCCCGACAGACGGCCCGAAGGCCACGCCCGAACAGATCGCCCCGCTCTACTGGGACCTGCACGAAAACCGCGACCGCTCCGAGGTGGTTTTCAACGCCTGACGGGCCGGGCTTGCCTCGCCCCCGTACGCGGGTAAGCGCACCGGAATTCCCGGCCGGAGCGGGCGGGCCTGAACGTCGTGGCCCTGCACGGGGATGCCGACCGTCCGACTCCACCTGTTGGACGGTCGGCACACCCAACCTCACGCCTCACCCCCGTCATGAGGGTGCGAGGTCTGCGAGGTAGGTCACCAGCCTCCCAACACACTGGTGATCGGTGAGAAGAGGTCACGCGTAGTTGACGCAATCGTCCCCAAGGTAATGGGGTTGAAGACGGCCTTGACCGCGGGGCCCTGACCGAAGGTGATCACGCTGAGGCTGAAGCGATACAGCGACTTCTTGAGTTCGCTACCCCATCCGTAACCGATCGCGGTGAACACGACGTTGAGACCAGACAGCCCGATCGACATGTTCCCGAAAAAGATGGCGAACTGGCCAAGCACCGGCGCCGCAGGTGCGGTGGCCCCGCCCATGAGAGCCAGCGTGCCGAGAAGGCCACAACCGCCGGAGACCAGTGAGGTTGCAATACTGCCTCTCCTGGTCCATTTGGCCAACCACCGAGCGCCCTCCTTCCACCAGGGCAGGCCACCCTTGACATCGTCGTTGTCGGGCGTGTCAGCAGGGTTCGTACCGGATTGCATGGCCTTGCGGGCCGCCTCGGCCGCCCTCCTGGCCGCAGCCGCAACCTCGGCCTGCCGCTTCGCCACGGCGATCCGGTGCGCCTGGCTCGCTGCGGCTGCCGCGGTCTTCGCGTCCTGGCCTGCCTGGATCGCCGACGCCCGGGCGGACGTGGCCGACGCCTGGGCCCAGTCGGCGGACGCAGCCGCACGGTCGGCGGCGTCCACCGCACGGTTGGCGGAGTAGTTGGCCGAGCGGGCGGCCTGGCGGGCGGTGGCCGCCGCCTTCTTCGCCCGGTCGGCCGACGCCTGTGCCTCCTTGGCCGACTGCTCGGCGGCGTCCGCATGGGCATCCGCCTGCCGCGCGAACTGGACCGCCTGAGCAGCCGACTTCTGCGCCTTGTCCGCCCACTCCTGCGCCTCGGCAGCGGCGTTACGGGCCTTGGCCGCCGCCTCCTGCGCCCGCGCGGCGTCCTCCTGCGCCTTGTGGGCGATCTTCGCGGCGGCGGCGATCGCGCCCTGCATCGCGGCGATGTGGCTGGCGGAGTCCTGGTCGAGTTGGGCGGTCTTGTACTGCACCGAGGCGACGAAGTTGCGCCGCATCCACACCGGGCCCTCCAGCGCGGCCCGGGCGTGCGCCTTCGTATAGGGACCTGCCGTGGCGAGGATCGCGGCGGTGGCCACCGCATCGTCCTCGCGCAGCGCGACGTCGTACTCGGTGGTCAAGAAGTCGTACAGGGCCCGCGCCGTGCCGGCGTCCAGGGCGCTACTGGCTGCCTTCTTCACCGCGCTGCCGGGGTCGTTGGCCAGCAGGGAGGCGGTCAGGACGCGGTTGTCCATGGCGGCGGCTTCTATCGCGCCGGTGCTGAGGAAGGCCGTGACCGTAGCCGCGTCGTCGCTCTCCAGCGCCGACGTCGCGGCGTCGGCGACATTGGGGGAGGCGACCTGGGCGAGGTAGAGGGTGCTTTCCCGGTCGTCCTGGTGCTGGGCGAACTGCCGGTCGGCTTCGATCCAGGCGTGCAGGTCGGCGTCCGCGCCGGCCAGCGCGAACGTGGCTGCCTCGCGCGACCACGTGCCTTCTGAGTTCATCAGGGCGACGGCGGCCTGGCGCCCGAGGGCAGTGGCACCCGCCGTATCGCCACCCCGCAGCGCCGCCTCGGCCTGCGCGATCAGGTCCTTCGTCGCCTGGTCCAGGCGCTGGGCCTGGGTCCGCCGGTCAGCGGCGTCGGCCTTCTGCTGCTTCTCCAACGACGCGAGTAGCCGAGCTTCCTCGACGGCCTGCTCCGCGTCCTCGTCCAGCCGCTGCCACTCCGCCTCGCGTGCCTGCTTCTCCACTTCGACCGCTCGGTTGACGGCATCGATGGCGACATTGGCGGCCTTGGTCGCCTCGTTGGCGAACTCGGTCGACTTCTTCGCGTACTCGATGGCCTGACCGGCGTAGGTGGCGGCCCACTCGGCGGCGTCAGCGGCCTTCTCCGCATGGCCGGCAGCACTGTTGGCGGCGTCGCGTGCGGTACGGGCGGCGGTGGCCGCCGTGTTGGCCAGCGCCTGGGCCGTTCCCGCCGCGTTGGTCGCGATCCGGGCGTTGCTGTTCGCGATCTGCGCCTGTCGCTTGGCCTCGGCAGCCGCGGCCTGGGCCCGGCCAGCGGCGGCGGCTGCGGTAGCGGAGGCGTTCGCGGCAGCCGCAGCGTTGCGCGCTGCCGAGGCCGCGGCGGACCCGGCGTTCGCGGCCTGCGCCGAGGCAGTCGCGGCGTGGTCGGCGGCCTTGGCCGCGCTGCGGGCCTTCGCAGCGGCGTTGCGGGCGGCGACGGCGGCGTTCTTGGCGGCGGACGCCTGGGACGCGTCCTTCGATGCGGCGATGGCGGCGTGGTACGCGCGGGCCGCGGCGGAACCCGCGGTGGCAGCGGCCTGGCTCGCGGCAGTGGCGGCGTAGGCGGCGCGGCGGGACGCCTGAACGGCTGCGTGGGAGGCGAAGATGGCGGCGCGGGCCGAGTCGGCTGCGCCCTTCGCGGATTCGGCCGCCTTACGGGCCGCCTTCCCTGACTTCACCACGTCGTCCTGGGCGGCCTGGGCCTCGGCCGCGGCCTTCTCCGCCGCCTCTCTGGCCTTCGCGGCGGCGTCCACGGCGCGCGCCGCGGCCTCTTCCGCCTGTTTGGTCTTCGCGTCGGCCTTCCTGCCCTCGCGCTCGACGACTGCGACCAGCTCTTCGATCGTCGCGGCTTCCTGGTCACGGGCGCGGGCGATGTGCTGGCCGGTGTCGAGGAACCACTCGACGTCGGCCGCGCCACCCGACAGGGCCCGGGAGGCGTACTTCTGCACCTCGGGGCCCGCCTTCACCATCAGGGTGGACACCTCCACCCGTAGGTCCTGGAGGCGCGCGGTGTACTGCCCGTCGGTGAGGAAGGTTTCCAGCGCCTGTTGGGTGCCCGCCTCCAGGGCGGTGCCGCCGTCCCGGTTGACGGCCCTGCCTCCGGTGGACATCACGGCCGCGGTGGCGACCTGGAGGTCCTCGACGATCGCGGACTTGAAGCCGCCGCCCAGATACGCGGCGATGGCGGGGTCGCCACCGTTCAGCGCGGCGGTCGCCTCGCGCCGGGTGCCCTTCCCGCCTGCGGCGAGGGACGTCATGACGGCGACCCGGTTGTCCTCGGCAGTGGCCTGGGCGAGCCCGGTGGCCAGGAAGTCCTGGACGTCGGCGTCGGAGCCGGTCAGTGCCACTTCCGCGGCGGCGTGGACGGCCTTGCCGCCCACCATCCACTCCTTGATGACCTTCGCCCGGTCGGTGTCGGGCAGGGCGAAGGGGTCGCTGTCGTCGTCCGGCGGCGGATCGGCCCAGGCAACTGTGTTGCTCAGTACGAGACTTGAGGTCGCAGTGGCGGTTGCAGTGGCCGCTATGGCACCGAGAACGCGGCGTCTACTCCAGAACGTGACGTCCAAAATGTCCCTCCGTTGTCGTCGTCCGGTGGCGACGCAGCCGGCGACGCTCCGCCGAACGAACTGCCCCGTGGGCCTCGCGCGCACCTGCGGACTGCACACAAATTGATCGAAGGCATGACAATTTCGCGAGTGTGATCCTAGACTCCCCCCGACTCTGCTGCTAGCTGTCGGTACGCCGTGGAGCCATGAACTTCCGGACGTTTAACGGCAGTTGTGTCGTCGGGCTCTCGTCGATGCAGCCGTGCAGCCGCCCCGGGAGCGACGCGGGTGCCTTGCCCCGCGCCGCCATGGCCGAGCGTTCGCGTGCCGGTGCACCGCCTGCTCGGGACGGGCACGCGTGCCACGTCCACCCGATCGTCTGGACCCAGAGGGAGACTCCATGAAGCTGGCCCGGCGGACAGCCGGCGTCTGTGTGGCCGTAGCGGCGTGCGTCACCGCGCTCGTGGCCGCCACCAACGCCATCCCGCACGACAGCGCGTCCAACCCACCACACGCCACCGTGACGGTGGCCGATGACCAGCCCGGCTACGCGGTCGAGGACTATCTCTACCCGAACGCCGACAAGATCAAGGAAGAGACGGGCATCGTCCTCAAGCGCGGTGACGGCCACATCACCCTGGCCACCTGCGACTCGGCCACCGGACTCCTTGAGGTGTGGTCGCGGTCCAAGGACCGGGTCTGCTTCCGCACCGTGGGCACCACGGGCTACCTCTCCCTGGAGATTCCCTCGGTGTTCGCCGTCAAGGGCTCGGCAGTGCACACCGCCGACGTCACCCTCACCGCGGCGGAGAACGCCTCGCAGGAAGTCGAGGTGCCCAAGGACACCTGGACTCCGGTCGGCGAAGCCACCGACCCACAGACCCGTGAATTCGTCCTGGTCGAGATCCGTACGAGCAAGTGACCGGAGGCCGCATCATGCCCACCACCCCGCGCCCCGAGCGCTCCGGGGCCGCCCGGCACAGCAGACCCGTCGCCCGATTCGCGGTGACCGCGGCGCTGCTCACGGGCTCGCTCGCGGTGACTCCCGCGTCCACGTACGCCGTCACCGGAACTCCCGACTCCACCAACGGTTACACCTACACCGCGCAGGTGGTCGTGGGTGACGCCATGCGTGGCTGCTCCGCCGTCCTGGTGGACCGGGACTGGCTGCTGAGCGCGGCCAGTTGTTTCGCCGAAGCACCCGCACAGAGCCTCGCCGTCCCGCCCGGCAAACCACGACTGAAAACGACCGCAACCATCGGCCGCACCGACCTGGGCACCAACCAGGGAGCGGTTCGCGACGTCGTGGAACTGGTGCCGCGCACCGACCGCGACCTGGTTCTGGCCCGGCTGTCCCGGCCCGTCACCGAGGTCACTCCGATCTCGCTGGCCAGCACCGCCCCCGCCGCGGGTGAGGAGTTGCGGTTCGCCGGTTACGGCCGTACGGCCACCGACTGGGCGCCGGTGAAGCTGCACACCGGCGCGCTCGCCGTGGACGCACCCACCGCCACCTCCGCCACCTACACGGGCAAGGACGGCGCGGCTGCATGCATGGGTGACGCGGGCGGCCCGGTGGTGCGCACAGTCAACGGCAGCCACCAACTGGTGGCCCTCAGCAGCCGCTCATACCAAGGGGGTTGCTTCGGCATCGCCTCGACCGAGACCCGTACCGGCGGAGTCGTCACCCGCGTCGACGACCTGGCTTCCTGGGTGGAGTCGAAGGTCGTCGCCACCCCCATCACCGACTTCAACTGCGACGGAGCCCAGGACATCGCGATCGGCGACCCCAAGGCGACCGTCGGCGGCAAGGCATCGGCGGGCGTGATCCGGGTGGTGTACGGCGACGGCAAGGGCACGGCCGAGATCACCCAGGACCTCGACTGGGTGCCGGGTGACTCGGAATCTGACGACTGGTTCGGCGAGGTGATCGACACCGTCGACCACAACGAGGACGGTTGCACCGACCTGGTGGTCGGCGTTCCCGCCGAAGACCTCGGCAGCGCCGTCGACGCCGGCGTGGTCGACGTGCTCCACGGCGCGCGGGGCGGCATCGGGACCGGGGCCGCCACCCTGCACCTGGAACAGGGCACCGGCGCCGGGGCGCTCGCCGCCGCGGCCTCGCAGTCCGGCGACCGCATGGGGCACGCGGTCGCCGCCGGCCGCACCTCCGCGGGCGAGCCGTACCTGCTGATCGGCGTGCCCGGGCAGAACTCCGGCAGCCTCGCCAAGGCCGGCATGGTCTTCTATCTGCGGGGCAAGACGAACACGTCCGTCACCCAGAACAGCCCCAACGTCCCCGGCGGTGACGAGGCCGGCGACGGATTCGGCACCAGCGTCGCCGCCGACGGCAGCCACCTCGCCGTCGGCGCGCCAGCCGAGACCGTCGGCGGGCAGGCCGGCGCGGGCAGCGTGTGGACCTTCGGGCACACGGTGGGCACCGACGGCGTCCCCACTCCGCTGGCCGGCATCACACAGGACTCCGACGCGCTCAGCGGCGGCTCCGAAGCGGGCGACAAGTTCGGCGCCACGCTGGCCATGGTCGACTTCACCACGGCGGGCCCCGCGACCGCGACCGAGTCGGTCCTCGCGATCGGCTCGCCGGGTGAGGGGCTGAGCGTGGACAACGTCAACCGGGCCGAGACCGGCCGCGTCATCGCCGTCCGCATCACCGCCACCGGCGCCTACAGCCAGCTCAACAGCTTCTGGCAGGGAACCAACGAGGACGGCGTCTCGGGCGCCAGCGAACCCGGCGACCACTTCGGCGACCAGATCGCCGTCGTGAACACCGCACCGCGCGCACAGAGCACCGCGGCCACCCTGCGGATCGCCGTGGGTGTCTCCGGCGAGGACATCGGCAGCGCCCCCGACGCGGGCGCGGTCCAGACGTTCTCCCTGCTGAGCGCGCCTGGCGACTCCGACCTGTGGATCGCACCGGGCAGCGCCGGCATACCCGGCTCCCCCGGGGCCGACCAGTACGTGGGCCACAACATCCACTTCACCGGAACGAAGCTGTACGTCGGCATGCCGTACGGCCCCTCCCCCTACGGCTCGCTGCACGCCCTGCCGATGTCCAATGCGATCGCAGGCGGCACGGTCGCCCAGGTGACCACCTACCAACCCGGTACGGGCGGTCTCCCGCCGGTCGGCGACCGCTTCGGCCACTCGGCGCGGTAACCGTCCACCCGACGCATCACCCGCGCCACCACTGCCCGAGAGCCCTCCCAGGCCACCCCGGCCCGGGAGGGCTCTCGGGGGTCCGCGGCGGCGGTACGGGAGCGTCCCTGGAACTCCGAGTTCCACCGAGCGTGAGGTTTCCACCCACCTTTGGCATCCTCCCGACTGTCGCCCACAACAAAAGGGTGAGGCGTAGCCGAAGCGGGAGGTTGGTGTCGTGCCTGTGCCCGTCACCGTTCCGCCCGCCCTCACCGGTGACGCGCCTGTCAGGACTCACGGGTTATCCATCAGCCGACGAACGCGCGGCGGAGATGCTGGCGCAAGCCACGGCCACCCGCCTCCGCATCTCCTGCGCACGCACACCCCTCTCCCGCCAACTGGAGAGGGGAACGGATAGCTGGGGCACGCCATTCGCCCAGCCCTTCGAGAGAGGTCCATCCCGTTCGCGATGAACGTCGCATTCCTCGGCATGGCGGGTCTGCTCGCGGCGGCTGCCCTCTACTGGTACATCGGCCGGCGCGCTCCCCGGCCGACCGGCGCCTGGGCCATGGGCGCCCTCCTCGGCTCCTTGGCGCTGGTCTTCGCCTGCCACGCACCGCTGGGTGAGAGCGCCGGCGAAGCCCTCGTACCGCACCTCGCCCGGTTCCTGCACGACTGCGCCTCGCTGACCACTGCCACCGCGCTCGTGGCTCTCGCGCTCCAGTGCAACCTGGGGACGGTCCCAGCCCGGCGGCACATTCGGCCGCGCCTCGCACTCCTCGCCGTGACCGTCTGCGCGATGGCCGCGCTCTTCGGCTACGCACAGATGTCGCACGGCCCAGCCCGGGCACACGCCCCGTACACGCTCCTCTTCGCCTCCCAACTCGGCCTCACCGCAGGCGACTTCCTCCTCCAAGCCATGCGTCAGGCGCGGTCGAATCGGCGTGTCAGCGTACGGATGGGGCTACGCACGGCAGCAGCAGGCTGTGTCCTCGCGCTGGTCTACGTGGCGTACAGGCTGACGGCCCTGGTCTCGCCCGACCTGGGTGTCCGTCTCGCGCCCGAGAGCTCGACGTGTTCGTCGCCCGTGGCCGCGTCGTGCGTCTCCGGTGTGACGTCGCCGGCGCCGGCCGACCTGCTGTTCTGCCTCGGGCTCGTGTTGCCCGCCATCGCGTACCCCATCGGTCAACTCCGGCGCCGGCGCTGGGAGTCGCGGTCCTACGAGGCGCTCGGCGCCCTGTGGCGCGATGTGACCGGCGCGGTTCCCGAGACCGACCTGCCGCCCCCGCGCCCGGCCGACCACGACTCGCACCTCCTGCTCCAACGGCGGGTCACCGAGATCAGCGATGGCATCCGCGCGCTCCGGCCGTACCGATCACGCACGGTCCAGGAAGCCGCCCTGCGGATCTTCGACACCACGAGTGAGGTGGGGAACGCCGGGGTAGAGGCGGCCGTCGTGTACGCGGCCCTGACCGCCCGCGACGCCGGCGCGCTCCCCGACGAGGTCGCCCCGCCCCTCCCGGCGGCCGGCCCCCGTACGGATCGCCGCGCGGACCCGGAGTGGCTGCTCCTGGTGGCCGCCGCCTACGCCGCCCATCCGGCACGCGAGGCCGGCACGCGGCGGCCGGAACCCGTAGAACACTGAAGGTGCCCGACCCCGGCTGATGCCCCAGGCTTCCTGCGGGACCCCTATCCCATATCCCACGTACGCGGCGCTGCGCTCCGCCTGCCCCGTGCAGCCGGTGGCCACCGGCTCCCCTGGCCACACCGGCTACCTGGTCACCGGCCTGGCGCCCCTCCAGCACCCAAAAGCCCTGCACCGCCTACGGGCGAACCCGACCGACCCCCTCGTCACCCTGGACAAACCGCTGCGGTATGAGACCCCTACCGCGAGCATTCCGACCCGCTCTTTACGCGACGGGGAACAGCGGTTCCACGCCGCACGGGCCGATCACACAAGCGCCGTATAATTCCGCCAGCCAATGCCGTCACAGAAGGAAAGGCGCGAGCGAGCGCTTGCGATTTGGGACACGTCCGGGGTGTGACCCAATTCACGATCTCTCCATTGTCTTCTGCCATGAATGCTCGACCTGGAACCCCGAACATGATCACGCGTGTGCTCCGCGCCGCCCGCGAACGCAACGGCCTCTCCACGGACCAGGCCGCCGAACTCTGCGGCGTCTCCGGCCGCTGGTACCGCGCGCTGGAGAACGGAAACTCGGGCCGGCACTCGAACGCCCTCCTGACCAAGATCAGAAGCGCTCTGGGCCTGAGCGAGGAGGAATGGCTCGTCCTCTACCGCCTCATCGGCGCACAGGACCTCCCCGACGAGATCATGGCCCCCACCAGCAATAATCCGATACCGCCCCGTATCCGCACCTTCGTCGAGGGCCTAGAACCCTGGGGCGCGTACCTCTGCGACTACCGCTGGGACGTACTCGCACACAACCGCGCGATCACCCGCCTCTTCCCCTGGCTCCGGGAAGGCACCAACGTCATGGAATGGGCCCTGACCAACCCCGAAGCCCCCAAAAGCCTAATCCGCTGGGAATCGGACTGGGCCCTACCGATGATGGCCCAACTCCGCCTGCACGACGCGCAATGGAAAGACGACACGCGCATGCAGGCCGTCACCCAATCCATACTCTCGACGGCAGCAGGCCGACGCCTGTGGAACTCCCCGAACCTGCCTTCCCTCTCCTATCCAGCGGCCGAAACAACGCGCCGACTCCGCGGCCCTGACGCTCGCGTCTACGCCATCTCCTTCGTCCCGCTCATGCCTCTTCAACTTCCCTGGTACCGCTTTATGGCCGTCATGCCCGCGTAAGGGAAAAGGGTGTTGACGTCGGTTTTGGCGGGTCGTGGGGCGGCTGGGCGAAGGCATCGCGGGCCAGCGAGCGGCCTTGGCCGGGCACCAGCCTCCGCCGCGGGACGGGCCGTGTCCGTTCCTCAGCCCCGCCACCCCCGAGGCCCTGCCCACCACCCCCTGCCCCGCATACCGATCAACCGCCCCTGCCCGCTCCGCCCCCACCCAGCGGGCGGGCGGGGTAGGCGCCCCGCGCCGTCAACTACATCGTGTTGACGATGAGCCCGATGTGCGTGAAGTAGTTGAGCGCACCGAACGCGAGGAACGCGAGCCCGCTGAGGGCCCAGCAGACGCCAACGATCCAGGTGGTGGCCTTGGTACGACGGCGCAGCAGGGCGGGGAAGACGAGGGCGCCGACGCCGACGAGGACGTAGAGGCCCGACATGAAGCTCGCCTCCAGCATCGGGTGATCGGCGAACTCCCCGGAGATCGGCTCCTCCGGAGGGGCCGCGAAGAGGGTGTACTTCCACCCGGCGGCGGCGATCCCGAGGCAGGCGAGGCCCAGGCCGAAGACGAAGACGGAGATGGGCCCGGTGAGGACGGCGGCGGTGCGCTCGCGGTCGGGCTCGGTGTCGAACTGGGTTCCGCGCTTCCAGAGGTAGAAGGAGGCGGCCAACAGCAGGACGCCGAAGGCGAGGGAGGGTTCCCCGAAGATGATGTTGTCGAAGGGGAAGCCCTGCCCGGCGAGCGGCCAGGTCAGGGTCATGTGGAGACCGGTGGTGAACAGGATGATTCCCAGCACCCCGAAAGCCAGGGCCCAGCTCTCGGAGACGACGGGGTGACCGTTGACGAGCCGGAACCCGAGGGCAACGATCAGCAGCAGGCCGGCCCCGGCGGCGAGGGACATGATGGTGTTGTAGGTGGGCATGCGCGTCCAGTCGATCTTCAGACCGGTGTCGGCGGCTGCCATGAGTGTGCTCATGGCCCGAGGAAACCGGTTCGTCAGCCCTCTGGACGGCCCCTGGCACGTGTTCGGGCGCGAAGCCCCCTGAAGACCCCCGTGGTGTACTCCGATTGGCAGTGCGGGCCAGATGGCGAGGGGGGGTAGGGCGTGGGGCAGGGTGGCTCAGGCCGCGCATCGCGTCGCAGGGCGTCGCGTCGAGGCGGGTCGTTCACCGCGGTCATCTTTCGAACGCTCGACAACCTGTGCAACGGCCATGCCACATAAGAGCGTATTAACCCTTACGCGGCATGGCCGTTGGCCCGAGCGGCACCCGGGAACCGTACGGCCTGGGCCGTACCGGCTCCATCGTCAGTCGTCGAGACCTTCGATGATGCGGAAGTCGCGCTCGACGCCGTCAGCAAGTGCGGCCAGCGCCTTCTGGTAGGCATCACTCGCGTGTGCGGCGACCGCCTGCTCGAAGCTGTCGAACTCGATCAGGATGGTGCGCTCGACGATTCCGGCATCGTGTGCCACGACACGGCCGTCGATGGCGAGCAGCCGCCCGCCCCCGGCTGCGACGGCCGGAGCGGCCAGTTCGTTGTAGGCAGCCAGCTTCTCGGGGTCCGCGATGGTGCGGTAGGCGCTGACCCAGTAACCCTTGGCCACGATGCCTCCTTTGTTGGGGAATTGATGATCAGTATGCGCAGGTGCCTGGTCAGCGCGCGGTGGGGGCAGCGAACCGGCGGAGACGGCGTCGAAGCCGGAGCCGGAGCCAGACGGCTTCGCTCTTCAGTTTCCGGCCCGGCTCGACCGGGCCGGGCCAGCCGGGCATTACGGTGAGATACGAAGACCTCCGGTGCGGTGCAGTCTCCCCCACCTTCTTGGCGCCGCGGACCGCCTCGTAGGCGACCCACCCGGCAACAAGGCAATGCTCACGCTCTGGCCGCAAGGGCTGCTCGATCACGACGGGACACACAGTCTTGGATCTCTACGGCATCGGCGGGTCGACGTCGTCTGTCTGGTGACCGCCGTTCACCGACTCCTCGTCCGATGGGGCTCCGTGCGTACCCGTACGGTGACGGCATGGAAGATGGCGTTGCTACTTGTGGCAGTTGATGCACTCTTCGACAGTGTTACGCCTGCTTATACGCTTCGGGGTCGAGGCAGGGCGACCTGCCGCCGGTGCCGCCTCGAAAGCGTACGAGGGCGAAGCTGGTCCGCCGGAGTCCCCATCACCTCTGGATGCCGCGTCTGCGCAGGCCGGCAACGACCGTCGGATGCAGATGAGATGGATTCTTGTGGTCAGTCCGCCGTGGGAGGGGCCGATGGCTCAGTCGGCCGGCTCGCCGGTCGGGTCCGCCGCACACGGCGGTCAGTAGTAGTTGGTGCGGCACCCCGGCGCCGCCGTCCGCCGCCCCCCGGGCAGGCGAGCACCGCCGCCCTGGCAGTCAGTCGGCGCCGTCGCCCATCACGATCAGCCGCGAACTCGCT
This sequence comes from Streptomyces sp. 796.1, assembly GCF_047525675.1. Taxonomy (NCBI): domain Bacteria; kingdom Bacillati; phylum Actinomycetota; class Actinomycetes; order Kitasatosporales; family Streptomycetaceae; genus Streptomyces; species Streptomyces sp. 796.1. The sequence goes on along the minus strand of NZ_JBLIWA010000005.1, from coordinate 88,697 downwards.
GCCGAGCGAGGCGCCGGTACAGCTCCGAACCGGAGGCACAGGACCACTTCGCGCGCCTTCACTCGCTCGCCGAGCGGGAAGCCTGGATTCTCCCTTTAGCCAGCGCTCACAGCGGCACCAAGTCTAGACTCGTCTGACCACCCCAACCATCCTGATTAAAAAGGGAGTTGGAAACTTGGATGACACCCGAAATGCAACAGATGAATGAAATCTCGCACATGAATCTGGCCAGCACGATCGGGGAATTTGACGACATTGCCCGAATCCTACCCGACGTCATCGGGGCAATCCTGACGACGGCGACTGCGGTGACTGGGATCGCATGGTCCTTTAAGCAATGGATGACAGAAATGTCGCAGGAATTCGCCGCTGCGACTCTAGGAGTGTTCTCCACTCTTTTACTGGCATCCTTCGTGGAACTCTTCACATCGCTACGCAAGGACACCGAAGACAAAGCCCATGTCGAAGAGCTACATCATGCGGACATAGCGAGGAGCATCGCTGCATCCGCTGCCGGTCGAACAGTGGACTCGGGTGACGCATCCAGCATCCAGGATTACGCAGACCGAATCGAATTCCTGAAGTCCCGCCACAGAAGACACATTGTGTGGTGGGTTGCACTCTCTACAATGCTGGCCGTGTCGATCGGCCTACTGCTTCATTGGTCATCACTCAAAGAGCGAGATCGGGGTGGCATCTTCTGGAATGAAATGTTTCCTGGCATCATCAAGGCCATTTACGTTCTGTCGATCATCTACTTCGTAGCTGCAGCCTTAATGCGCGTAAGCCTCGACAAGCACATCTCAAGATGGAAGCGACGTCGAGTGCTGGCCGAACGTTTCGGAGTTCCGGACACTGATGAAGTTTTCGATTTGGAAAAGCAATGGCAGGAGCAAGTGCGGAGGCGGTCGAATGAAGAAGAAAGACCCGATACTGATCCCGGCCGTGCCACCCCCGCCCCCACACCCACACAGCCTCCGAACCCCACTGCCGCGCCACGACGCAGTCGAGCATCCACACAAGTGACACCGCCTCCAGAGGGCTGATTGTCAGTCAGTTAATCGGGTCAAAGCCGTGATCCACTACCTGATCGAGCAGTCGACCCCATCGAAGCACGGGCGGCGCACAACGCCTTGCCTCTGAACCAACCCCGCCTGACCCAACTTCGGACTGGCAGTACGCCTGCCCGCACTCCGCGCCTGAGGAGCGGAAGCCACCATCACCAATCACCCAGCCAGACACCTGGCCCGTCACCGTCAGATGAACCCCTAAGCACACCACGACGCATCAGACGCGGGGCATCCTCGTCGACAACCACCGCTCCCGCTCGGACGCTGCGGCCGTAGAGCTTTGGGCTGGGCCACCCGGCTGGGGCACCCGCGCGGAGGTCCTCTTCTCCGCCCGTACACCCGACCACCTGATCGCCACGACCGCCGCCGCCATGGTCGACCCCACCCCGGTCGTACGAGAGCGCCACCAGCTCCACCGCACGATGCAGCACCTGGTCACCCTCACCCCGGTCAACCCCACTACCGAACCGCTCCCCCGCAACGCCCTCGGCTGGCACTGAGCCACCCTGACGACATCGGAGGAACTCCCATCCCGCCGCGGCCCCTTCCGCTGCACACCCTCGCCATACGGCCCATGCTGAACGGCGTACAGGGCGCGCTGGCCCAGCGCCTCTCCGCCCAACCCGACGGGCCACTCGACGTCACCTGGCTACCCGCCGAAACCCCGAGGCTCCCCCGTGGCCGCATCCGCCTCGGCTGGGAACCAGGCTCCACCACAGGTTGGGACGTCACCGCCCATCTCGGCCTACGCGCCTGCGGCGCCCGCCCACCACCGAAGTCCACCTCGCCTCCTGGCCCGGCGCACCCGACAACCGGCCCAGCCCGATCCGCCCAACGCTCTACGAAGTGCGCGGCCTGTGCGCCGCCCTGGCGGTCGCCACAGCCGCCCTCAGCCTTTCGAATCGCCTTACCGAAGCCTGACGAGCACCTTGGTGGTCTCGCCTCAACCAGGTGGGGCGGCCTCCGGGCCACTCCGTTGGGCAGTACACGCGCCCTACCTGACGAATGAGCAAAACCTAATATTTTACCCTGAGCTGTCTATTTTGACGACGCTGGCGGGCCTGCCGCCAGTACGGACCGGCCCGCGCCGGGGACCACCAGCGCGGACCCGACTGGTGGGCCGGCGTCGCCTGACACGACGTCGACCCCCTACTCCAGGGCCCCGCCCTCTCGGGCCAGATGCGCGCGGAAGGTGTACGACGAGTCAGCCTGTCGTCGCTTCTTGAACTCCGCCCAGCCCAACTGCTCGCGCAGGCTCAACCCGCGACGCGCCTCGTCAGCTTGCCGCTGCTCGGCTTCCGCGATCACCCGGGCGACATCCACCACTTCCGAGTACGCCTTGGCAGGCACGACGACAAGGCCGTCGGAGTCCCCCACCGCGATGTCACCCGCCTCGAACGGGAAGAGCTGTTCCGCGGCGTCCTCGACGGCTGGGTGCTGGGTGGGTGAGGACGGGCACGGCCCCAGGCTGAACACCGGCAGCCCGATGGCAGCCAGTTCGTCGGTGTCCCGATGGCACCCCCACACCACCAGGCCTGCCATTCCCGCCAACCTCGCTTCGATGGCGACTAGGTCGCCCACGCACGCCTCGTCCACACGGGCCTCGTTGTCGATGAAAAGCACGTCGCCCTCGCGCGCCGCGTCCAAGCCCTCGAAGATCGAGACGACACCTTCGGTATGCCGGACCCGAAAGAGGGGGCCAGCAAGCCTCATCCCCAGCGACACGGGCCGCAGGGGCAACGGGGGGAGTCTGAGCCGACGCCCCAACCGGATTCCCGCGTCCCACAGCGCCGCCGTGGGCCATACGTCGTACTCTTCGGTCGATTCTCCACTCATGACCACAGCTCCTCTCATCCCACGATCAGCCGGGTCACAGCCGCCGCAGCAGCTCCCAGGAACACCACAAGCAACGTGGGCCAGTTCCGCCAGACCCCGAACGCTCCCACGGCCAGGCCTACCACCCGGGCGTCGACCGTTAGTGCCTGGTCATCGGCGAAGATCTGTGTCGAGATCAGCGCTGCCAGCAGTGTCGGTGCCATGAGGGCCACCACGCGCTGCATGCTGGCCGGCAGCTCCTGCCCACCCAACAACACCGGCCCGACGGCCTTGAGCGCGATCGACACGGCGCCCACGAGGAGCACCGCCAGCCATACTCCGCTCATGACTTCCTCAGTCCCAGGAGGCAGGCAACCGTGGACGCGATCAACGGCACGCCCGGTGATGCGAATGGTGTGAGTGTCAGCGCGATGGTGACGCCGAGAATCGCGCACACAAGCGCGCGTCGGTCAGCGATCTGCCCCTTGAGCAGGGCAAGGAAGAGGACGGGCGACACCACGTCCAATCCGAAACGCAGCGGGTCTCCGACGTACTCCGCCCCCAGCACACCGACCGTCGTACCCCCCACCCAGGCGCAGTAGACGACGACGCCTGCACCCAGCAGCCGGCCGCGCGAGTAGCGGCCCTCGCCTAGATGCCCTACGGCCCAAGATTCGTCCACCACCAGTTGCGCGGAGAGGAACCGCTTGACTCCATTGCCCGTCATGGCTGGCGCCACACTGATCCCGATCGGCAGGTAGCGGGAGTTGAGCAGGACCGCGGCCACGATCGCTGCGGCGATGCCCCCTCCCGTGCCCAGTACGGACGCTGCCGCGAACTGGGCCGAACCAGCAAAGGTCGTCAGGGACATGGCTATGGGCGCCATGATCCCCATGTCGACGGACCGGGCCACGACGCCGAAGGAGACGGCGAAGCCGAAGACTGCGATTGCCAGCGGGATGGCCATACGCAGTCCGCGTAACCACTCTTCCTGGAAGTCCTCCGGGGAAGAATACCCTTCAGATGCGGCGGCGGGCGGAGGTAAAGCCTCTTGGGAGTCCATCGACCCTCCATCTCGACGAGACGAACCGACGCAGCAGATAGTACGGAGCCATAATGAAGTTTACTAGTTACTCCGAGGATACGGCGACCTGGGCTGAGGACTTGGTGAACACCTATAACGTGGTCCGCGCCGTGGAGAAGATGCCCGACACCACGGCCTTGGCGGACCTGCTCACCGCCCACGGAATACGCCTCAAGGACGCGCTCACCAGCAAGGAGCTCGACACGGCTCGCGCCCTGCGAACGGCCCTACGGGAGGTCTTCTGCGCCCCTGCCGAGGAGGCCGCTGTCGCCCTACTCAACCGGGTCCTCGCCGATCACCACGCGGTGCCGCACTACACCAACCACGACGGTCAACCCTGGCATCTGCACGTCGCCACCCCCCAGGCCCCGCCTGTCGATCAGTACGCCGTGAACGCCGCCATGGGCCTCCTCGGCGTCATCACCACCACCGGCATGAGCCGCCTGCACGTTTGTGACGGCAACCGCTGCGAAGAGGTGTTCGTGGACGTCTCCCGCAACCAGTCCCGCCGCTACTGCAGCCCGCAAATATGTGGAAACCGTGCGAGTGCCGCAGCTCACCGCGCCCGCCACCGAGCCGCCTCCGTGGACCACCACGATTCAGGCTCGTAGCCACCGCGTTTCCCTCCCCGCGGCCCGACCGGCCTGTGGGCGCGCCCCACGGCGCACTCGTCCCGCACAGGTCACCGGCCGGGCAGGCGGCCAACCGATCTCCGCGCACCGCACGACGCCGGAAACGGCTCCGGATTCCTTGATGGTGACAGGCGCCTCGCCCGCGCGCCGGTTGACACCGGCGTCGCTGGCACGGCCCATCGTGCCGGCTCGTGTCGGGCGGTGGACGGAGTCTTCCGCTACGACGATGCCCCACCGGCGTACCAGGCGAGTGCTTACCAGCGCAGTAGGAGGTCGCGGCGCCGTGGCGGGCGATGGACGACGATCTCCTGGCGACGTGTTTCCCCGGGGGCGCACAGGCCGGTCATGGGCGTCTCCTTGCGGCGTGGATGTGCGTGCGAGTGAACTCGATCTGCCGACTGAAGATCGCGACCCGTTCTCGCACGGACGTCCGACTATGGCCCTCGTCCGTGGTGTGGAACTCGACCGGCAGGCCGCGGGCTCCGAGACGGTCGGCGTAGGCACGGGCCTGGTCGACGGGGCAGCGCGCGTCGTTGACGCCGACGCAGACGAAGACCGGAGCGCGGACGGCGTCGGCATACGTGGTGGGCGAGGAATCGCGGTAGCGCTCGGGAACTTCCTCTGGTGTACCGCCGAAGAGGCTGCGGTCGAGCGCCTTGATGTCGTCCTTGGCCTGGTGGTGGGCGGCGACGCAGTCGGCGACCGGGGCGCCGGCTAGGCCGACTGTCCAGTCGTCCGGCCCGACACCGAGGGCCAACAGGGTCAGGTAGCCGCCCCAGGACCAGCCGGACAGGACGAGCCGGTCGGGATCGACGATCCCGTGGTCGATGGCCCATTGGCGTACCGCGTTCACGTCCGCGAGTTCGGTGTGGCCTACCCGACGTCGCAAAGCGTCGGTCCATGCCCTCCCGTAACCTGTCGAACCGCGATAGTTGACGCGTACGACGGCGAACCCCTCGTCCACCCAGGCCGCGACTTCGGGATCGAAGGCGTCTCTGTCGTGCTCGTCGGGTCCGCCGTGCAACAGGAACACCGCCGGATGCGGCTCGGCAACGGCCCGAGGCACGCTCAACAGGGCGTGGACGCGACCGCCGGGGCCGTCGACCCACACGTCGCGGACGAGCGCACTCGCTGGTGGCCCGCTGGCGGCCGGAAACTTCGGGTCGCTCTTGAGCGCCCGGATGAGAGGCGGGTGCGCCGAGTCGGACCACTGGAACCACACGTCTCCGCCAGGCCGAGTGCGAGCGTGCTCGATGGTGCCCCCGGTGATGTGCAGCGGATTCCGTTCGCGGGTGGACAGGTCGTACCGGAATGCCTGCGAGTGGGCCTGGTGGTCGTGGACGACGAGGAGCGAGGTGGCGTCCTGGAACCACTCGACGGAGATGTCACCGGGCAGGTCGAGCTTGAGGTCGACGCTCTCACCCGAGCCTGGGTCATGGATGACAGGCTCCCAGCGGTCCGCGCGCGGCGCCAGGAGGAGCAACCGGTTGTCGCCGGGGACCGGGGAGAAGCCGACGGCCTCGCCATCGAGGTCCGCTACGGCAAGGCCATCCGCCGTCAGGACGCGCACGCCCGGCTCCCACAGATCACCACGCTCGCTGTGCGCGATCACGGCGAGAGTGAGGTCACGGGACAGGTCGACGGCGAGGGCGGGTTCACTGTGTCGGTAGAGGCGGCGCGGTTCACCACCAGGCAGAACGAGGGAGACTTCGGTGCCGTCCTCCGTGCTGTGACCGAGCAGCATGTGCCCGCGCACACCAACGGCGAGTCCCGCGTTCCAGTACGCGCCCAGACCACGTACGGCGGGCTCGTCGAGACCTCCATCGAACGGCTGCCGCATCCACTGGCCTCGTTCGTCTCCACCGGTGTCGGCGAACCACCACACGGCCTCGCCAGACGCCTCGATGGCGCAGTGCTGGACGCCAGCGGGACGATCGGTGACCTGCCGCAACGTGCCGACCGAACGGTCCCAGCAGTAGACCTGGGCTTCGCCGGTACGGTCGCTGACGAGCACACAGCGCTCCGGCGAACTCTTGGCCCAGGCGGGGAGGGTGTAGCGCGGGGTGCGGAAGCGCAGTTCCCAAAGTGGTGTGCTCTGGGTGGCCATGTCAGTGGCAGCCACAGTTGGCCGCGATGACACGGTTCATCCGGCGGCGGGGAGCCGGGGCCGTGGCGGTGCCCACCCCCGCTATGGGCGTGGTGCCGCCGAGGGCCATGACGGAGCTGGTGGAGCAGTCGAGGACGAGTTGGAACTCGGTTCGTGGCAGCGAACCCAGCAGCACGTGCGCGGAGGCCACAGCCCTGCCCGTCGACACCGCGTTGGCCTCACAGTTGAAGGGCATCCGCGGGGCGTCCGGGTTGAGGCCGAACTCAAGTCCGGTGACCACGGCGTGGCCCGGATCCTCGGACAGGAGGTCTGCCAGAGCCGTGGCGGCGGTCGCCGAGCCCGACTCGGTCGCCTTGATGTCGGCCACCATCCCGTTCTCCACCGTCAGGACGAGCGGGTAGTGGGAGAGCCCGGAGAGTTTGTCGAAGATCTCCGAGCAGCGCGCCGTATCGGGGACGCGGGTACGTACGACGCACCAGCCCTTCACGGCGATTTGACCGACGACGCTGGTGCTGGCGCTCTCCAGATCCAGCCTCTGCGAGCCGGCGAGCGCGCACTGCACCGCGCCGGGTGTGAAGGCGCCGGTGTCCGTGCGGGACCAGGTCGGCTCGGCGAAGGTCACCTTGGCCACGGCCCCGGTCAGGGTCTCTTCGATGGTCAGACCACCGGCTTCCGCACAAGCCTCGCTGAGTACGGTGCTGGTCAGTCCAAGGGCGTGCGGGTTGGTCTTTTCCAGGGTACCGACAAGGCCGCGCAGTTGATCGAGGGCAAGAGGGCCGGTACCCGCGCGGAGGGTGGCGACGGTGCGGTGCGGTCCCACCTCTATGGCGGGCGCTGTCAACAGCCGATCATCGTGCGCCACGACGAGAACGTCACTCTCCTGCGGAACGCTGACGCGCAGTACGTCCGTCAGAGACTGACCCGGCTCGGCCGTGACCGTGTCCCACGCTTCGTAGCGGCTTGGGGGCTCGATCTGAAAGGAGTCGGAGAACCGCCGCTCCAGGACGAGTGTGAATCGGTTCCGGCCTGCCGCGTACTGGCGATAGACCTCGGGATGGACGACAATCACGGTGACACTCCCAGATCGTTGTGTCAGCAAGGCGGGCCGAGCTATCACCTCGGCCCGCCTCACTTGCCAGCTCACCTGGCGCGATGTGTCTCAAGCCTGTCGCGCGAAGCGGGCCTGTTATACGGCTCAGCCCAGCAGGGTGCCGAGGTAGTTGCTGTTCTTGCGAACCTTGATGGTCTTCTTCACGGCCGTCACCTCCTCGCTGAGACTCGATCCGACAAACAACAGGACTCACATCGCGGCCCTGCTACCCCACTCAGCCCAGCAGGGTGCCGAGGTAGTTGCTGTTCTTGCGAACCTTGATGGTCTTCTTCACGGCCGTCACCTCCTCGCTGAGACTCGATCCGACAAACAACAGGACTCACATCGCGGCCCTGCTACCCCACTCAGCCCAGCAGGGTGCCGAGGTAGTTGCTGTTCTTGCGAACCTTGATGGTCTTCTTCACGACTGTCACCTCCTCGCTGAGACTCGATCCGACAAACAACAGGACTCACATCGCGGCCCTGCTACCCCACTCAGCCCAGCAGGGTGCCGAGGTAGTTGCTGTTCTTGCGAACCTTGATGGTCTTCTTCACGGCCGTCACCTCCCTTCTTTTTGGATTCTGCGCTCGCCCCATTCGCTATTGGCCGGTCAGCTACTGGCAGCCATGCGAACGCTGGAAGCGCCGCCTTTGTCGCCCAAGACGACTTCGCCGCTCTCGGTGTGAACGGTGGTGTCGGGCGAGATAATGTCGAGGTGATACTGGGTGAAGGGAGTGAGGCCCAACCCCCAATGCAGGCAGCCGCGTTCGCCTCCGTACACCTCGTTCATGGCATGGTTGCCCGGAAGAATGTCCAGGCTGGTATTGAGGGCGTGTCCGATCTCCCAGACCAGCGTGTACCGCGAGTCGATCTCGAACATGGCCTCGAAGACTTTGGCGACCTCCGCGCCTTCCTTGCGGAAAGGACGCAGCGAGGTGATCGTCCCCTTACTGACATCGCAGACAACCGCTTCGTGTTCCAGTCCGGCAAGTTTCCCGGAAAGGCGGGCCTGGTCCTTGCGGATGAACGACGGTGTACCACTATGCAGGATGGGGTACCCACGGAACGCGATGCTGCCTTCCAGTGGAAGATGCAGCTTCTCGTCGAACTCGACGATCTGCATCGGTAGCACACTGATCTCGCCGGAGGGAACAATCTGCTGCTCACCCCACTCAAGGGGGCCGGCCTGCTGGTTCCAGATCAAGCCGTCGGCGAGGTGGTCGAGGGTGGCGCGCGTGCCGTGCCGCTCGTCGACGTAGATCAGATGCTCGGTGGACTCGGCGAGCTCGAAGAAGCGGTCACTGAACTCCCCCTGCTCCTTGGCCGAGGTCTTCTCGATCACGCCGATGAAGTGGCGGATGATATCGAGATCGGCAGGGGTGGAATTACAGGCCATTCCCATCAGCTTGCGATTCGGGCCGAGAGCCTCTTCCGAAGGCGACTCAAAGAACCTGTAAGGCGAGATGACCAAGGAATGTGACTGTTGAGGGATGGTTCCGGCGGCGAGCATAGCCTCGAAGTCGTCACCCTGCCCGATGAGGATGGTCCGGTACTCGACGTACGGAGCCTCCTTGACGATCTCCAGTTCGCCTACGATCTCCTGGTTCGTGATCAAGCAGAATACACTACCTTCCGCCGAACCGAACTGGCTGTATCGAGCGGGATTTATCTTGATCGTCGCCATAAGCAGCATCCTCTCCCTTCAAGGGTCTTTGGTCGTTCGATCTGCGCCATATACAACAACGGCCCGAACGGGCGCGCAACACCATCATCCGACTACGGCCTGAATGTGAAGAGATGTCATGCCAAGCCAGCAAAGCGGACCAGTTGAATCCGGAGGTCCACACTGCGGCTATCTCCACTTATTTGTCTGACGGGAAGTTTTCAAGCGCGTATGCCCCAGGGATATGGGAGGGCGAAGTTCCGCCATGATCTGCCGAACGAACCGGAAGCATGCCCGAGCCACACTCCAGCCCGTTACGCCTGCCCAGCGGTCGGGCGACGCGCATCGGGGGCGCCCAGTGAGAACGCGGGTACGCATCGCGTGCCCCATCACAGGCAGAACCCAGGGCCACTCGCCCTCATGGAGCGCGATCGAGGGCAGAGGAAAACCGATCGTGTTTCGACCAGTCCCTCCGCCCCCCTTCGTCTTGCGCCCTCAGCGCCGATCAGCCCAGGTAGGCGCCCGCCAAGACCCCCTCAAAGCCGAGCGCAACGAGGTCCTGCTCGACACTGGGGTAAACGGTGCTATCGGGTACGGCGATCAGGGCGTCGAAGTCGGCGCGGGTGGTCTCCGGTTCGAGCCACTGGTTGTTGCGGCGGTGGTTGATCAGAAGCCAGTCGCAGCGGGCGTTGCAGGCGGAGCAGGACTCCAGCCACTGGTCGTCCGCGCTCGGAGTCATGTGTGCGCGGAGCCGGCTGGCGCGCTCGATGCCGACGAAGACCGGCAGGGACTTGTGGGAGTCGACTTCGATCCGGCCCGTGCCGCGCGGCGCGGCGTCGTTCGTTCCCAGCGCCGCCGCGAACCGCGCCTGCGCGTCGTTCGCTGCTCGCCGGCCACGCCAAGCGGGCCACCGCCCGCAAAGCCGGACGCACGGGGTTGCTCGACCGGGGCCTGCCCATGCTCCTCGCCATGGCCACCGCGACCTGCGTGGTCAAAGACGCAGAGTACGGAGATCGGACGGCCACGCCCAAGGTGATCCTGATCAACCCAGGAAGCTCAGTCGAACCTGACGGTTGGGGTTGTCGACATTCGTGTCCACCAAACACACCGACTGCCAAGTCCCCAGGGCCAGTTCCCCACCGATCACCGGCAGCGTCGCGTGAGGGGCGATGAGAGCGGGGAGGACGTGGTCTCGGCCGTGGCCGGGGGTGCCGTGGCGGTGGTGCCAGCGGTTGTCTGGGGGGAGGAGGTCGCGGAGGGTGGCTAGGAGGTCGTCGTCGCTGCCGGCGCCGGTTTCCAGGATGGCTACGCCTGCTGTCGCATGGGGGACGAAGACGTTCAGCAGGCCGTCGCGCCCGGCGGTCTCCCGGCGCAGGAAGTCGGCGCAGGCCGAGGTCAGGTCGGTCACCGTCTCTCGGGAGCCGGTCGTCAGGTCGAGTACGTGGGTGGCGAAGGCGGGGGTCATGGGGTCCATCCTGACGGGTCGCGGCGGCTTGTCGCGCGTCGACCTCCGGGGAGCGGTCCCCCGGGTGGGGCCGGTTCCCTCCGTCGGACGCGGGTCGCCGCCCGGGGCCCGGGAGGCGGTGGCACGGTGCACGGCCCCTCCGCGTACGAGTCGCGTCCGTGGGTGCCGTCACCGGTCCCGTGCGCGCATCGTCCGTGCCCTCCGTATCCTCCGTGCGCACGGAGACACACGAGCGTACGGGCACGCAGGCACACAGACGTACCGGTACACGACGCGTCGGCGCAAAGCCCCCGCAACAAAGGTCCGGTGGGCGAGACGGGGCGTTGACCGTTGTGGAATGCGTCGCTACGTTCGAGCGCATGTCTACGTCAGCCTTGCTCACCACGCGCGGTCACATCGACCTGCTGCGGGTGGTCTCCGCCGCCTGTTGTCGCGGCTGCTGACGGTTCGTCGCCTCGCGCGCTCGCGCTCGTACGTCCCCTCGCGCTGACCTTCGCTCCCGCTCCTGCTAGGACCGGCTGGGTTGGGGCGGGTCGGGTTGGGTTGGGTCCGATTCAGTCTGATCAGCCCAGTCGGTCCAGCTCACCCCGTTGACTTCTTCGGCCCGTTCGGGCTCGTTCGCCGTTCGGTGGTCGGGGTGGTCTCCCCCTCGGCCGCTCCGACGTCGTACCTGCCCCTCCGCCTCGCCATGCCGCGGCGCCAGCCGCACCAGCACCCGTGGTGGCACGGTCACCAACCCGCTCGCCGCTCCCCACCTCTTCGCCTCACCGCTTCCCCGCCCCCGCTCGCCCGGTCCTTCCGTGCGCATGTCGTGTCGTGCGTACGGGGGTCGGCCGGGCCCACCCACTTCCGTGGAGCCCCCATGTCTCCGGTCCTGGAACCGGTTGTTCCGTTGTCCGCTCGTCGGCGGTCCGTGCCGCGCTGGTTGCGTCGTACTACTGGTCCGCTCGCCCTCCTCGTCCTGTGGCAGGTCTCCAGTGCCACCGGAACGCTCAGTCCCGACACCCTGGCCTCGCCCGGCACCATCGCCCGTACCGCCGCCGACATGATCGGGGACGGCACCCTGCCCGACGCCATGGCGGTGTCCGTACAGCGGGTGCTCGTCGGGTTGTTGTTCGGTGGGGTGGTCGGGGTTGCGCTCGCGTTGTTGTCCGGGTTGTCGCGACTGGGTGAGGACCTGATCGACGCCACCGTGCAGATGTTGCGCAGCATCCCCTGGGTCGGGATGATTCCGCTCTTCATCATCTGGCTGGGCATCGGCGAGGCCCCGAAGATCGCGCTGATCGCCCTCGGCGTCGCCTTCCACCTCTACCTCAACGTCTACGCGGGCATCCGCGGTGTGGACGCCCAGCTCATCGAGGCCGGCACCGCGCTCGGGCTCGGTCGGTGGGGGCTGGTGCGGCACGTGGTGTTGCCGGGCGCGCTGCCCGGGGCGATGACCGGGTTGCGGTACTCGCTGGCCACCGCCTGGTTGGCGCTGGTCTTCGGCGAGACGATCAACGCCGACGAAGGGATCGGCTTCCTGCTCAACCGGGCCCGCGAGTTCTTCCAGACCGATGTGATCGTGGTCTGCCTGCTCGTCTACGCGGTCCTCGGGTTGCTCGCCGACTTCATCGTCCGCACTCTCGAAAGGCTGTTGCTGCAATGGCGACCGACGTTCACGGGCGCATAGGTCCGTTGGAGAAGGCGACCGAGGGCGGACCTGCGGCCACTGCCGCATCACCGGCCACCGCCCCAGCCGGCACCGGTGCCGCAGCCCCGGCCGACACCCGGGCCAGCACACGGGCCGACGCACGGGCCGACGCACGAGACGGCGCGGCCGTCCGGGTCGTCGGGCTCAGCCGGTCCTTCGACGGGCGCCGGGTGATCAACGACCTCCAACTCACCGTACGCGCCGGCGAGTTCGTCGCCCTGCTCGGGCGCAGCGGCTGCGGGAAGTCGACGTTGCTACGGGTGCTCGCCGGGCTCGACCGGGAGATCGAGGGCCAGGTGTGGGTCCCGAAGCAGCGGGCCGTCGCCTTCCAGGCGCCGCGGCTGATGCCCTGGAAGCGGGTGTGGCGCAATGTGCTGCTCGGCCTGCCGGGGCGGCCTGACCGGGCCACCGCGGAACGGGCGCTGGCCGAGGTGGGGCTCGCCGAGCGGGCCGGCGCCTGGCCCAAGACACTCTCCGGCGGCGAGGCTCAACGCGCCTCGCTGGCAAGAGCGTTGGTGCGCCATCCGGACCTGTTGCTGCTCGACGAACCGTTCGGCGCGCTGGACGCGCTGACCCGGATCACGGCCCAGCGGCTGGTGGCCGACGTCTGGCAGCGGCGCGGCTGCGCGGTGCTGCTGGTGACGCACGACGTGGACGAGGCACTGTTGCTGGCCGATCGGGTGCTGGTGATGGACGGTGGCGTGATCGCGTACGAGACGCAGGTGGCGCTCGACCGGCCGCGTGACATAGGTGACCCGGCGTTCGCCGCGCTCCGCACCGAACTGCTCGACCGGCTCGGGGTCGCCACCCCGGCCTCCGGCCCCGTAACCCAGAAGGACGGTTGAGCCCGTGGAACCGTCACCCACCTCGCACACTCCGCACCCGTCGTGCCCGCGGAACGCACCGAACACACCGAACACCGCAGGGCACACCCGCTCCGCACCACCCACCCGTCCGCGACCCACCGTCACCCACCTCCCAGAAGGGGACTCGCTGCGATGAGAGCGCGCACGACCACGGCCCTCTCGGCCCTGCTGCTTCCGCTGGCCCTGTTGGCGGCCGGCTGCTCGGGGACCTCGTCCGCCAACAGTTCGGGAGGCGGGGGCAACACCGACGGAAAGGGTTCGGTGACGCTGAACGTCGGTGACCAGAAGGGGGGTTCGGAGGCGGTGTTGCGGGCCGCCGGGGAGTTGGACGACCTGCCGTACAAGATCCGGTGGTCCACCTTCACCTCAGGGCCGCCCCTCCTTGAGGCCGTGAACGCCAAGGCGATCGACATCGGGGCGGTGGGCAACACCCCGCCGGTGTTCGCCGGCGCCGCGAAATCCAAGATCAAGATCGTGGCGGCGACGCACGGCACCTCGTACGGCGAGGCCATCGTGGTCAAGAAGGGCTCCGACCTGCGGACCGTCAGCGATCTGAAGGGCAAGTCGGTCGCGGTGGCCCAGGGCAGTTCGGCGCACTACCAGTTGGCCTCGTCGTTGGCCAAGGCCGGCCTGTCCATCAACGACGTGCGGGTCTCGCTGCTCCAGCCGGCCGACGCGCTGGCCGCCTTCACCCGGGGCAAGGTGGACGCCTGGGCGATCTGGGACCCGTACACCTCGCAGGCGCTGCGGCAGGCGGACGCCCGGGTGCTGACCACCGGGCAGGGAGTGGTCAACGGGCTCGGCTTCCAGGTCGCGGCGCCGGCCGCGCTCGCGGACGACGCCAAGTCCAAGGTGATCGGGGACTACCTGCGGCGGTTGCGGCGGGCCCAGGACTGGGTCTTCAAGCACCCCGAGGAGTGGGCGAAGGTGTGGTCGAAGGAGACCGGGCTGCCGTACGAGACGGCGCTCGACTCGGTGCGGCGCTCGCACGGCACCCGGGTGGCGGTGGCCGTGGACGACCAGGCGGTCGCCTCCGAGCAGCAGATCGCCGACACCTTCGCCGACCTGGGGCTGACCCCGCGCAGGTTCTCCTTCGCGGACCTGGTGGACACCCGGTTCAACGGCGACCTGCCGCCCTCAAGCACCGCACCGCGTTCCTACCGAAAGGGCCGTTGATGTCCGTCCACCTGCACTGGTTCCTGCCCACCGGCGGCGACGGCCGTACCCTGGTGGACCGGCACGCCTACACCGACGGCGGCGTGCGGCGCTCGCGCATCGCGCCGGTCAGCGGGGTGCGCGCACCCGATGTCGACTATCTGGCGCAGATTGCCAAGGCCGCCGAACTGCTCGGCTTCGAGGCCGTGTTGACGCCCACCGGCACCTGGTGCGAGGACGCCTGGCTGACGACGGTCGCCCTGGCCCAGCACACCGAGCGGCTGAAGTTCCTGGTGGCCTTCCGGCCCGGGGTGATCTCGCCGGTGCTGGCCGCGCAGATGGCGGCCACCTACCAGCGGATCACCCGCGGTCGGCTGCTGCTGAACGTGGTGACCGGCGGGGACGGGGTGGAGCAGCGCAGGTTCGGCGACCACCTGGACCACGACCAGCGGTACGCGCGGACGGCCGAGTTCCTTTCGGTGGTCCGCGGCGTCTGGGGTGGGCAGCCGTACGACTTCGCCGGTGAGCACTTCCGCATCGAGGGTGGGTTGACCGCGCTGCCGCCCGACCCGCTGCCGCAGGTCTTCTTCGGTGGTTCGTCGGCGGCTGCCGGGCCGGTGGCGGCCCGGCACGCGGACGTCTATCTGACCTGGGGCGAGCCGCCCGCGCAGGTGCGCGAGAAGGTCGAGTGGATCAGGGGGTTGGCTGCCGCGGAGGGACGTACGGTGCGGTTCGGCATCCGGCTGCACACCATCTCGCGGGACTCGGCCAAGGAGGCGTGGGCCACCGCCGAGCGGCTGCTCGACGACCTGGACGCGGACACGGTGGCCGCAGCGCAGCAGGCGCTCGGGCGCAGCGAGTCGGTGGGCCAGCAGCGGATGCTCGCGCTGCACGGCGGTTCACGGGACGGGCTGGAGATCGCGCCCAACCTGTGGGCGGGCGTCGGCCTGGTGCGCGGCGGTGCCGGTACCGCCCTGGTGGGCAGCCATGCGCAGGTCGCCGACCGGATCGAGGAGTACCACGCGCTGGGCATCGACCACTTCGTGCTGTCGGGCTACCCGCACCTGGAGGAGGTCTACTGGTTCGGTGAAGGCGTGCGCCCCGAACTCGCGGCGCGCGGGTTGCTCGCGCCGGTGGCGGGCCCGGACACCTCGCCGACCACCAACGGCCGCCCGGCGTCCGCGCCGGGCGGCGCACCGCTGCTGATCGCCGGGGGGCGGTGAGGGGCAGCGGTGCCCCCGTCCGGCCCCGCCCGCGCGAGCGGGGCCGGACGGGCTCTCCCGACACCGACGGCTGACGGCTGACGGCTGACGGCTGACGGCTGACGGCTGACGGCTGACGGCTGACGGCTGAGCCTGTCAGCCGACGGGGGGCTGATCCCGGCCGCCCGGGCCCCGCCCCCGGTGCCGCGCGCTCCCACCACCGGCCGGGAAGAGACCGGGCGGGAAGAAATCGCACCACGCCACCGGTTAGTAGAAACGTGAACGATATTGCGGCGACGGTGCAGGATCGGACGATACGGCCGGGGCAGCCGGTGGGTAGGGCTGCGCAGCCGGCGGATACGGCCGCGCAGCCCGCGGCAGGCTCACCCGCCGGGCCCGCGGCAGGCCGCCAAGCAGGCCCGCGCCCCGTCGACGTCGTGGTCATCGGTGCTGGTCAGGCCGGTCTTTCCAGCGCGTACCACCTGCGGCGGCGCGGCTATCTGCCCGGGGACGGGTTCGTGGTGCTCGACCACTCCCCCGCGCCGGGCGGCGCCTGGCAGTTCCGCTGGCCCACCCTGACGTACGGCAAGGTGCACGGCATGCACGCACTGCCCGGCAAGGAGTTGGTCGGGGCGGACCCGGAGCGACCCTCGTCCGAGGTCATCGGGGCGTACTTCGCGGACTACGAACGGTCCTTCGCGCTGCCGGTGCACCGTCCCGTGGACGTGGTCGCGGTGCGCGCGGGCGAAGGGGACCGGCTGCTGGTGCAGACGTCCGCCGGGGACTGGTCGGCGCGGGCCGTGATCAATGCGACCGGCACCTGGGACCGCCCGTTCTGGCCCAGCTATCCGGGGCAGCAGACGTTCACCGGCCGGCAACTGCACACGGCGCAGTACCCGGGGCCCGCGCCGTTCACCGGCCAGCGGGTGGTCGTGGTCGGCGGCGGCACCTCGGCTGTGCAGCACCTGCTGGAGGTCGCCGAGGTCGCGGCGGCCACCACCTGGGTCACCCGGCGCCCGCCGGTGTTCCGCACCGGCCCCTTCAGCCCCGAGGTGGGGCGGGCCGCGGTGGCTCTGGTCGAGGAGCGGGTGCGGCAGGGGCTGCCGCCGCGCAGCGTGGTGTCGGTGACCGGGCTGCCGATGACGGAGGCGATGGAGCGGGCCCGCGCGGCGGGCGTGCTGGAGCGGCTGCCGATGTTCGACCGCCTCACCCCCGACGGGGTGGCCTGGGACGACGGCCGCACGGTCGGGGCCGACGTGGTGCTGTGGGCGACCGGCTTCCGCCCCGTCATCGACCACCTGGCCCCGCTGCGGCTGCGCGAGGAGGGCGGCGGCATCGCCCTGGACGGCACCCGCGCCGTCCGCGACGCACGGGTGCACCTGGTCGGGTACGGCCCGTCGGCGAGCACCATCGGCGCCAACCGGGCCGGCGGCGCGGCGGTCCGGGAGATCCACCAGTTGCTCGGGCAGCCTTCGCCGGCCGGCGTCTGAGCCGGCCGGGCCGATCCCGGCGCCCCGCCGACCGGGGGAACACGGCTGGCCGGGTCGGGTGCCGTGTGGCCGGGTCGTCCTTCCCAGGGCCGCGCGGCTGGGGCAGGATGGCGCGTGGTGGATCACCGCGGGCGGTGCTCGGTGCAGCCGGCCGGTGCGTCAGGCCGGGGCCGCACGGGCCCGCCGGGACCGAGCGGGCCGGAAGGAGCACCGTGCGTGTCGCCCTCTTCGTCACCTGTGTCAACGACACCCTCTATCCGCGCACCGGGCGGGCCGTCGTCACCCTCCTCAGACGGCTGGGGGTCGCCGTCGACTTCCCCGTCGCGCAGACCTGTTGCGGCCAGCCGCAGTACAACACCGGGTACCGGCGCGAGACGGAGCCGCTGCTGCGCCGCTTCGCCGACGCCTTCCGGGGTTACGACCACATCGTGACGCCGTCGGGTTCCTGCGCCGCCATGGTGCGGGACAACTACCCGCGGCTGGGAGCGGGGGCCGTGGCGGACGGGCGAGGCAGCGCGTTGGCCGCGGCGGCGGCCGAGGTGGTGCCGCGGACGCGCGAACTGACGGAGTTCCTGGTGGACGTGCTCGGGGTGACCGACGTCGGCGCGTACTACCCGCACACCGTCACTTACCACCCCACCTGCCACGGGCTGCGGATGCTGCGGCTCGGTGAGCGTCCGCGCGCCCTGTTGCGGCAGGTGCGCGGGTTGGAGTTGGTGGAGTTGGCCGGGGCCGACGAGTGTTGCGGGTTCGGCGGCACCTTCGCCGTCAAGAACCCCGCCGTATCCGCCGCCATGGGCGCCGACAAGGCCCGCGCCATCACGGCGACCGGGGCCGAAGCGGTGTGCACCGTCGACAACTCCTGCCAGTTGCACATCGGCGGCACCCTGGCCCGGCAGGGCTCCCCGGTGCGGCCCGTGCACCTCGCGGAGATCCTGGCCAGCACGGAAGGAGACGTGTGGTGAGCAGGGCAGACACCCGGCGGGGCGCCGGCGGCGAGGCGGGGCTGGAGCTGGGGCCGGAAGCGCGGTGCCGGACGCGGCCGGCACCGCGCCGACGTTCCCGGGCCCGGCGCCCACCTTCCCGGCCGCGGCCGAGCGGTCGACGCGCAACGCCACCCTGCGGCAGAACCTGCGGCACGCGACCCACACCATCCGCGCCAAGCGTGCCGCGGCCGTCGCTGAACTCTCCGACTGGGCCGAACTGCGCGCCGCGGGCGCGGCCATCAAGGACCACACCCTGCACCATCTGGACCACTACCTGGAACAGGCGGAGGCCGCGGTGACGGCGGCCGGCGGCCAGGTGCACTGGGCGGCCGACGCCGCCGAGGCCCATGCGATCGTCACCCGGCTGGTGCGGGAGACCGGCGAGCGCGAGGTGGTGAAGGTCAAGTCGATGGCCACCCAGGAGATCGGGCTGAACGAGGCGCTGGCCGCGGCCGGGATCACCGCGTACGAGACGGACCTGGCCGAGCTGATCGTGCAGCTCGGCGACGACCT
Organism: Streptomyces sp. 796.1; assembly: GCF_047525675.1. Classification (NCBI taxonomy): domain Bacteria; kingdom Bacillati; phylum Actinomycetota; class Actinomycetes; order Kitasatosporales; family Streptomycetaceae; genus Streptomyces; species Streptomyces sp. 796.1. The sequence goes on along the minus strand of NZ_JBLIWA010000005.1, from coordinate 69,865 downwards.
GCCGTCCCACATCCTGGTGCCGGCCATCCACCGCAACCGGGCCGAGATCCGCGACATCTTCCGGGACCGGATGGGGCGCGCGGGCCGCCCGGCGCCGGCGGACCTGACCGACGATCCGGCCGAGTTGGCCGAGGCGGCGCGGCTGCACCTGCGGGAGAAGTTCCTGACCGCCAAGGTCGCCGTCTCCGGCGCCAACTTCCTGGTCGCCGAGACCGGCACGCTGGTGGTCGTCGAGTCCGAGGGCAACGGCCGGATGTGCCTGACCCTGCCAGAGACGCTGATCTCCGTCGTCGGCATCGAGAAGGTCATCCCGCGCTGGCAGGACCTGGAGGTGTTCCTGCAACTGCTGCCCCGGTCCTCGACCGCCGAGCGGATGAACCCGTACACCTCGACGTGGACCGGCACCACCGAAGGGGACGGCCCGGCCGCCTTCCACCTGGTGCTGCTCGACAACGGCCGCACCGACGCGCTCGCCGACCGGGTGGGCCGCCAGGCCCTGCGCTGCATCCGCTGCTCGGCCTGTCTCAACGTGTGCCCCGTCTACGAGCGGGCCGGCGGCCACGCCTACGGTTCGGCCTATCCCGGCCCGATCGGCGCCATCCTCACCCCCCAACTGCGCGGCACGGTGAGCGCGCTCGACGCGTCCCTGCCGTACGCATCCTCGCTGTGCGGTGCCTGTTACGAGGTGTGTCCGGTCGCCATCGACATTCCCGAGGTGCTGGTCAGACTCAGGGAACGGGTGGTGGAGGGCGGCGAGGTGACGGTGCGCGGCACCCGGGCCGTGATCCGGCCGGCCCGTGGACACGCCGCCGAGCGGGCCGCGATGCGCGCCGCGCGCTGGGCCTTCGACCACCCCGGTGCGCTCCGTGCCGGACAGCGGCTGCTCACCCGCACCCGGCGGCTGCACCCCAGCCGGCTGCCGGGCCCCGGGCGCGCCTGGACCCGCAGCCGCGAACTGCCACAGGTGCCACCCGAGTCCTTCCGCGACTGGTGGCAGCGCACGCAGGGCCAGGACACAGCCCCAGGTGCAGGGCCGGGCGCGGAGGCAGACCACGGGAGGACCTCATGACCGGCCCCGGCGGTACGAGCAGCAGGGCACGGGTCCTGGGCCGGGTGCGCCGAGCACTGTCCGATGACCGAACTGCCCCCGGTACGGCAGGACTTGAGACCGCCGTGGCCCGCACCTACCTGCGCGTCCACGGCCAGCGCACGGCCGCCGAACGGGTCGCGCTGCTCGCCGAGCACCTGGCGGACTACCGAGCCCGGGTGCACCACGCCGACGGGGCCGGGTTGCCCGCCGTCATCGCGGGGTTGCTCGCCGAGCGCGGCGCGCGCAGCGTCGCGGTGCCCGACGGCCTGCCGGCGGACTGGCTGTCGGCGACGGACGCCCGCCGCGTCCCGGACGCGCCCGACCTGTCGGCGGGCGCGCTGGACTCGGTGGACAGCGTCGTCACCGGTTGCGCGCTGGCCATCGCCGAGACCGGCACCCTCGTCCTGGACACCGGTCCCGGCCAGGGCCGACGCCGACTCACCCTGGTGCCCGACCACCACGTGTGCGTCGTGCGGGTGCCGGAGCAGGTGGTGGATTCGCTGCCGCAGGCCATGGAACTCCTGTCCCCGCTCAGACCGTTGACCTGGATCTCCGGGCCTTCGGCCACCAGCGACATCGAACTCAGCCGGGTGGAGGGCGTCCACGGGCCGCGCACCCTGGACGTGGTCCTGCTGGCGGCCGGAGCACCCCACGACTCCGGCTGAACCAACCTCCCTCCCGTACGCGCCCATGGCCCGGGAGCGACGTACAAAAAGGGCGCGGTCGGTTGTGGTGTCGACCGGGGTGGTCGCGGGTCAGGCCGTGTCGGCGAGCACCGCCTCGATCGCCGACGCCCACCCCAGCAGCCGTTCGTCGGCGCCGAACGGTGCCACGCACTGGAGGCCGAGCGGCAGCCCGGGCGGCAGGCTGCCGGCGGGCACGGTGAGCGCCGGCAGCCCGGCGTACGACCAGGGCAGGCACATCACCGAATTGCCGGTGGTGGTGAGGCCGTGGGGCGCCGTGCCGGTCGCGGCCGGGGTGATCCACAGGTCGACCTGCTCGTCCGCCATGGTGCCGTGCACCCGGTCGCGGAAGTCACGCTGGTATGCGCGCGCGGCGGTGTAGTCCGCCTCGCTGACCTCGTGGCCCTGCCGGATGGCGGCGACCGTCTGGGCCCGGTACAGCTCCCCGAAGCGGGGGAACCAGTCGGCGTGCGTACGGGCCACCTCGTACCGGTTGACCACGAACTGCTGGGTGTAGACGGTGTCGAAGTCCGGCAGCAGCCGCGGCACGTCGCGCACCGGGTAGCCGGCCCGCCGCAGCCGCTCGACCTGTACGTCGAACGCCGTACGGGCGGCCTCGTCCGCGCGCTCCAGGTAGGGGCCCGTGGGCACGCCGAGCACGGGCAGCGCGCGGCCGGCGGTGGCCCGCTCCGGCCGCCAGTCGTCGCAGAGCACCGCGGCGGTACGGAGCACGCCGGCGACGTCGGAGGCGAAGATGCCGAGGGCGTCCAGGCTGGGCGCGTTGGCGATCACGCCGTCCACCGGGATGCGGCCGTAGCCGGGCTTGAAGCCGACCACGCCGCAGTAGGCGGCCGGGCGGATCATCGAGCCCACCGTCTGGGTGCCGATCGCCAGCGGCACCAGGCCGGCGGCGACGGCCGCGGCCGAACCGCTGCTCGAACCGCCCGGTGTGTGGTCCAGGTGGTGCGGGTTGCGCGTCGGGCCGGGGGCGGTGACGGCGAACTCGGCGGTCACCGTCTTGCCCGCGACCAGCGCGCCGGCCGCCCGCAGCCGGGTGACCACCGTCGCCTGCGGCCCCGTCAACTCGGCGGCCGGCACCGCCGATCCGCCGCCGGTGGCCAGGCCGTCGGCGTGCACGATGTCCTTGATCCCCACCGGTACGCCGTACAGCGCGGGCCGGGTGGCGGGCTCGGGCCAGCGGGCACGGGTCGCCGCGACCTCGGCCCATAGCCGCCCGCGCCGATCGGGTTCGTCGACGAACGCACGTATCCGACCGTCGAGCGCATCGATCCGTTCGCAGGTCTCACCGATCTGGGCGAGCAGGTCCCACCTGCCCGAACGCAGCGCCTCGGCCTCGGCCGCCAGCGGCCGACGCCTGATCAACTCTTCGCTGTCTGCCATGGCCGACAGGTTAACCACCGGCCCCTGCGGAGCCGGGGCGGAGCACGACCCGCGCCACGGGTGACGGGCCCCGACCCCAACCCGTCACCGCCCGCCAGCGCGAGCCCCCGAAGCACCCCACCCACACCACCGTACGAACAACCCACTCACCCGACCAACCACCCACGAGCCCACCACGGGCCCGCCCCACCCGCCGGCGTCACCCTTCGGCGAACAACTTCAACAGGTCGGGCCGGCCGAAGACCTGGGCCGCTTCGACCGCTGACGGCGTTCCGGCGGCGGGGTCGGCGCCGTGTCGGACGAGCAGGCGCACCACCTCGTCCTCGCCCTTGAAGACCGCGCCGGCCAGCGGCGTCTGGCCCCGGTCGTTGGCCCGGTCCGCGTCGGCGCCCCGGGTGAGCAGGGCCTCGACCGACCGTGCGTGGCCGTGGTAGGCCGCGAGCATGAGGAGTGAGTCGCCCCGGTCGTTGGTGAGGTTGACCGGGACTCCGGCGTCCACGTAGGCCGCCAGCGTGTCGGTGTCGCCGTGCCGGGCCAGATCGAAGACCTTGCCCGCCAGTTGCAGCACTTCGGGGTCGTGCGCCGGCTCGGCGTCGGCCGGTGGGGCCGGCTGCCCCAGCGTGCCGTCGGGTGCGGCCACTTGGGCGGCGCCCGGCGCGTCCGTCGAGCCGCCCTCGTGCCCGAGCGCGCCCCCAGCCGACCGCTCTCCGTGTCCACCGTGTTCGCCGTGTTCGCTCATGGAAACCGTCCTCCACTCAGGTCCGTCGGGCCCGCCCCGGTCCGGGGTGGGCCGCCGATCGCCGCGCCGGACGCACCCGGCCGCATCCGCGCCGTCCCCCACCCTACGGACGGATCACCTTCGACATGCTGGGCGATTTGACCGATAAATCACCCATTCGCAACTTTCCCCCTTTAGTGCTTTCTGTGAGTCTTAAGCCACATACGGTGATCGCCCCCACCCCCCAGGAGGCCCATCATGATCCTGTCCATCTCCGGTGTCGTTCTGCTCGGCGTGATCGTCTTTCTCTTCTTCCGCAAGGACGGCCTGAAGGCGTCGCACGCCATCGTCTGCGCCCTGTTCGGCTTCTACCTGGCGGGCACCGCCATCGCCCCCAGCATCCAGGCGGGCAGTGCCAGCCTCGCCGACCTGCTGGGTGACATCAGGATCTGACCGCCCACCAGCCCGGGAGACCGTCGTGGCCCGCCCGCTCCGCCCCCTCGTCCGCACCTCCAAGGGCCGCCTCGCCCGGGGCCGCGCACTCGTGCGCACGGCGGCCCGCGGCGCCTCCGACGTCCTCCACCCGGTCCTGTTCCTCCTGCGCGGCGGGCGCGCCCTCACCGCCATCGGCCGCCAACACTGGGCCCAGACCCCCAAGGAGCGGCGCGGCCCCACCCTGCTCCTGCTGGCGGTCGGCGCCCTGCTGGTCGGCCTCGCACCGTACGGGCCGCTGTTGGCGCTGCTGACCCTGATGGCCGCGGCGGCCTGGGCGGGTCGGGCCGGGGCTGCGACGCCCCCGGCGCCCACCACCGACGAGGCCGAGCGGCTGCGCACCCTCTACGAGGCGCTGGTCCCGCACTTCGGCGCGGCCGGCGCACCCGAGCCGCTGTACGCGTACGACGGGCAGTGGCAGCGGGCGTTCGACGAGTACCGCTTCGCACCCGACGGGCGCCCGGTCCGCCTCGTCCTGCGTTACCCCGCCTACTTCGCCGACGGTGACGCCACGGCGCGCGGCCAGGTCGAGTGGCTGCTGGCCGCGAAGTGCGGGCGGGGCCGGGAGTACCGCTTCGACTGGGACGAGGAGGCCGGCCGGCTCGCTCTGCACGCCCTGCCACCGCTGCCCACCACCCGCTGCGCCCAGCGCTTCGTGACCGCGCCCGGCGAGCGGGTGCTCGGCTTCACCGACCCGGAGTCCGTCCCCCGCACCCTGCCGGTGGTCGACCTGGCCGGCCGGCCCGCCGGGGACGCGCCCCCGGTGCTGTGGCGCACCGGGGCCAGGTCCACCGAACCGCATCTGCTCGCGCTCGGCGGACCGGGCAGCGGCACCACCACCCTGCTGCGCTCGCTGCTGCTCCAGGCGCTGCCGGAGGCCGACGTGCTGGTCGTGGACGCGGCGGGCAGCGGTGGGTACGGGTGGCTGCACGGCCGCAGTGGCGTCCTCGCTGTGGAGAGCGACCCGACGGGCGCCCGGGCCGCGCTGGAGTGGGTGGCGCACGAGACCGAGCGGCGGCTCATGCGGGCCCACGAGGCCCGGCGGCAGGGGCGGCAGACCCCGGGCGACGTGCTCAGGCCGCTGTGGATCGTGGTGGACCGGCCGTCGGCGCTCGGCCGGCCGGCCACCGACGGCCGGCCGGGTGCGGCGGAGTTGCTGCGCGTCCCGCTGCGGCACGGCAGGCCCGCCCACCTGACGCTCGCCATCGCCGAACAGCCCGGCGCACTGGCAACGCTCGGCCCCGACGTGCTGGCCCACACCCGCGCCCGGGTGGTGCTCGGCCCGCTCCCGCCACAGGTGGTGCACCGGGGGCTGGGGGCGCCGCAGCCCACGTCGCCGATGCCCGCGGTGCCTCCCGGGCGCGGCTTCGCCCGCCTCGGCGACGGCCCCGTACAGCGCCTCCAGGTGCCCGCCACTCCCGACCCGTACGACGAGGTGACCAGCGAGGACGAGCGGCGGGCGGTGCTCGCGCTGCTGCCCGACGGCGGCCGGGCCGGCACGCCGACCGAAGCGGTGCCCGGCCGCGGCGCGCCGCCGGCCGAGCCGAATCCCGACACCGGGGAACGGGCCACCGGCCAGCGCCCGGCCACCGCGCTCTGACCGGCCACCAGCGCCGACCGGCCACCGTGCGCCGGACGGCCGACACGCGTCGAGCGGCCGACACGCGCCGAGCGGCTGGCTCGTCGCGCACCGAGCGGCTAACCCGCGAACGGCCGCTACGCCACGAACAGCCGCGGCACCTCGACCTCGGCGCCGACCCCGTCCGCCACCAGGCGGGCCGCCGCCGCGAGCCGGGCGGCGGCCTCCTCGGCGACCGCGCCGCGCACCGTGAACGGCAGCCGTACGTAACCCTCGAAGGCCCCGTCGATGCCGAACCGCGGCCCCGAAGGGACCCGTACGCCGAGCCGCTCCCCCGCCTGCGCGATGCGGGACCCGGAGAGCCCGCCGGTGCGCACCCACAGCGTCAGGCCGCCGCGGGGTACGGTGAACTCCCAGTCGGGCAGGTGTCGTTGCACCGCGGCCACCAGGGCGTCCCGGTTCTCCAGCGCGCTGGCCCGGCGCAGCGCCACCGCCTCCTCCCAGCCGCCGTTGCCCAGCAGCCAGTTCACCGCGAGCTGGTCGATCACGGGGGTGCCGAGGTCGGCGTAGGCGCGGGCGGCGACCAGGCTGCGGATCACATCGGGGGTGGCCCGTACCCAGCCGATGCGCAGCCCGCCCCAGAACGCCTTGCTGGCGCTGCCCAGGGTGATCACGGAGCTGCCGGCCGGGTCGTGGGAGCACACCGGCGCGGGCATCGAAGCCCCCGGCTCCAGCGGCAGGTCGGCCATGGTCTCGTCGACGACGAGCACGGTGCCGGCCGAGCGGGCCGCGGCCACCAGTTCGCGGCGCTGTTCGTCGGGGGCGAGCGCGCCGGTGGGGTTGTGGAAGTCGGCGACGACGTAGGCCATGCGGGGCGCCGCGTCCCGCAGCACCTGCCGCCAGCCGGCGATGTCCCACCCCCGCAGCCCGTCGGCCATGGCCACCGGCACCAGTCGGGTGCCCGCCTCCCGCATCAGTTGCAGGACGTTCGCGTACGAGGGCGATTCGACGGCCACCCGCTCGCCGGGCCTGACCATCAGCCGGCAGATGGCCGCGACCGCGCCCATGGCGCCGGTGGTGACCATGATCTGTTCGGGCCTGGTGGGGATGCCGCGTGCGCTGTAGCGGTCGGCCAGCGCCTGACGTAGCGCGGGCAGCCCGGCCGGGTAGTCGCCGTGGGTGTGGGCGTACGGCGGCAGGGCCTCCATGGCGCCGGCCACCGCGCGGGTGAGCCACGGCTCGGGCGCCGGCAGGGCCGCACAGCCCAGGTCGATGACCGAGCCGGCGGCCTCGGGCGGCAGCGGTTCCAGGCCGCGGGTGGGCAACGGGTTGCCGGCCGGGACCGCGGTCCAACTGCCCGAGCCGCGGCGGGAGGCGAGGAACCCCTCGCCGCGCAGCGCCTCGTACGCGGCGGCGACGGTGGTCCGGCTGACGGCCAGGGCGGCGGCCAGCTCGCGCTCGGCCGGCACCCGGGCGGCCACCGGCACCCGGCCCTCCAGGATCAGCAGCCGGATGCCGTCGGCCAGCGCCCGGTAGGCGGCCACCCGGCGCCCAGCAGGCGCGGGCACGGCGTCCGTGGCACGCTGCGAACCGAGCAGCCGGGCCAACTGCGGGGCTCCCACCGCGGAGGTCCACTCACTCATGATCTCCAGTCCACCTTCCCGAAATTGGCACTGGAAGTGGCCTACTCCCGGGCCACAGAGTGGCACGAGACGGGCCACTGCCACCAGTCGGCCCCCGCTGCGCGGGCCGGCGCCCGCCGCCTGGGGCACCTGACCGGTGGGCGCCCGGCCCGCCCGGGCGCGCCCACGGCGACCGCCCGGCAGAAGCCACCACACGAAGGAGCAGACCGTGCCGATACCAAGGGGGGCCCACCTCGTCCGCCGTCTCACGCAGTTGTACGTGGGCCTGACGCTGTACGGCGTCAGCATGGGCCTGCAACTGCGAGCGGGACTCGGGCTCGACCCGTGGGACGTCTTCCACCAGGGGGTCGCGGAGCACGTCGGGCTGTCCATCGGCACGGTGACGATCCTGGCCGGGGCCGCGGTGCTGGCGCTGTGGATTCCGCTCCGCCAGCGCCCGGGGCTCGGCACCATCTCCAACGTCGTGGTGATCGGCCTGGTGATGGACGCCACCTTGGCGCTCACGCCCGAGCCGAGCCCGCTGGCGGTGCGCATTCCGCTCCTGCTGTTCGCCATCGTGCTCAACGGCGCGGCCACCGGCCTCTACATCGCCGCCCGGTTCGGCCCCGGACCGCGCGACGGCCTGATGACTGGCCTGCACCGGCGCACCGGCCGCTCGATCCGCCTGGTGCGCACCGGCATCGAGGTGGTCGTGCTCGGCACCGGTTTCGCCCTCGGCGGCGCGGTGGGCGTGGGGACGGCCCTGTACGCGGTCGCGATCGGCCCGCTGTCGCAGTTCTTCCTGAAGCTCTTCGCCATCGCCGGCCTGGAGGAAGCGCAGCGCGGCGTCGTCGCCGGCAGTTCGGGCCGGCCGCACGGGGCGAGCGAGGAGGGCGCCGGGGCCGTGCCCGAGCAGCCGGCGCGGCGGCCGGCACCCCAGCCGAGCGAGTAGCCGCCGGGCCCGCGCCGGTCCGTGGCCGCCGGCGACGGAATGCGGCAGCCGGGATGCGACGGCTCCGGGGCGGGGCGGCCTCGGGGGGCGCCCTCGGGGCGGGGCGACGCCTTGCGAAGCGGAACGGGGCCGATCGCGAGCGCAACCTTCAAGCGACTTGCCGCGTCCAGGAATACGAGCAGGGCGCACTAGGGTACGAAGGAGCTAGGTCCGCGATCGAAGAACGCCACTTTTTGACCGTAGAGTGGACCGGATTTAGAGCAGACGCATGAGGGCGAGTAGTGTACGCCCTCGACCCACTAGGCGGACCGTTACTGCGCGCTAAAGAACGGCAAACGCTGGGTGACATCTACTGTCAGATGTGACAAACCGGGCGCCGGTGGGTAGAACAACGGGGCGGCACGACGGGCGACGCATGTCCCTCTACGGGAATCTTCACCGCCGACCGGACGTTGAACGGATGACGACGACAGCGACACCTGTCCTGTGGGCGACAAAGCCCGGGAGGCACGATTCATGAGTGAGCGAGCTCTCCGCGGCACGCGACTCGTGGTGACCAGCTACGAGACCGACCGCGGCATCGATCTGGCCCCGCGCCAGGCGGTGGAGTACGCATGCCAGAACGGACATCGATTTGAGATGCCCTTCTCGGTAGAGGCGGAGATTCCGCCGGAGTGGGAGTGCAAGGCGTGCGGCGCCCAGGCGCTCCTGGTGGACGGCGAGGGGCCTGAGGAGAAGAAGGGCAAGCCTGCGCGCACGCACTGGGACATGCTCATGGAGCGACGCACCCGCGAGGAGTTGGAGGAGGTGCTGGCCGAGCGGCTGGCCGTCCTGCGTTCCGGCGCCATGAACATCGCCGTGCATCCGCGGGACAACCGCAAGTCCGCCTGACGGACGCGTTAGCGCCGGGCCCGCCCGGTGACACAGCAGCACATCGAGGGCCGGGGTCACTGTTCCGCAGTGACCCCGGCCCTCGTGCGTCTAGATCTCGCCCGCATACGTCTCGTTCCCCGCCGGGCCCACGCCCGCCGGGCCAGCGCTGCCCCCGCCCTCCCGTACGGCGAGCGGCCCCCGGCAGCACGCCGGCGGAGGCGGAGGCCAGGGCGGTCGTGGCCCGGGGTCAGCGGGGCAGCGGTGGGTCCTGGTGCCCCGGGTTCCGGTCTTCGGGCTGGCCACCCCGCGTCGGCGGCACGTCGTCGCGGATGACCTCGCCCTGGACGACCTTGCCGTCCCCGGAGTGGCCCGGGCCGCCCCGGCTCGCCTGCTGGAACGCCTCGCCCAGGGAACTCGTCGCGTACCCCATGCGGCGCGAGAGGCCGCGCTCGGCCCGGCGGCCGAGCAGCGCCCGGGTCGGCGGGAAGAGGCACACCAGCGCCAGCGCGTCGGAGACCAGGCCGGGCAGCATCAGCAGCAGTCCGCCGAGCATGACCAGGCCGTTGCCGAGGCCGGCCGTCGGGTCGTCGTTCGCGGGGCCCGCGCCGGGGCGCAGCCCGGTGGTCAGCGACTGCCAGGCCCGACGCCCCGCCCGCTTGATCACATAGCCGCCCAGTACGGCGCCGGCCACCAGCAGCGCCAGCACCGTCAGGGCATTGGTGGCCTCAGCGACCACCACCAGCAGCCAGATCTCCAGGACCAGCCAGGCGGCGACGGACAGCGGGGCGAACCGACGGAAGCGCGAACGTCGCCCGGACGGCTGGGGGGTGTGCGATGCGCCGAAGCTCATGTCTCCAGTGTGCCTGTTCTAGGTGTGCTTGCGGCCGGTGATCCGGTTGACCCGGGACCCCACGCCCCAGGCCGTGACCCGCCACAGTGCCTCGACGAGGATGTCGCGGCTCATCTTGCTGTCGCCGAGCTCCCGGTCGACGAAGGTGATCGGCACCTCCACGACGTGGAAGCCGGCCTTCACCGCGCGCCAGGCCAGGTCCACCTGGAAGCAGTAGCCCTGCGAGGCCACCGCGTCCATGCCGAGGCCCTCCAGGGTCTCCTTGCGGAAGGCCCGGAAACCGCCGGTGACGTCGCGGATCGGCACGTCGAGCAGCAGCCGTGAGTACGTGCTGCCGCCGCGGGAGATGTACTCGCGGAACTTGGGCCAGTTCACCACGCGACCGCCGGGCACCCAGCGGGAGCCGAGGACGAGGTCGGCACCGCCCAGCGCGGTCAGCAGCCGGGGCAGTTCCTCGGGCTGGTGGGAGCCGTCCGCGTCCATCTCGACGAGCACGCCGTAGTCGTGCTCGATGCCCCAGCGGAAACCGGCGAGGTAGGCGGCGCCGAGCCCCTCCTTGCCCTTGCGGTGCAGCACGTGCACCTGCTCGTCGGCGGCGACGAGCTCATCGGCGATCTTGCCGGTGCCGTCGGGGCTGTTGTCGTCGGCGATGAGCACGTGCGCATCGGGGACGGCCTTGCGCACCCGGTCGACGATCAGCTTGATGTTCTCCGCCTCGTTGTAGGTCGGAATGATCACCAGCGTCGTACCGAGCGGACCGTACTTCCTCCCCTGAGTCTCGCCACGCGCAACGTCTACGCCGTCGTTCACTGCATCCCCTTCTCGTCCGTACGTCCTCGCCGGCCCACCATGATCGCAGCGGCGCAGGACAGAACTCCCACCATAGCGAGCACCCACTCGGGCACAGCGCCGAGCCGGTCGGCGACGGTGGTGTCATCGCGCAGGGGAATTCGCGCGCTGAGCACGTCCTGGGTGAATTCCTTGGTGCGCTGTTCAATGGTCCCATCGGGGGCGACCACAGCGCTAATCCCGCTGGGGGCCGCGGTGACCACGGCCCGCCCGTGCTCGATGGCCCGCAGCTTGGACATCACCAACTGCTGCTCGGGCTGGCCGGTGCGGCCGTAGGTGGCGTTGTTCGTCTGGATCACCAGGGCGCGGGCGCCGGCCTTGACGGTGTCGCGCACGATCGCGTCGTAGGCGACCTCGAAGCAGATCACGTCGCCCAGCTTGGCCGGACCGACCTGCATGACCCCGGAGTGGTCGCCGGGGTAGAAGTCGCGCGGGACCCGGTCGAGCCGCGAGATGACCTTGCTGAGCTGCTCGCGGAAGGGCACGTACTCGCCGAACGGCACCGGGTGCTGCTTGGTGTACGAGGCGCCGGGGCCGGTCTCGGGGTCCCAGACGATGCCCTGGTTCTCCACGTACCCGACCTTGGTCGGATGGTCGACCAGGGCGCCCACCAGGACGGGCACGCCGATCGTCTTCACCGCCAGGTCGATGCGGGCGTACGCCTCGCGGTGCTTGTACGGGTCGAGGTCGGAGGCGTTTTCCGGCCAGATCACCAGGTCGGGCTTGGGCGCGCGGCCCGCCTTCACGTCCTCGGCCAGCCGCAGGGTCGCGTTGACGTGGTTGTTGAGGATCTTCATCGGGCGGCCCAGGAAGTCCATGCCGGGCTTTTGCACGTTGCCCTGCACCACGGCGATGTTCACGTGGTCGTCCGCGTCGGTGGGCACCGGCACCAGCAGCCCGACCAGCGTCACCGCCGCGGCCAGCGCGGCCGACTCCACCACGGGCAGCAGGCCGCGCAGCGCCCCGGGGGCGCCCCCCGCGCCGCGCGCAGCCGCACCGGCGGCGTCCGGGCCGTCCGGCTCCTCCGTCGTCCGCTCCGCGCGGCCTGCGCTGTCGTCTCCGGCCGCGTCCGCGGCGTCGGTCCGGGCCGGCCCGGTGGTGTCGGTCGCCGGCTGCGCCGGGGCGCCCCGTTCAGGGGCGCCGGCCGGCACGTACAGGCGCCAGAGCGTGCCGACGGCGAACGCGAGCAGGGCACCGGCCAGCGCGACCCCGAAGGTCACCAGCGGCGCGCCGCCGAGCGCGGCGAGCGGGGTGAAGGGTGAGCCGGTGTTGGCGAACGCCAGCCGCCCCCACGGGAAACCGCCGAACGGCACCCGGTCCCTGGCCCACTCCTCGGCCACCCACAGGCAGGCCGCCCACAGCGGCCAGGCCGGCAGCCGGGAGGTGCGGGCCAGCGCGGCGCCGAACGGGATGAAGAACAGCGATTCGGCGATCGAGAGGCCGACCACCGCGTCCCAGCCGACCACGTGCAGCCACTTGAGCAGCAGCACGAAGAACGGCAGGGCGAACGCGAACCCCGTCCAGGCCCCCTGTCTGGCCGTCCGTCCCCAGGTGAGCAGGGAGAGCGCCGCGACGGACAGCAGCGACAGCGGCCACAGGTCGTACGGCGGGAAGGCCAGCGCGAGGGCGAGGCCGCTGGCCACGGCGAGGCCGGTGCGCCGGGCCTCGCGGCGGGCGAGCACGGCCAGCCGTTGGCGCCGGGTGGCCCCCGGCGCTGGCGTCGCGCTCGGGGCGGGCGTACCGGGGGCGGCCGGCGACCCGGCCGGTCTGTCGACCGGGGAGTCGGCCGCCTGACCGCTGGCGGTGGCTCCAGCGGAGGTGTCGGAACCGGGGTGCAACGTCGCGGCCTTCCTTGCAGGTCGAGCGGTGGTGAAGTGACGGTATACCGCGGTGGGCCGGACGTGGCCCGCTGGGTGCGTAACGGGTACCGGCCGACGAACGTGCCCGCCCCCTGCGGAAGGGCAGGGGCCAGCGGGCGGGCGGCGGGTAGCGGCTCGTGCGGGAGCGGTGCCGGGCCGTGGGTTCGGGGGTGCGGGCCGGCCGGCAGACGGGGCGCACCACGCCCCACGCGCGTCGGGTACGGGGCGGCCGTACCGGTGCGGCACACACCGCGGGACAGCGCACCTGTGCGCCAGCACAACAGATACGGCGGGGCGCCCGTAAGCCAGCACAGCAGGACGACGGGACGTCGTACCCCGGCGCATCAGCACGACGCGTACCGATGCGGAACCGCATGGGTGCGGGCACGGCGGCGAGCGGCGCAGGGATGAGGCGCGTGGCGTGCGCCGGTGCGGGTAGGGGCCCGTCGCCCTTCGGGCCGACCTGGGGCCCGCTGGCTGCGGGTCGACCGAAAGCCGTTGTCTACTGAACGTCCGGGCCCCACCCGGGTCGCACCTGCCGACCCGGTGGACTCCTCCCCCGCCCCCGTGCGCTGGACCTGGCTCCCAGTGGGTGGCGAACCGATACGGCTCACCGCCCCATGGCCCAGCGGCGCTCGACGACTGCGTGGAGAATCCGTCCCTGGTCGGACGTCCTGTGGTGGACTCGGCCGAAACTACCCGCCGTCTCCCGCACCCTGTCAACAGCCGTGCTACCTGCGGCGTTGCGTCAAATCAGCAGGTCAGTACGGAGGGAAGGAACGTTCCTCGACAGGCCGATCGGGCATCGTTCGGCGGTACGCGGCGGGTACGGATCACTCGTTCGGACGCTCAAAGACGGTGCGTCCGCCGACCATCGTGCGGACGCACACCGGAAGCGGTAGTCCCGGCGTCAGGTCGGGCAGGCCCGGGGTGCCCGAGCGCGGGTCGGTCGACCAGCCGGCGACGCGTTCGTCGGGCACCTGGACCACCAGGTCGCCGGCCGTCCAGACGGCCAGGTCCGCCGGGGCTCCCGGCACCAGGGTGCCCGCGTCGTCCCGCCGTGCGGCCCGCCAGCCGCCCCGGGTGTGCGCGGTGAACGCGGCGCGCGCCGAGATCCGGTGCTCGGGCGTGCGGTGGAATGCCGCGGCTCGCACGGTGCCCCACGGGTCGAAGGGCGTGACGGGGCTGTCCGAGCCGAGGGCCAGCGGGACGCCGGCGCGCAGCAGGGCGGCGTACGGGTTCAGGGTGCGGGCGCGTTCGGCGCCCAGGCGCTGGACGTACATGCCCTCGTCGCCGCCCCAGGCCGCGTCGAAGGCGGGCTGTACGGAGGCGGTGAGGCCGAGTTCGGCGAAGGCGGCGATCGTCTCGGGGGTGAGCATCTCGGCGTGCTCCACCCGGTGCCTGGCGGCGCGGACGCGGGCCAGCCCGACCTTGTCGGCCGCGGCGCGCACGCCGGCCACCACGGCCGCCACGGCCGCGTCGCCGATGGCGTGGAACCCGGCCTGCAACCCGGCCTCGGTGCACAGGGCCACGTGCGTGGCGATGGCGCCCCGGTCCAGGTACTGGGTGCCGGTGGACGCGGCGTCCGCGTACGGGGCGTGCAGGCAGGCCGTGTGGGAGCCGAGCGCACCGTCGACGAACAGGTCGCCCGCGGCCCCGATGGCTCCCAGTTCGCGCACCTTGGCCAGGTCGCCCGCGCTGCTCGCGGCCTCGGCCCAGTAGCCGAAGACCCGCGGGCCCGCTTCCTCGCCGGCCAGCCGCAGCAGGTCGGTCAGGTCGCCCTCGCTGGAGATGTCGGGTCCCGCGCACTCGTGCAGGGTGCCGATGCCGAGCGTGACCGCGTGGCGCAGGGCCGCCCGCTGGGCGTCGGCCCGCTGGGCGTCGGTCACGTTCGCGAACGCGGCGGCGCGGACCGCGTGGTGGGCATCGGCGGTGAGCGGGCCGTCCGGCTGGTAGCCGGCGCGTCCGGCGATGTCGCTGACCTGGTCGAGCAGGGCGCTGGTGACCACCGCGGAGTGCACGTCGACGCGGGTGAGGTAGAGCGGCCTGCCGCCGGTGGCCCGGTCGAGTTCGGCGCGGGACGGGGCGCGGCCCTCGGGCCAGCGGGAGGCGTCCCAGCCGTGGCCGAGCAGCACACCGCCGCCCGGGTGCGCGGCGGCGTGGTCGCGGACCAGGTCCAGGGCCGCCGCCAGGGTGGGCGCGCCGGCCAGGTCGAGGCCGGTGCGGGCGAGCCCGGTGGACGTGGTGTGCACGTGTGCGTCCGTGAAGGCGGGGGTGACGAGCGCGCCGGCGAGGTCGATGACCTCGTCCACGCCGTCGGCGAAGGAGTCCGCCGCGCCTTCCGAGCCGACCCAGGCGACGCTGCCGCGCTCGACCACCATCGCCGTCGCGAAGGGGTCGGCCGGGCTGTGCACGGTGCCGCCGCGCAGCAGCACGGTGCCGCCCTCGGTCGGGGGGATGCCGGCGCTGGGGCCGGTGGCCGGGATGAGGTCGCTCACGGGGTTCGCCTCGCGGTGTCGGGTCTTCGGGGTGGGCATCGGGGCAGGCAGCCGGACGCGTCCGCGCCGCCGTCGCTGACCTGCGCCAGGGTGCCAGTGTCGCTCGGGGCGGCGCGCGGTCCGCGCCGGGGGTCCACCCGGGTCCTGGGAATCGGTGGGCCCTGCGGGGCAGCACGGGTGTGTGCTGCGGGCGGGCCGCTGCGCACCGGGGGCGGGCCGGCGGGCGTCCCAGGTGGGGCGGCGTCGCCTGCCGGCCGGCGCCTTGGGCGGGGCGGCTGCGCGTACCGGGGAGTGTCCGGCCGGGGCCGGCCCGCCCGCGGTGTGGCTGGGCGCGGCGCCGGGTGGACCAGGCCGGGTACGCCGGATCAGATATGGGGTGGCCGGGCTTCGTACGGAGTGGAGAGCACGACCGTGGTACGGGTGGAGACCCCGGCCAGTGAGCGGATGCGGGTCAGTAGGTGCTCCAGCTCCAGCGGGGTTTCGACGCGCACCTTGAGGATGTAGTTCTCGTCTCCGGCGACGCTGTGGCACGCCTCGATCTGTGGCACCTCGGCCAGCCGTTCGGCGATGTCGTCGGGGGCGCTCGGGTCGAAGGGCTTCACCGAGATGAACGCGGTCAGCGGCAGCCCGACGGCCTCCGGGTCGACCACGGCGGCATAGCCACGGATGACGCCGCGCTGTTCCAGGCGCCGAACCCGTTGGTGCACCGCCGAGGTGGACAGGCCGGTGGCCTTGCCCAGGTCGGTGTAGCTCATCCGCCCGTCGTTGACGAGCAGTTCCACGATCTGTCTGTCCAACTCCTCCACCCGGTCACCCTATGGGGTAGCAGGCACTGAGGCACAGCGGGCGGGCGCCCGCGCGTGCGTCGCATCTGCGCGGGGCATGTGACGAATGCCACAGCCAGTGGCTCGGGACATGGGCGCGCCGGCGATTACCGCCACCGCGGCCCGGGAAATGCTTGCTGTGGTCGAGGCGACCTTGTCGCCTTGTCGACCTTAGCCCGAGGGGGAGAACTCGATGCCCAGTCTTGAACGCCTGGACAGCAGCGACGGCGACGTCTACGAGACGTACGAGATGTTCCGGGTGATGTGCCCGGACTGCGCGCGTCCCATCGCTCTGCTCGCGGACGAAGACGTGCTGCCCGAGCACGCGTTGTGCCCGTCGCCGTGGAACCCGTTCGGGCTGACGGTCTGCCCGGGCACCGGCCGTGGTGTCGCCGACGCGACGCCCGCCGACGACACCACCGGCTCCCAGGAGCAGGACGCGGCCCTGCTGCTGACGCTGCCGGAGAGCCTGGACTGGCGGACCCAGCCCTTCTCGCACATCGGCGGCCCCGGCTCGCGTCCGCGCCAGGTGCCGCGCCAGCCGTCGCGCCGCAAGTAGCCGCGACGGCGCCGCCCGCAGGTCGGGGCGGCACCGTCCGACTCGACTCCGGTTCAACCCCTCGGTGGCCGTCTCGCCCCGAGTCCCGCGCCCATCACGCCGGCGTCACCGCCCGCCTCCGGGCGCCCGGTCGACTCCGGCCGGTCCGCTCCCGCCGGGCCAGGGCCGCGCCGTCCTTCCCCTACCGCCGTCGTCACAGCTCCAGTTGCGCCTGCACGGGCAGGTGGTCGCTGGGGAACTGGCCGTCGAGCGCGAAGGTGTTGATCGACGCGTAGCTGGTGTGGATGCCGGGTGAGGTGAAGATCCAGTCGATGCGGTCGCCGTCCGGGACCAGCGGCCGGTAGCCGTGGAAGGTCGCGTACTGCTTGCCGCGCCGCTCGGCGTGGTCCCAGGTGTCGATCAGACCGCCCTGGCCCAGCAGGGTGTCGTAGACCGGGTTCTGGTGTGCGGGCACGTTGAAGTCACCGGTGACGATCTTGGGCACGACCGGGTCCAGGCCGCGCAGCCGCTCGGCGATCAGGGTGGCCGAGCGCTCGCGGGCCACCTGGTTGCGGTGGTCGAAGTGGGTGTTGAGGGCGTAGAACTGGCCGCCGCTGCGCAGGTCGCGGAAGCGCACCCAGGTCGCCATCCGCACCACCGCGTTGCCCCAGGTGTTGGAGCCGATCACGTACGGCGTGCCGGAGAGCCAGAAGTGGTCGTACTCCAGTGGGGCGAGCCGCTGGGTGTCGTAGAAGACGGCCATGAACTCGCCCCGGCTGCCGCCTTCGCGGCCGGTGCCGATCCAGTCGTAGTGCGGGCCGAGGTCCTGGGCGATGTCGCGGATCTGGCCGTAGACGCCCTCCTGGGTGCCGAGCAGGTGCGGGCGCTCGCGACGCAGCAGGGTGCGCATGACGGGGCGGCGCTCGGCCCAGGAGTTGGGGCGGGCGTCGGAGGCGAAGCGCAGGTTGAAGGTCATGGCGCGCAGGGCGCTGGCGCTGGCGCTGGCGGCCGGGGTGGCTGCCGCGGCGGGGCTCGGCCGCGGGGCGTCGGCGGAGCCGGTAGCGGTTCCGCTTGCACCGGCCGCGCTGGCCGACTGGGCGACGCCGACGGTCAGCGGCAGGGCCAGGGCCGCGGCTGCCGCCGCGCGCATCCCGTCGCGGCGGCTGAATCCGCTCCCTTCGGCGGATGTGGCGGACGTGACGGATGTGGCGGGAGCGGTGGTGGGGGTATCGGTCATGACTGCTCCAGGGGTCGATGGCGGCGCACCCGACCGGGTGCGGTGCGGGCACAGCAGAGTGTTCGGGTGACTGGTGTGCCGGGCGTGGCATGTGAACACCGGGGGTGCGAACGGTCGGTGACCGCCCCGGAGTTCACCACCCCTCACCTGCACACCCCTGTCCTCCCTCGCACACCCGCCCTGCCTGCCCCATCCCTCCCGCACGCCCCGTCCCGTCTCCCGCCGTCTCCCCTCGTCTCCGCCGTTCGGCCTGTCGCCGCTGCCGAGCGCATGGCGGTACGCGAAGCGGCGCGGCGCCCCGTCCCGGTGGGGTGCCGCGCCGCGCGCATGCAAAGGGTCACGCAAAGGGGGTGGCCGGATCTGGCCGCTGATGGGCCGGCCGTGCTGCCCGGGTCAGCGGGATTCGCGGCCCGCGATCTGACGGGCGATGACCACGCGCTGGATCTGGTTGGTGCCCTCCAGGATCTGGAGCACCTTGGCCTCGCGCATGTAGCGCTCGACGGGGAAGTCGAGCGTGTAGCCGTAGCCGCCGAAGAGTTGGACCGCGTCGGTGGTGACGCGCATGGCGGTGTCGGTGCAGAACAGCTTGGCCATCGCGGCCTGCTTGGAGTACGGCTGGCCGGCGTCGCGCAGCCGCGCGGCGGCCAGGTACAGCGCCCGGCCGGCCTCGATCTGAGTGGCCATGTCGGCCAGGATGAAGCGCAGGCCCTGGAAGTCGGCGATCGGGCGGCCGAACTGCTGGCGGTCGGCGGTGTAGCGCAGGCTCTCGTCGAGCGCGGCCTGTGCGATGCCGATGGCGCAGGCGGCGATGCCCAGGCGCCCCGAGTCCAGGGCGGAGAGCGCGATCGAGAAGCCCTGCCCCTCCTCGCCGAGCCGCCGGCTGTCGGGGATGCGCACGCCGTCGAAGTGGAGTTGCGCGGTGGGCGAGCCCTTCATGCCCATCTTGCGCTCGGGCGCCGCGGCCGACAGCCCCTCGGCGTCGCCCGGCACCAGGAAGGCGCTGATGCCGCGCGGCCCCTGCTCGCCGGTGCGGGCGAGCACGGAGTAGAAGTCGGCGACGCCGCCGTGCGTGATCCACGCCTTGGTGCCGTCGATGACCCAGTCGTCACCCTGTCGGGTGGCGCGGGTGACCAGGGAGGCGGCGTCGGACCCGGAGGCCGGTTCGGAGAGGCAGTACGCGCCGAGCACCCCGCCGCCGAGCATCACGGGCAGGTGCTCGGTGCGCTGTTCCTTGGTGCCGAATTCGGCCAGGGCGTGGCAGGAGAGGGTGTGCACGCTGACGCCGAGCCCCACGGTGAGCCGGGCCGCCGCCAGCTCCTCCAGGACCTGGAGGTAGACCTCGTACGGCTGGGCGCCGCCGCCGTACTCCTCCGCGAAGGTGAGGCCGAGCAGGCCGGAGGTGGAGAGCAGGGCGAAGACCTCGCGGGGGAAGTGCCCGGCGTCCTCTTCTTCCGCCGCCCGTGGCCGGATCTCTCGGTCAGCGAGGTCGCGCACCAGCGCGAGCAGATCGCGGGACTCCTCGGTGGGCAACTGTCGCTCCACCGGCTGCGGGCCGGGGTGGGTCATGGCGGCGCTCTCCTCCCTGTTGGGCGCTCATCGGCGCACGACGAAGTCGCCCGGGTGCGGCGGCTCTGCCGTTTCTGCGGCTCAGCCGATCTTCCCTTGCCGGATTGCGACCCGGGATGACCTGCGGCTGTAGCGGGTTGGAGTATGCCTGATCGGCGGCTTCGCGTCACCGGCCGACGATCAGGTTCTGTCACGCGTGAATTGGTCCGAACCATTGACCGTAGTGGTCTAGTCCTTCTACGGTTTCCCCGCAGAAGAGAACGCGTTCATGTCAAGTTCCGCGTTCTCCGGACTGATCCCCCCACCTCTCCCCACTCAGGAGACCCCATGGTCAGATCACAGCGCACACGCACGCGTCTGCCCGCGTTGGTCACCGCATTCGCCGCGTCGGCGGCGGTCCTGGTCGGCACGTTGTTCACCGGCGCCGGCCCCGCGAACGCGGACGGCGCCCGCGCCACCAAGGACGACCAGGCACGCACCGCGGTCACCGCGCAGAGCGACCAGCAAAACGCCCAGGCACCGCGTTCCGCCCCGGCCACCCCCACCAAGGCCGCGGGCGACAAGGTGGTCGGATACTTCGTCAACTGGGGTGTCTACCAGCGCAATTACCACGTCAAGAACATCGAGACGTCGGGCGCGGCATCGAAGCTGACGCACATCAACTACGCGTTCGGCAACGTTCAGGGCGGCAAGTGCACCATTGGTGACAGCTACGCCGACTACGACAAGCTGTACGACGCCAACACCAGCGTCGACGGCAAGACCGACACCTGGGACCAGCCGCTGCGCGGCAACTTCAACCAGCTCCGCAAGTTGAAGGCCAAGCACCCGAACCTCAAGGTGATCTGGTCCTTCGGCGGCTGGACCTGGTCGGGCGGGTTCGGTCAGGCCGCGCAGAACCCGGCGGCCTTCGCCGAGTCCTGCTACAAGCTGGTCGAGGACCCCCGCTGGGCCGATGTCTTCGACGGCATCGACATCGACTGGGAGTACCCGAACGCGTGTGGCCTCACCTGTGACACCAGCGGCAAGGACGCGCTGACCAAGGTGCTGTCCGCGCTGCGGTCCAAGTTCGGGCAGCAGAACCTGGTGACGGCGGCCATCTCGGCCGACGGCTCCAACGGTGGCAAGCTCGACGCCGCCGACTACAAGTCCGCCGCGCAGTACACGGACTGGATCATGCCGATGACGTACGACTTCTTCGGCGCCTGGGACGCGCAGGGCCCCACCGCCCCGCACTCCCCGCTCACCGCCTACCCGGGCATCCCGAAGGAGGGCTTCAACTCCGACGCGGCGATCCAGAAGCTGAAGGGCTTCGGCATCCCCGCCAACAAGTTGCTGCTCGGTATCGGCTTCTACGGCCGCGGCTGGACGGGCGTCACCCAGAAGGAGCCGGGCGGCAAGGCGACCGGCCCCGCGCCGGGCAAGTACGAGCAGGGCATCGAGGACTACAAGGACCTCAAGACCCGCTGCCCGTCCAACGGCACCGTCGGCGGCACCGCCTACGCCCACTGCGGCAACCAGTGGTGGAGCTACGACACCCCGGCCACCATCGGCGGCAAGATGAACTACAAGAACCAGCAGGGTCTCGGCGGCACCTTCTTCTGGGAGCTCAGCGGAGACACCGCGGGCGGCGAGCTGATCAAGGCGATCAGGTAGTCGACACCCGATGACCGCGGGCGACCGCGGTCGGTGACGCCCCCAGGGTGGGGAGCCGGTCCGCCGGCTTCCCACCCGCTCGCCTTTCCGGGCCCCCGTACGGCGCCCGCGCGCCCTCCTGGTCTCGTACGCCGCCCGCCCGCGCCGGCCGCACGACGCCCGCCCGTACCTTCCCGTACGCGGCCCGTCCGTGCCGTGCGTGCGGTGGCCGACCGCGTGGGTCCGTGCCAGCCTGGGGGCATCCCCAGCCCCGCCGGGAGGTCTCACCACAGTGTCGTGGCGGCTCCGTACCCCCAGGTTCGCCCGTGGCCTGTTCGTGGTGCTGCTCGGGTACCTGGCGACGATCGTCGTCATCGACGAGCTGACCTCGCGCTACCTGCGGCTCGACGTGTACGCCGCGGTCGCGCCCATGGTCGCCGCCGCCCTGTGCACCTACCGCCAGACCCTGGTCATCGGCGCTCTCGACTTCGTCGCCATGACCGTGATCTACGGCGTGTTGCCGACCAGCGTGCCCACCGTGACCCGGGCCGGCGCGATCCTCAGCAATGCGCTGATGGTGGGCGCGAGCATCGCCGTGGCCCGGCTGCTGCGCGACCGCGAGGACCTGCTCGCCCGGGAGCGCGCCACCGGCGAGGCCGCCCAGCGGGCCCTGCTGCGCCAGCTTCCGCTGCGTACCCGCGAGGTCGTGGTGGACGGCTTCTACGTGTCGGCGCAGCGCGACGCGCTGGTCGGCGGTGACCTGTACGAGGCGGTGGAGACCCCGCACGGCACCCGGGTGCTCATCGGCGACGTCCGCGGCAAGGGGCTGAGCACGCTGGGCGCCGGCTCGGCCGTGCTGACCGCCTTCCGGGAGGCGGCCTACCACCGGCGCAGCCTGCTCAGCAGCGTGGGCGCGATGGAGCAGGGCCTGGCCCGCTACAACGCCTCGGGCGAGGGCCAGGAGCCGCTCGGCGCGCAGGAACGCTTCGTGACCGCGCTCGTCCTCGGCACCGACGGCACACCCCCGCACGGCGCCGGGCACCCGGCCCCGGACGCGCCGCTCCCGCTGCTCGTCGTGGACTGCGGCCACGTCGCGCCGTACGTGATCGGCCCGGACGGCACCGTACGGGAGGTCGAGATCGCCGAGCCGGGGCTGCCGCTGGGCCTCGGCGAGCTGGCCGAGCAGCCGCGGGACATCCAGCAGGTGGTGCTGCCGGCCGGCTGTCGGCTGCTGGCCTGCACGGACGGCGTGACCGAGGCCAGGGGCCCGGACGGCGCGTTCTATCCGCTGGCGGCCCGGCTCCAGCGCTGGGCGGCGCTGCCGACCGTACAACTGCTCCGTACCCTGCGGGCCGACCTGGACGTGCACACCGGTGGGCAGCTCCAGGACGACGCGGCGGTGCTGATCATGGAGCGGTTGCCGGTGGCCGACCCGGTGTCGCGCCAGCCGGCCCGCGGCTGATCGGGGCGACCGGGGCCGGCTCAGCGCCGGGTGGCCGCGCCGTGCGGCGCCCTTCGGCACGGTGCCGTCATCCATAAGAAGTCGGGTTGGTGGGGGTCCCAGTTCCCGGCGCGCACAGGGAGAAACCTCACGTGCCGCGCGGCCGGACCAACCGGGCCGGGATGTGGTTAACCCGTGTCACGATGATGCCTCGTCGCCCCGTGGCCACCGTCGTCGTGGCCCCCGTCGCCGTCACGCATCCGTCTCTGCCCTCCCCCGATCCCGCCCATTGCCCATTGCCCATGCTTCCTGCGTACCCCTACTGCCCCCTATCCCTTCTGCCCCTGTCCCCTGTCCGCGTCTGTCCGTCTTGGAGCGGCGATGACCTCGTCTCAGTTCAGTCCAGTCCTCTTGCTCATCGGCTTCGTCCTGTTGCTCGGGGCCATGTTCGGCGTCGCGTACGCCGTCGGCTCGGCGGCCGGGCCGGTCGCGCCGGGCCTCCACCGTTCGGGTGACGGAGGGTCCGGCGGCGGCATGGACGACATGGGTGGGATGGACAACCACGGTCTCGGCGTGCTGTCGCCTGCGCCCGCCCGGGACGTGCCGGCGGCGGCCGGGGGTGCCCGGTGACCGTGCCCACCACCCCGGCCACGACCGAGCTCACGATCGGCGGCATGACCTGCGCCGCCTGCGTCGCCCGCGTCGAAAAACGACTCGCCCGCCTCGAAGGCGTCACCGCCACCGTCAACCTCGCCACCGAACGCGCCCACATCACCCACCCACCCACCATCTCGGTCGCCGAACTGACGGCCACCGTGGAGCGCGCCGGCTACACCGCCGAGCCGATCACCGCCGAGCGCGGCCGACCGGCGGACGAGGCCGGTGAAGCGGACGACGGGGCTGCGGGCGGGGAGGCGGCGGGCGCCGATCGGGCCGTCGCCCGCGAGGAGCGGGACCGGCTGCTGATCACGGCGCTGCTGTCGATCCCGGTGCTGGTGATCTCGATGGTCCCCGCGCTCCAGTTCCGCAACTGGCAGTGGGTGTGCTTCGTGCTCTCCACACCGGTCGCCGCCTGGAGTTCGTGGCCGTTCCACTCCCGGGCGGCCCGCGGGCTGCGGCACGGGGCGGCCACCATGGACACCCTGGTCTCGCTCGGGGTGCTGGCCGCCTTCTCCTGGTCCACGTACGCGTTGTTCTTCGGCGGGGCCGGCGAGCCCGGCATGGAGATGCCGTTCACGCTGCTGCCCTCCGCTTCGGGTGACACCCCGCACGTCTACCTGGAGGCGGCGGTCGCCGTCCCGCTGTTCGTCCTGACCGGGCGGCTGTTGGAGGCCCGGGCCAGGCACGGCACGGGCTCCGCGCTGCGCGCGCTCGCCTCGCTAGCCGCCAAGAACGTGGTGATAAGGGTCGACGGCGCCGAACGGCGCATCCCCATCGAGCAGTTGCAGGTGGGCGACCTGTTCGTGGTGCGGCCCGGCGAGCGGGTGGCCACCGACGGCGTGGTCGCCGAGGGTGGCTCGGCGCTGGACATGTCGCTGGTGACCGGCGAGAGCGCACCGGTCGAGGTGGGCCCGGGCTCCGCCGTGGTGGGCGGCGCGGTCAACTCGGGTGGCCTGCTGCTGGTACGGGCCGACGCCGTGGGCGCCGACACCCAACTGGCGCGCATCACCCGCCTGGTGGAGGACGCGCAGGCCGGCAAGGCGAAGGCGCAGCGCCTCGCCGACGCGGTGGCCGGCGTGTTCGTACCGGTGGTGCTGTCCATCGCGGTCACCGTCTGCGGCTTCTGGCTCGGCGCCGGCGCCGACCCGCAGGCGGCGGTGACCGTCGCGGTGGCCGTCCTGGTCGTCGCCTGCCCGTGCGCCCTGGGCCTGGCGACCCCCACCGCGCTGCTCGCCGCCACCGGACGCGGTGCCCAACTCGGCATCCTGGTCAAGGGCCCGCAGGCACTGGAGGGGCTGCGCCGGGTGGACACCGTCGTGCTCGACAAGACGGGCACGCTGACCGTCGGCGAGATGGGCGTCACGGAGGTGACCTGCCGCCCCGGTGGGTTGGCCGAGAAGGCGGTACTGCGGCTGGCGGGCGCGGTCGAGCAGGGTTCAGAGCACCCGGTGGGCCGTGCGGTGCTGGCGCATGCGCGCCGTACGACGCCCGAGGAGACCGCGTTGCCGCCGGTGACGGAGTTCGCCGCGACGGCCGGTCTCGGCGTCAGCGGGCGGGTCGACGGGCAGCGGGTGACGGTCTCCCGCCCGGACGCGCCAGTCACCGGGACGGACCCGGCGGCGGACGGCACGGCCACGGACCCGATCGCCGGGCCCGCGCTGCCGGCCGAACTCGCCGCCGCCGTACGCAGCGCCGAGGACACCGGGCACACCGCGGTGCTGGTCCGGGTCGACGGCGTCCCCGAGGCCGTACTCGCACTGGGCGACAGCCTGCGGCCTGGCAGCTACCGGGCCGTTGACCACCTGCGCCGGCTCGGTCTGCGGACGGTCCTGGCGACCGGCGACAGCGAGGCGACGGCCCGCGCCGTCGCCGAGCGGCTCGGCATCACCGAGGTGCACGCCCGGGCGACCCCCGAGGGCAAGGCCGAACTGGTCCGCTCGCTGCGTGAACGCGGCCACCGGGTCGCGGTCATCGGCGACGGCGTCAACGACGCGGCGGCCCTCGCCCACGCCGACCTCGGCATCGCGATGGGCGGCGGCACGGACGCCGCGATCGGCGCGGCCGACGTGACGCTGGTGCGCGAGGACATGGGCGCGCTGCCGGACGCGGTGCGGCTGGCCCGGCGCACGCTCGGCACCGTACGGTCCAACCTGGCCTGGGCGTTCGGCTACAACGCGGTCACCCTGCCGCTGGCCGCCGTGGGGTGGCTGAACCCGATGGTGGCCGCCGCGGCGATGTCCGCCAGTTCGGTCATCGTGGTCGGCAACAGCCTGCGGCTGCGCGGCTGGCAGCCCAGTTCGTCCAGCGGCGCACCGGGGCGCCCGCGCTCCGGCACCGCACGTCCCGGCGGCCCGCGGCCCGGGGGCTCCCGCCCGGGCCCCGCCCGCGCCACGGCCTCGGCCACCCGGAAGCAGTCATGAGCGAGGAATCCGTGTCCTACCAGTCCGACATCGACCACGGCGCCGACGCCGCCCCGGCCGTGGCGAACGGCCCGTCCGGGGCGGCCGGTAAGACGGGGGCCGCCGACCTGACGGGCGGGCCGGGGCCCCGGCCCCCGCGTCGGGGTCTGGCGGCGATCGCGGCGCGCCGGGGGGCCTTCGCGGCCGTCCTCGCGCCGGTCCTCGCCTGCGCCGTCACCCTGGGCGCGCTCACCGCCTGGACGGCCTCCGGCGCGGCCGGCAGCCCCGCCGAACCCACCCTGGTCGACGCGCGCATCATGCTCCCCTCCAACCCAGACGCAACGGCGGCGCTGTTCAACCTGACCAACGAGGGTGGTGCGGACGACGCCCTGGTACGCGTCTCGACGCCGGCGAAGGCCGGGCGCGTGATGCTCAGCCGCAGCGTGCACGAGAACGGCGTGGGCACGATGCAGATGGTCTCCTCCGTCGAGCTGCCCGCGGGTGGCTCGCTGGAGATGTCGGCGACCGGCCTCGACGTGATGGTCGAGGACCCGCCGCCGATGCGGCTCGGCGAACGCGTGCCGTTCGTCCTGCACTTCCGCGACAGCCCGCCGCTACGGGTCAACGCCCTGGTGGTACGGCCCGGGAGCTAGCGAACCCGGCAGCCAGAAGCACGGCGCGCAGCCGCCGCCCGGGCGGGCGAGTAGCGGCCCCAGGAGACTCCCCCTCCGCCTCGCGCGCCCCACCGGCCCCACCCACGACGTCCTGCGACGCTCGGGGTGGGGCCGTTGGCATGTCCGGCGGACCGTGGCCCCGGAGTACGGGCGCGGCGGCTGGCGGGGCGGGCGTGCCGCGCCGTCGGCACGCTTCGGGCCTACCCACCGCGGCGGCGCGGCGCGAGAGGTCCCGGGGTGGGAGGTCCCGGGGTGGGGGCACGGCAAGACTTCCCGTGCCCCCACCCGACGGGTTCAGCGCGCCCCGGCCAGTTCGGGTACGCGCAACGGTTCCGCGTCCGGCCTCGCGCCCGCGCCCGCACGTGGAGCGGCCGGTGGCGCGGCGGCGCCGCCTCGCAGCGGTGCCGTACGGTGCGCCACGGCGGATGGCGGGGCCACCCCTACGGCGGGCGTGGGCGCTCCCGCCGACCGCGCCGCCTGCACCACGACGGGCTCGGCCGGGGCGGGCTCAGCGAGCACGGGCTCGGCCGGCGCAGGCTTCAGCGAGGCGGGCTCGGTTGGAGCGGGCTTCAGCGAGGCGGGCTGCAACCTGGTCGCGCCCGCGCCGGCAGCCCGGCTACCGGTCGTCCCCGCGGCCCCCGCGGCCCGGCCGTCGGCCGCCCCAGCAGCCCTGCCCCCGGCCGGCGGGGGCGCCGCTGGCGCGGCCGGTGCGCGCGGGGTGGCCGGCGGTGGTCCGGCGGCCTCCAGGGGGCCGAACCCGGCCCGTTCGGCGCTGGTCAGTTGGTGGATCAGGGCCTCCCTCGCGCGCGCGACGCGCGAGCGCACCGTGCCCACCGGGCAGCCGGCGACGAGCGCCGCCTCGGCGTACGGCAGGCCGAGCAGTTGGGTGAGCACGAACGCCTCGCGCCGCTCGTATGGGAGCTGCCCCAGCAGTTGGGAGAGGGCCACACCCTCGTCGAAGCCGGGCAGTTCGCGGGACTGCGCCAACTCGGCCGCGGTCTGCCAGTCGTCCGTGTCGGAAAGCCGCGGCCTGGCCGCGTTGCAGCGCAGCCGGTCCACCACCGTGTAGCGGGCGATCGACAGCAGCCAGGTGCGGGCGGTCGACCTGCCCTCGAAGCGGGGCAGGCTGCGCAGTGCGCGCAGGTACGTCTCCTGGACGAGGTCGTCGGCCGCCTGCGGGTCGTTGCTCAGCCGCAGCACGTAGCGCCACACGTCGCGCTGGGTGGCTCGTACGAACCGGTCCACCGCGTCGGCGTCACCGCCGCGCGCGGCGAGGGCCCAGGCGGTCACCGCCGCGTCGTCTCGCTCAGCCACGGGCGCCACCGCGCTCCACACCGTGCCGGGTTGCGGTCCGGGCCCCGGCGGCATCGCGCCCGCGCGCGCGGGGGGCGCTGCACGGGGCGGTGGCGGCAGCGGGGACCATGTGCGGGTGCACTGTTCCGATTCCCGTACCGCACTCTCCGCCAGGGTCGACGGTGAGGCGCTGCCACCCGGGGTAGCCGGGGCGGCGCTCGATGCCCACGTGCGTGGCTGCATCGACTGCCGGCGCTGGGAGCACCAGGTGGTGGCCCTGCGCGAGTGGATCACCAGCATCGACAGCGGGCCGCACTAGGCGGCCGGGCCCGGCCGGGTCGGGGCGCCCGATCGCCTCGGCACCGGCCCGCCCGGCACGGCCCCGCCCGGCGCGCGACGCGCCGGCGGCCGGCCCGCGGTCCGTCATGGCCATCGTGAGTTGGTGCGGACCAATCGCGTACTGGCCGACGCCGTGCGGGGCAATTCCGTGCGGGTCAACTCCGTGCGGGCCGGTCCCGTACGGATCGATCCCGCTCGGTCGGCGCTCCCCCGCCCCGCGCGCGTTGGCGGCACGGGCGGGCAGGGCGGCCGAGAGTCCGTCGTCGATCACCCGGGGGCGTGGGACGGGCGAGCCGGGAGCGGCGTCAGCGCCGGCGGCACGCGGAGTGTCAGGGCCAGCGGACGGCACGGGCCCGGGCCGGTGCTGCGCAGCAGGCCGGCGGTGTCCCGTAGGGCAGTGCTGGCCGGTGGGCCGGTGCTGGTCAATGCATCGGTGCTGGTCAGTGCGTCGGTGTTGGTCAGTGGTCGTGCCGCGGCGGGGCGTCAGGTGCCCCGTCGCTGCTGCCCGGAGGTGGGCAGGGGTCATCGCCATGTGTCCTTCCTGGGTTCCGGCGTGCCGCGCGGGCAGGCCGGCTCCGGCCGTCAACGGGACGCGCCGGAGGGGGAACTGCCGGGTGGGGACGGGCCGTCAGACGACGGCAGGCCGTGGCGGACCACGGGTGGCGATGACGTGGACGAGCAGCAGGCGCCGCGGCCGGTGGGCCTCGTGCGCCCGGCCCCGGCGGCCGTGTTCGGGCAGTGGCCCGGGGGCGGTGTCGCCGAAGAGCACGTACAGCGGGGCGAAGAGCCAGCCGGCCAGCGCCCGGCCGACCCGGAACGCGGCCTGCTCCCCGCCGCACAGCCAGGCCCCGCAGACCAGCGCGACGACCAGGTGGGCGCTCCACATGCCGAGGCCGCCGTGCCCGTCGTGCAGGGCCATGGTGTGGGCGGAGGTGATGACGTCCTGGCCCAGGTCGGTCATCTGCTGGCCGACGCCGAGCCGGTTGCCGCCGGTGGGGCTCGCCCCGGCGGCCAGTTGGTCGGACGGCCCGCAACTGGGCGGCCAGACGCGGCCACTGGCAGCGATCTGCTCCCGCAGGGCGGCGGACGCCCCGGCCGCGCCGTGTCCTGACATCGCGCCGCCGGCGCCGTGGGCGTGTGCTCCGTGTGCCCCGTGCCCGCCGACGCCCGTCTGGGCGGCGCTGAAGAACGTGTGCAGGGCCAACTGCGCGCCGACCGTCAACGACATGATCAGCACGGGGCCGCGCTCGCGGCCCCCGGCGCACCAGGCCGCCCCGCCCGTGCCGGCCAGGGCGAGACCGAGCGCCCACAGCGGGATGGGCGTCGCCGACATGACGGCGTGCCCGGCGGCGGCGAGCAGCACGCAGACCGCCGCGAACACCGCTGCTCGCAGCGCCCGCAGAACGTGCCCCGCTTCCATGACGCACTCATCGTTGCACCCGTCGCCCGAGCGCTCGCGTGCGGGGGCGCGAATCACCGCGCAGGGCGCGAAGCGCCGCCCCGCACCTCGGCCCGTCGGTACGGGGCGGTGGAGGGCCGCCGGCTCGGGGGGATGGAGCCGCGGCCTGGTCCGTGCGCCTGCGCCGTCGCTGCGCCGTTCGGGTCAGTCCGGGTGCCGCGCGCCGCGACACCCGCTCCGGGCGCGGTGCCGCCCGCCACTCGGGTGGGGCGGCGGGCCCGGTACGCCGCCCGCCCCACCCCGCGTACCAGCGGATATCGGTGGTGGCCGGCGGCCGGCCGGGATGCGCGTCGGTGCCCGGCCGCTCCGTCGTGCGACGGGCCGGCCGGCTGCCCGCTCTCCAGTCAACTGCGGATCGCGGGCCGTCGGGAGGGTGTGTGCACCCCCGACGACGGGTGCGCTGCGCACACCCCGTGTGAAACGTGCGGGCCGCCGGGCGCCGCCCGCGGGCGTGTTCCTCCGCATCCGGGGCATTCACCTGGCGGGGGGCGTTGGGTACCGCAGAACGGACGAGGAACATGAGACCGACGAGTGGCGTACTGTCCGACACCAGGGACGGGCAACGACCGTCCCTTCCGATCCCGCGAGCCGAGCAGTGCCCGAATTGCGGTGGTCAGCTAGCCGTCAACCAGGACGGTTGGAAGATCTGCCACACGTGCGGATACGCCTCACCACCGTAGGTCGTCCGATGCGAATGCAGGAGGCAGGCCCCGTGGTCAACCCGAGCGTCAACGCGTCCCTCAACCCGTGGCTGGCGATGGTGCCGGGAACGGACCCCGCGGGCAGGTCGCGGGCGGTGCGCGACGGCTGGGAGGAGTTCGTGGCCCGGGGCGCCATCACGCCGTCGGTGCGCCCGGTGGTGGCCGAGTCGTGGCGGCGGTCGGCCACCGCGCGGGTGGCGAGCGACGTGGTCGCCCCGATCAGCCTGGAGCCGGGCGCCCTGGAGGCGTACCGCAGCGGGCACCCGCTGGCCCGGCTGCTGCCGCTCTTTCGCGAACTGCTCGGCGGCGTCGCGCAGGAGGGCGGCCATCTGTTCGCGGTCTCGGACGAGTTGGGCCGGCTGCTGTGGGTCGACGGGCACCGCGGTGAGCTCCGCCGGGCCGAGCGGATGAACTTCGTGGCCGGCGCCAGTTGGGACGAACGGCACGCGGGCACCAACGCGCCGGGCACCGCGCTCGCCGTCGGCCACCCGGTGCAGATCTTCGCCACCGAGCACTTCAGCCGCCCGATGCAACGGTGGACCTGCGCGGCGGCGCCGGTCCGCGACCCGCACACCGGGCGGCTGCTCGGCGCGGTCGACATCACCGGCGGCGACCATCTGGCCGGGCCGCACAGCCTGGCCCTGGTGCAGGCGACGGCCCGCGCGGCCGAGGCCGAACTGACCTCGCAGCGCCGCCCGGCCGCCGGCCCCGACGTGTGGCTGAGCGCGCTCGGCCGGGACGAGGCGCTGTGGGTGGCGCAGGGCCGGCGGCTGCGGCTCAGCCGGCGGCACAGCGAGATCGTGGTCCTGCTCGCCACGCACCCGGACGGCCTGACCGGCGACCGGCTGGCCGCGCTGCTGTACGGGGAGCAGGAGGTGGACCCCGTCACGTTACGGGCCGAGCTGTCCCGGCTGCGGCGCCGGATCGGCCCGCTGCTCGGCTCCCGCCCGTACCGACTGTGCGCCACGGTCCGCTGTGACGTGCTGATGGCGGCGGACGAACTCACCGCCGGCTTCCCGCACGCCGCACTCCGCACGTACCAGGGGCCGCTGCTCCCGCTGTCGGAGGCGCCCGGGGTGCGGCGGCTGCGGGCGGTCCTCGACGACCGCGTGCGGCGAGCGGTGCTCGACGGCCGGGACGTCGAGTTGCTGCGGACGTGGGTGCGCACCCCGTGGGCCGAGGGCGATCTGGAGGTGCGGGAGGCGCTGCTCGCCGTGTTGCCCGCGGGCAGCGCCGAGCGGGCCGCGGTCGCCCGCGACACCCAACGGCTGCGGGCGGCGTACGGCCTGCCGGCGGCGCACCCGGTGGCGCGGGCGCGGCCCGCTGCAACGTCGGCGCAACGCGGCGCTCACTAGCCTCCGCGCAGCGCCGCCCGCGGTGGGAGTGGGTGGCATGTGAGGGAGGTCGTCCCATGCCTCGATACGCGCACCCCGGTTCCGACGGTGCCGTGGTGAACTTCGCGCCGCGCTACGACCACTGGATCGGAGGCGGCTACGTGCCGCCCCGGCAGGGCCGGTACTTCGAGAACCCGAGCCCGGTCAACGGGCAGCCGTTCACGGAGATCGCCCGCGGCACCGCCGAGGACGTGGAGGCGGCCCTGGACGCCGCCCACGCGGCGGCCCCGGCGTGGGGCAGGACGCCCGCGGCCGAGCGCGCGGCGCTGCTCCTCCAGGTCGCCGACCGGATGGAGGAGAACCTCGAAGCGCTCGCGGTGGCCGAGAGCTGGGACAACGGCAAGCCGGTACGGGAGACGCTGGCGGCCGACGTGCCGCTGGCCATCGACCACTTCCGGTACTTCGCGGGTGCCATCCGCGCCCAGGAAGGCAGCCTGTCCGAGATCGACCCGGACACCGTGGCCTACCACTTCCACGAGCCGCTCGGCGTGGTGGCGCAGATCATCCCGTGGAACTTCCCGCTCCTGATGGCCGCGTGGAAGCTGGCGCCGGCGCTGGCCGCGGGCAATGCGGTCGTCCTCAAGCCGGCCGAGCAGACTCCGGCTTCGATCCACGTCTGGCTCGAACTCGTCGCCGACCTGCTGCCGCCCGGTGTGGTCAACATCGTCAACGGTTTCGGCGTGGAGGCCGGCAAGCCGCTGGCCAGCAGCGCCCGGGTGGCCAAGGTCGCCTTCACCGGCGAGACCACCACCGGCCGGCTGATCATGCAGTACGCGGCGGAGCACGTGAAGCCGGTGACGTTGGAGCTGGGCGGCAAGAGCCCGAACCTCTTCTTCGACGACGTCTCCGCCGCGGCGGACGACTTCCTGGACAAGGCGCTCGAAGGGTTCACCATGTTCGCCTTCAACCAGGGCGAGGTGTGCACCTGTCCCTCCCGGGCCCTGATCGAACAGGGCCACTACGCGGAGTTCCTCGCCGCCGGCGTCGCCCGTACCGAGAAGATCGTGCAGGGACATCCGCTGGACACCACGACGATGGTGGGGGCGCAGGCGTCCAACGACCAGTTGGAGAAGATCCTCTCGTACCTGGACATCGGCCGCCAGGAGGGCGCCAAGACCCTCACCGGAGGCGCCCGGGCAGAACTGGGCGGCGAGTTGGAGGGCGGCTACTACGTCCAGCCCACGATCTTGGAGGGCGCCAACCACATGCGCGTCTTCCAGGAGGAGATCTTCGGTCCGGTGGTGGCAGTGGCCCCGTTCGCCGGCTTCGACCAGGCCATCGAGATCGCGAACGACACCCTGTACGGCCTGGGCGCAGGCGTCTGGACCCGCAACGGCACCACGGCCTACCGCGCGGGCCGCGCCATCCAGGCCGGCCGCGTCTGGACCAACTGCTACCACGCGTACCCCGCGCACGCGGCGTTCGGCGGCTACAAGCAGTCCGGCATCGGCCGGGAGAACCACAAGATGATGCTCGACCACTATCAGCAGACGAAGAATTTGTTGGTGTCGTATTCGGCGAAGAAGCTGGGCTTCTTCTAGACGCGCAAAAAGAGGTGCCCGACCTGGTCTTTCACCCGTCAGGCAGCTCCCGACGGTGCAATCTTCAGCGAGTCTGTTTTGCTCGATGAATGCCAGTTCCTCCCGCAGGAAACCCACTTCTGATCACTGAACCTCTTTCGTCCTGTCCGCACTGGGCGAAATAGTGTGGCCAGCAGGGCCGGTTCACGCGCCGGAGCCCCTCGTTCGTCGGGGTGGTGATTCCACTCATCGCCCCGACGAACGGAGGGGCTCTGCTGGTTCCGCTTCCTTCCCTGCCCGACGTCCCACACGGGCTGGTGGAGCGGGCGCGGTTGCCCCGGCATCGGCGTGCGGCTGCCCTGCGTACTTCGCCGAACGCCCCGCAGTAGGCCCACGGCCCCGCGGAAAGGATCGACTTCGACGGAAGGTGAGGTTTTCCCTAAACCCGGTTCCACTTCGTGGGGCCGCTCACCACGGGGGACTAGGGTCGACGCGTCGGCGCGACAGCGTATTCGGTCCGGACGAAAGAGCGTGGGAGTATGACGGCAACCGCCACCGCGAGCGGCGCCAAGCGAACGTTTGCCGTACGGGCCGGAGAGGCGAGTGGTGACCGCATCCGACTGAGTGTTTACGACATGCTCATCGGCACGGTCTATACGCCTCGTGTCTTTTTCTACCGGGAGACACTCGACGGCGAGGCGCTCCGTGCCTCCCTCGGCAGGACACTGCGCAAATTCCCGATCCTCGCCGGCCGCATGAAGAGGGATCCCGACGGCGGTCTCAGCGTCCTCTGCGATGATTCCGGTGTGCGCTTCGTCGAGGCATACGCGTCCGTGCCCATGCCGGACTACGGGCCTCGCCACACGGCGAAGAAGGGGCTGGAGCGCCACCTCAGTCACGCCATGCCGTTCTGGGTGGTCGACCGCGACACGCCGCTCTTCACGGTGAAGCTCACCCATATGAGGGGCGGCGGCTCCGTTCTGGGCCTCACGATGAACCACGCCGTGGCCGACGGGGCCAGCTACATGAGCTTCGTGGAGAGTTGGGCGCGCGAGCACCGGGGCCTTGATTACCCCGAGCCCAGCCACGACCGCGGGGTCATCGACGCGCTCGCCGAGTCGGCCTTAGGTGACACCTCCATAGGCGGCGCCCATCTCACGGTCATGGAGCGGGGCCGGAAGGCCGCCTTCTTCGGGCGCATCCTGCGGGGCAGCCTCGGCAGCGTGACGACGGTGACCACCCGCTTCACCGCGGCTGAACTGGCCGCCATCAAGGCCACCGCGATGGCCGACCTCGCTGGCACCGAGCAGTGGGTGTCCACCAATGACGCGCTGACCGCCCATCTCTGGAAAGTCCTCGGCGCATTACATGACCGCCCCGACACGAGCGAGACAAGGCTCGGCCTCATCGCCGACTTCCGTTCGTTCGTCGGGACAGCCGTACCGGATGACTACTGGGGCAACGCCGTCACCAATACCCGGCCCAGGATGACCGCGGCCGAACTGCGCTCCCGCCCCCTCGGCGAGGTCGCCGCGGCGGTCCGCGCGGCTCACGCCGAGAACACGGAGCACAGAATCCGTGAGGAAGTGGCATTCCTCCGCGCCGAACGCGATGCGGGGCGCTTCAAGCGCGTCATGACCACGATGGCTCTGGACTCGTTCGACGGCACGATCGCGATCAACAACTGGTCGAAGCTGCCCTTCTACAGCATCGACTTCGGGCAGGGCGCCCCCTTCTGGTACGACTTCACCTCCATGGTGGTTCCCTGGACCGTGCACATCGCGCCGACCCCGGCCGACCAGGACGGCGCCCGAGATGTGCATATGGCACTGCCCCGTGCCCAGGTCCGTGCCCTTGAGGAGCCGGCCTGGGTCGGCCGGTTCCACCCGTACGCGGATTGCGGCGAGGTGTTTCCGCTGGCCTTTATGAATGCCAAAGCGAAGCGCTGAGCCGTAAGACCGCGAAGCGGCGGAGCGCCGGGGCCGGTCGGCCCTGACGGAGCCGGTGGACGTGGTGCTTGCTGCGCGGCCGTGCGCGGTCGACCGGGCTGGGCCCGTTTTGTGAAAGCCGGTGAGCCCGAGCCGGACCCCCAGCCGGGCCGGGGGCTTGCCCCGGTGGCCACGTCCGCGGACCGGCGGGGCATAGGGGTCGAGCCGGGCCGCGCACGACGGTGCGGGCGGAGCTCGGCTGACGGTCGGCCACGGCGCCCCCTCCCTGCCAGCGGTCGTTCCACAAGTCCGGCCGAGGGGCGGCAACTGCGGCTGGTTCCACCGCTTTTCGGACGGGAGCTGACGCTGCAAACCTCCGGCGAGCCAACTTCTCGGGGTTCCGGCGCCTCGCGTATGTGGCCTGTTTCCCCTCCCCGATGAGGGGAGGCAGCCGTATCACGCCCCGCCCCCTCCGCGTTCGTCCTCGTCCTCGGTGCCTGGCACGGCGGCGGGTCGCGGCGGCCGGTGGCCCGGCCGGCTGGGCGCTGCCGGATACGTGTCTCACCTGGCCTTACCCAGGCCGGCCGCCAGGCTCGACGGTGTCCGCCGGCCGACCCGCACCGACACGTAGTTCGCCCGCGGGTGCGGTGCCGCCCTACCGGACGTCTCCCCCGGCAAGGCCGTGCCCGGGCCTGCCGCCACTCCGTGGCTGCACGCTGTCTGCCGCTGCCACGAGTCAGCCGGAGCCTTCGTGACCAGGAAGATATGCCCATTTAGGCAACAGCTCTGACCCTATATCTCTAGTGGTGGCTCATTCCGGTCCCTACCTTTCTGATCATGAAGACCAGCCACCACGGCGGCGCAGATGTTGGGGACAGGGCGGCCCGACCGTCGACACGGGAGTGGATCTGCCGAAGCGGCGCCACTTGCCGCTCGACCTGCCACTCCCCGACGGCTCCCGCTGGCCGGCGCCTGACGCCGGGCCAGCGTGCAGCACGCGCGCTCGTGGTGCCGGTCAACTCGATGACGTCCTGCGACGCGTACGCAGATTCAGTGCGTGGCCGCCCGCTCGCAGGGGCATCGCAGTCTTTCCGCTGCGGTCAGGGAACTCACCGACCCCCGAAGTGAGCCAACCCTGATATCACCGCCAGCGGCACGGCAATAGCGCATCCGACCCTTGCACTGGTTTGCAGCACTGACCCCGCTGCAAATAGTTCAACCGAAATACTCGGGAGAGGCTTTCATGCTCCAGAACACCGACCGAACGACCATGGCCGGCGGCCTTCCCATGCCCGCACAAAACGCTGTTCACCGAAACCGCCGGACCAACGGGCCGCGTCCCTTCACCTGCATGGCGAGCCTCGATGCCGAGCTCAACATCGAAGCAGCGAATTCCGACTTCTTCCGTCATGTCGCGCGTCCCTCGCGGGAGGTCTGTGGGCAGAGCATCTACGACGTACTGCACCCGAGCGCCCGCGAGGTCCTGCCCAAGCATTTTAGCCACCTTTCGGACGGCCACGGCGGAACATTCGTGGAGAAGGTCGTCGCGAAACGCGGTCATGACCGGGTCTTCACGACCGAGATGACAGGCATCGCCATTCAGGGAGAGGGAGAGGCGTTCTCGGGTGTCGTCGTCCTGATGACCCCCGACGACGACTTGTCCGAGGCGGCCCCGGAAGCGAAGTCGAAGCCGCTCCTCACGCCTCTCGACGCCCGCATCCTGGAGGGGGTCGCCACCGGCGCATCGACCGTCCAGTTGGCCTCGCGCCTGTACCTGAGCCGGCAGGGCGTCGAGTACCACGTGGGCCTGATGCTGCGCCGGTTCAAGGCGCCCAACCGTGCCACGCTGGTCTCCCGCGCCTACGCGATGGGCGTCTTCACGGTTGGCAGTTGGCCGCCCCGGGTACTGCCCGACTTCGTGAAGTGACCGCCGAAGAGCGGGCCGCCCGATTTCCGCTCCCGGCGGGCCGCCGCCGCGGTGCCGGGCGGCCCGCTCAGCGGCGGTGGCCGCCGATCTCGCAGCTTCGTCAAGGGTTTTCGGATTTCCACCAGTTCCGCGCTCATCATGCATTCCTCCGTCTCTTCAGGACCGGCCAGTCCACCGCCGCCTGTGCCGATCCAGGATCCCGGGCATGCACGTCCCGTCGCTTCGGGCTGGTCGAACCTATTAAGGAGGAAGACCTGGGCAAGCGCAATAGTTGTTTCGTCCTCGGCGCGATATTTGGTCGTTTCCCAAAAGGCGGGGTGCGTCGCGACCTCGTGAAAAGCATTGGGCCAGGCAGATTCTAGGGTTCGCCTTAGTGCATGCGGCCTTGGCGTGAAGAGCCGGCGGCACGCGCGCCGCGATCGTCCAGGACGCGCAGCACGTCAGCGGCGCGTTCCTGGAGGGGGAAAGTGCCCGCCGGGCACGAAGCGGCGGTCCGGTGTGCCGGGTGCACACGGGACCGCTTCTTCGTGGTGCTCCCGGGTCAGAACTCGTCCAGTTCCAGGGGCGCGAGCTCGGCGAACACGTCCCCCGGCCCCGGGTTGACCGGATGGCAGCCGCCGCCGAGATGGCGTACGACGCCCCACACGGCGTTCAGCGCCGTGGTGACCGCGCCCTCCGCGAAGCCGCCGGTCCAGGAGATGTCGTCGCCGGCCAGGAAGAGCCCCCGCTGCTGCTCAGCCAGCTCACCCTGCATGAAGTGGGTGAACAGGCGGCGCTGGTAGCGGTAGTGGCCCGGCAGGTTGGCCTTGAAGGCTCCGGTGAACCAGGGTTCGTTCTCCCAACTGACGGCCACCGGCGGCGCGATGATGTGCGACCGGATGTCCACGCCCGGATAGATCTCGTCGAGCGAGCGCAGGACGACCTCCAACCGCTCCTCGGCGGACAGCGCGGCGACCCGCTGCGAGTCGTCGTTCCAGGTGTAGGACAGGCACATCACTCCGGGTCGGTCGGGCCCCCGGCCGAACAGGTACACCGAACGCGGCAGCCTGTCGGTGAGCGTCATGCCCATCACGTCCCGCCCGGTCGCGGCGTCGACGTCCAGCCAGAACGGCCGGTCGGTGAGCACGAACAGTTTGGAGGAACCCATGTAGTGGGTGCGCTCGATCGCCGACCGGACCGGCCCGGGCAGCAGCGCGTCGTCGCAGGCGACCCGGCTGTTCAACAGCCGGTGCTGTCCGGTGAAGACCACCGCACGGTAGCCGTGCGTCCGGCCGTCGGCGTCGGTGACCTCGATGCGTTCCCCCGCACGCCGCAGGGCGGTGACGGCGGGCCGCGGCCGGTCGTCGTGCAGCGTGGCCAGCGACGTACCGGCCGGCCAGTGCGCGAGGTCCTCGGGGGCGTGCCGCCACAGGCCCAGCGGTACCTGTTCGCAGCCTCCCTCGATGGTCTGCTGGTCGACGTCGGCCTCGGTGTAGACGACGCGGAGGATCTCCAGCATCGAGTTGGGGAAGTCGGTGTCCCAGCCGCCGGTGCCGAAGCCGACCTGTCCGAAGAGCTCACGGAGCCGGAAGGAGGCGAAGGCGGGCGCGGAACTGAGGAAGCCGTAGAAGGACTGGTCGTCAAGGAGCGGCACGAGGCGGTTCCATACCGCCTTGATCGTGGCCGTGTCCCGGGTACGGATCGCCTCCTGCATGACCCAGACGTCGGCGTGCTCGCGCAACGTCTTGTCCCAGGCGTCGGCGACCTCCCGGTAGACGGGCGGCAGATCGGCCTCGGTCCGGGCCCAGTGGCTGACGCCGCCGATGTCCAACACCGTCATGGGGGTGGAGGGGCTGAGCGGGTTGGCGAACGGCGTGGTGCGCAGGCCCAACATGCGGACGTAGTGGAACAGCGCGGCGGCCGAGGTCGGGAACCGCATGGCCCCCAGCTCGGCCACCTCGTCCGGAAACCCGTCGAAGCCGACGGAGCGCATCCGGCCGCCCAGGCGCTCCGCCTCGTGGAGGACCGGACGCAGTCCCATCCGCATCAGTTCGTACGCGGCGACCAACCCGGCCATCCCGCCGCCGACGATCGCGACCTCGGTTCCCAGAGCGTCGGCCGGGACGGCGCCCAGGCCCGCGGGGTGGCGCAGCCAATCGTCGTAGGAGAAGGGAAAGTCGGGTCCGAGCATGGTGATTCGAGAGCTCGACGGGCCATTCCCGTGGAGGTCAGTGAGGAGCATGTTGGACCTATCCCCTCGTCACGCCGGGACCCGCTTCGGGCCGACCGGCCCTTCGTCGTGGTATCAAACCCGGACCTCGCGCATCACACATGGCTTCTCCCTGTGGTGGGTGGGCGTCCATAGCCCAGCACGCCATGCAGGGCACGGACCAGCGAGGACAGAGAACTCTAGGGAATTGCCGGTCACGGCCGCCCGGCCCCGACCAGCCTGCGCCCCCGCCGTGGCCCATCTGTCCGCCCCGCACCCGCACAGGCCAGTGGCGCCCAGGTGCGGATCGCGTACGCGGAGCGCGGTGGCCCGAGGAGTTGAGTTGACCAGCGCCGAACGGCAGGACGTACGGCGGCTGTTCACTGAGGACCGCGAGCAGCAGACCACGTCGAGGTCCCGACAAGGGTGTGCCACGAACGCGGAAGGCTGCTTGCGGTAGTTGGGTGGCTGAACGCGCTGCTGCACGACGATGACACGGTGGGCGCTGCCCGGGGCAGCGCCCACCATCACCGCCTCGCCCGGCGGGCGCTCCTCTGCCGGACCCGCGGACGCATCGCCTTTCGGGCGTCGATGGCCACTACCTCGAAGTTGTCCACCGTACGGTTCACCCGGCCGAACAGGTTGTCCGGACCCGCGATGCAGACCCTGGTGATGCCTTGCTCCCGCATCGTCTCCACCATGTCCGGCCAGCGGATCGGGTGGTCGAAGGTGTCGAGCAGCATGGTGCGCACACCGTCCGCGCCGGTCAGCAGCTCGCCGTTCTGGTCGGCGACGACCGGCAGCTTGGGGTCGGTCACCTCGAAGGTGGCAAGGACCTCCTCCGCCTTGCGGCGCAGGGCGCCGAACGCCGGGGCGTGCACGGGCGGCCACATGGTGTACATGTTGTATCCCCCCAGCTCGCCGATCCGCTTCTTGAACCGGTCGAGCACGGGCTCGCGCAGGGACACGAGGTAGAAGCCCCGGTCGATGTAGCCGGAGACGTCGTGCCACTCCCCCTCGGCGTCCAGTTCGGCCAGCGCCTCCTGGAGCAGTTCCTCGGGGGTGTGGATCACGCAGTGCGTGACCGCCTCCTGGTGCTCCTGCCGGAAGTACTCCTCCTCGCAGCGCGCCAGCTCGGCGGTGAGTCGCACGGTCTCCTCGAACGGCAGGGACCCCGCGTAGGTCACCGCGGCCCGCTGGCCGAAGCTCGGTCCGGCGCACAGCTCGGGCCGCTCCCCCAGCGTCTCCTCCGCCCAGTCGGCGAGGGCGAGACAGATCGTCAGGAAGGCGATCTGGGTGTGCGCGGCGTACTGCGCCTCCTCCTCGGCGTCCGACTGGCGGTACCGGTCGAACACGGAGTACCCCACCACCTCGTCGGCGATCGCGAGCCGGCGCCGGGCATGGGGGTTGGTCAGCAGGAACTCGCCCACATCGGTGAAGCGGAAGGGCCCCATCCCGGGGAAGACCATCGCCGTACGGCTGGTCTCCTGAGCGGCGGTCCGCTCCTCGGCGGCCTGTGCCTCGGCGGCCTGCGGCTCAGTGATCTGCGGCTCGGTCATGCCTTCGCTCGCGGCGCTAGGTCGAGAGCCAACTGCTCAAGCTGTCGTTTGTCGGGCTTGCCGTTGCGGTTCAGGGGGAATCGCTCCAGGACGTGAATGCGGTTGGGGTGCTCGGCGTCGGGCAGCAGGGAGGTGATCGGCTCCCGCCAGAACCGCGGCTCGCGCTGCTGCTCGTCCTCCACGAAGAAGAAGAGCTGGCAGCCGCGCTGTTCGTCGGGGACCGGGATGATCTTGACGAGGCAGCCCGCCGCGGCCAGCTTGTGCTCGATGATCTCGGGGTAGAGCGTGTGGCCGTTGCGGTGCGCCGCGGACTTCCGGCCGAGGACGATGAGGTTCTCCCCGCCGTCCAGATAGCCGAAGTCGCCGGTGGGGTACCAGTCGGTCTTGGCGGGGTCGACGGGGGCGAGCGTGCCGTCCTCCGCCAGGTAGCCCTCCATCAGGTCGGGCGAGTGGACCTGGATCTCCCCGACCTCGCCGGTGGTGAGGACGGCGCCCTCGTCGTCGACGATCCGCAGCTTCAGGCCCTCGACGGCCCGCCCGCAGGCGACCGCGTTGTCCTCGGTCGCGAAGGCCACGTTCCCGGCCTCGGTGCTGCCGTAGCTGTCCAGCAGGGGCAGCCCGAACCGATCGACGTAGTCGGCGACCAGGCCGGGTTCCAGCGGGGCCGCCCCGCTACAGAACATCCGGACGCCGGACAGTTCGTCCGCCAGGGCGGGCTTGCGGCCGATCATGTTGAGCATGCTGCGGTAGCTGGCGGGGGTGGCGTCGACCACCGTGGCCTTGCAGATGCCCGCCATGGTCATCGCCCGGTCCAGCCGCCGGTAGGGCGCGATGACCAGCGAGCACTTGACCAGCCAGGCGATGAGCACCATGGACAGCCCGTACTGGTGGGAGAAGGGCAGCAGCGGCAGCAGGACGTCATCGGGGCGATGGCCCACCTGCTGGGCGTTGCGCTCCAGGTTCTTCAGGAACTTCGCGCCGGTCTTGACGACGCCCTTGGGCTCCCCGGTGGAGCCGGAGGACCACATGATCAGCCCGTCGGGCAGCTCGCACCAGGTGTCGACGGACAGCCGCGGCTCGGCGGGGGTGTAGTCCATGGACGCCGCGAGCAGCTCGTAGACGGTGACCTGGGCCGGGCTGTTCGCGGGCATCGGCGTGTCGTCGTCGACCACGCAGACCTTGATCCCGGCCAGGTCGCAGATGCGCTGGGTGGCGTCCGGCCGTTCCTGGTGGTCGACCATGACGATCGACGCGCCGGTGTGCATCAGAGCGAGGAGGACCCCGACGAAGCCGGCGGAGTTGCCGGCCTTCAGCATGACCCGGGTGCCGTTACCGACCCCGCGCTCGCGCAGTGCTTCGGCGATGGTCAGGGCCCGCTGCTCGAACTCGGGAAGCGAATGCACCGCTTCCGTCGCAAAGACCTTTGCGGTCATCGGGTTTCACTGAGCCTTTCTTCTTGCAGTCTCTTGGGGTGGGCCCCACGACGGCGAC
This sequence comes from Streptomyces sp. 796.1, assembly GCF_047525675.1. NCBI lineage: Bacteria > Bacillati > Actinomycetota > Actinomycetes > Kitasatosporales > Streptomycetaceae > Streptomyces > Streptomyces sp. 796.1. Next base: position 27,626 of record NZ_JBLIWA010000005.1, on the reverse strand, counting down.
CCTTCGCGAGCCGTGGGCCGGTACCGCGGGTCCCCCCGGAGGTCTCCGGGGGGACCCGCGGCTCGTCAGGTGTCGAGGTCGCCGAGCATCATGTCGATCAGGTCGTCGTCGTCCATCGCGTCGATGGAGTCCGTCTCCTGCTCTTCGGTGTCCTTCTCGGTCGGCTCCTTGCCGCTCGCCAGCTCGGTGAGCGTGTCGAGCAGACCCGCGCGGCGCAGCCGCTCCAGCGGGATCGACGTCAGAAGGGCGCGGATCTTGGCCTCTTCCGGGTCGACGTCCGGCTCGGCCGGGCCGTCCGTCGCCACCCGGCCGCGCAGGTACTCGGCGAGCGCCGCGGGCGTGGGGTTGTCGAAGATCAGCGTGGAGGGGAGGCGGAGCCCGGTGGCCGAGTTCAGCCGGTTGCGGAACTCCACGCCCGCCAGCGAGTCGAAGCCGAGGTTCTGGAAGGAACGGTCGGGCTCGATCGACTGGGCACCGCTGTGCCCCAGCACCATCGCCGCGCTGCCGCGGACCAGGTCGAGCAGCGCCCGCTCAAGTTCGGCTCCGGCCAGACCGGCCAGCCGTACCTTGGCCGACTCGGGGGCGGTCGCCTTCCCGCCGGCCGCCGCCTTGCTCCGGACCCGGACCACACCGCGCAGCAGAGCGGGGATGTCGGTCTGACCGCCGCTGAGCGCTGAGGTCTCCAGCCGCATCGGTACGAGCAGGGCGTCCTCGCTCCCGGCGCCGGCGTCCAGCAGACGCAGACCGCCCGCCATGGACAGGGGCGCCATGCCCTCGCGCGCCATGCGCACCATGTCCGCCTGGCTGAGGGTGCCGGTCATGCCACCGGCCTGCTCCCACGGGCCCCAGGCCAGTGAGACCGCCGGGAGGCCGAGGGCGCGCCGATGTGCGGCGAGCGCGTCCAGGAACGAGTTGGCGGCGGCGTAGTTGCCCTGCCCCGGGCTGCCGAACACGCCGGCGACGGAGGAGAACATCACGAACTCCGCCAGGTCCGTCTCCCGGGTCAGCTCGTGCAGGTTCCACGCCGCGTCGACCTTCGGCTCGAAGACCGCGTCGATCCGCTTCGGAGACAGGGTGTCGATGACGCCGTCGTCGAGTACGCCCGCCGCGTGCACGACCGCGGTCAGCGGGTGGTCGGCGGGTATGTCGGACAGCACCCGCTCCAGCGAGGCACGGTCGGCCACGTCACAGGCCGCCAGTGTCACCGACGCGCCCGCCTCGGTCAGTTCGGCCGCGAGGTCGGCGGCGCCCTCCGCGTCCGGCCCGCGCCGGGAGACCAGCACCAGGTTGCGCACGCCGCGCTCGGCCACCAGGTGGCGCGCCACCTCGCGGCCCAGGCCGCCGGTGCCGCCGGTCACCAGTGCCGTGCCCTCGGGGTCGAGGGTCCGGGGCATGGTGAACACGTTCTTGCCGATGTGCCGGGCCTGGCTGATGTACCGCACCGCGTCCGGGGCCCGCCGCACGTCCCACGCCGTCACCGGAAGCGGGCTCAGCACACCGCGGTTGAAGAGCTCGACCAGTTCGACCAGCATCCGCTGGATCCGGTCGAAGTCGGTGATGACCAGGTCGTACGCCTGGTACTCCACCCCGGGGTGGTCCGCGGCGACGACCTCGGGGTCGCGCACGTCGATCTTGCCCATCTCCAGGAACCGGCCGCCCCTGGGCAGCAGCCGCAGTGAGGCGTCGACGAACTCGCGGGCGAGCGCGTCCAGCACCATGTCCACGCCCCGGCCGCCGGTCGCCTCCATGAAGCGCGGCTCGAAGTCCAGGTCGCGGGAGGAGGAGATGTGCTTCTCGTCGAATCCCATCGCCCGCAGGGTGTCCCACTTGCCGGGGCTGGCCGTGGCGTAGACCTCGGCCCCGAGGTGGCGTGCGAGTTGCACGGCCGCCATGCCCACACCACCGGTGGCGGCGTGCACGAGGATGGACTCGCCCGCCCGCAGTTTGCCGAGTTCGACCAGACCGAGGTAGGCCGTCAGGAAGACCACCGGCACCGAGGCGCCCTGGGCGAACGTCCAGCCCTGCGGCAGGGGGACGATCTGTCGCCGCTCCGCGACCGCGATGGGCCCGAACGATGCGTTGATCATGCCCATGACCCGGTCGCCGGGTGCCAGGTCGGTCACGCCCGGGCCGACCTCCAGGACCACACCGGCGCCCTCGCCGCCCATGGTGGCGTGATCGTCGGGGTACATGCCGATGGCGATCAGCGCGTCACGGAAGTTCAGACCTGCGGCACGCACCGCGATCCGGACGTGTCCGGGGGCCAGCGGCGCCTCCGCCTCGGGGTCGGGCAGCAGCGAGAGGCTGTCCAGGGTGCCGCCGCCCGTGGTGCCGAGCTTCCACGCCGAGGTGCCGGCGGGGGCTTCGAGCACCCGCCCGGAGGCGTCCCTCGCGAGCCTGGGGACCAGCCCCTGGCCGACACGGACCGCCACCTCGCGCTCGCCCGCCGCGATAGCGGTCGTCACCACACCGGCAGCCGCGCTGGCCGACTCGGCGTGGCGGTCGAGGTCCACCAGCAGCAGCCGGCCCGGGTTCTCCGTGGCCGCCGAGCGCATCAGCCCCCACACGGCGGCGTCGGACAGTCCGGCGACGGACTCGCCCGGCCCCGCGGCGACCGCGTCGCGGGTCACCAAGACCAGCCGGGAACCGTCGAACCGGTCCTCGGCGAGCCAGGACTGCACCAGGGTCAGCGCCCGGTGGGTTGCCTTCCGGGCGGCGTCAGCGAGATCGTCGACGTCCGGGTCCGCACCGCACCAGGCCCAGACCACGTCGGGCGCCTCGGCGCCCTCGTCGAGGGCGGAGACGAGCGCGTCCACTCCGGTGTACTCGGCGTGCTCGACACCGGAGGCGGTGAGCAGTTCGGCCACCCGCGCCCGGTCGGCGCCGACCACGGCCGTGGACACCTCGCCCGCGCTCTGGTCGCCGCCGCGGGCGGTGGCGAGCACATCCCAGTTGGCCCGGAAGAGCGTTCCGTCGCCGCCGGTGGAGCGCGGCCCGGACGCGAACCGCTCGGCCGCCACCTCCCGTACCACCAGCGACTCCACCGAGGCGACGGGCGCACCCGTGGCGTCGGTGACCAGCAGGGCGACCGTGTCCTTGCCCTGCGGGCGCAGCCGCACCCGCACCCGTCCGGCGCCCACCGCGTGCAGGGTCACCCCGGTGAAGGAGAACGGCAGGGTCACGCGTCCGCTCTCGCCGCCGAAGTCGCCCATCTCCATGGCGTGCAGGGCGGCGTCGAGCAGGGCGGGGTGCAGGCCGAACCGTCCGGCTTCCTGGGCGGCCGAGTCCGGCAGCGCCACCTCGGCGTAGACGTCGCCGTCCAGCCGCCAGACCGCCTCCAGGCCCTGGAAGACCGGCCCGTATCCGTAACCGATCTGGGCCAGGCCCGCGTAGAAGCCCTCCATCGGCACCTGCTCGGCGCCCGGGACGGGCCACTGCAACAGGCTGTCGGTGTCCGCTGCGCCGCTGTCCGCCTCAAGGACGCCCTGGGCATGCCGCACCCACTCCTCCCCCGGCTCGTCGCTGTCGGAGCGCGAGTACACGCCCAGCGGCCGGATGCCGGACTCGTCGACGGGGCCGACCACGAGCTGGACGCGGACACCGCCCTGCTCCGGCAGGAGGAGCGGGGTTTCGAGGGTGAGTTCGCCGAGCCGTCCCGCCCCGGTTTCGACGCCGGCGAGCAGGCCGAGCTCCACGAATCCGGTGCCGGGGAAGAGCACTCCGCCGGCCACGGCGTGGTCGGCGAGCCACGGGTGGGTCTGTAGCGACAGGCGTCCGGTCAGCACCGTACGGTCGCCCTCGGCGAGTTCGGTGAGGCCGCCGAGCAGCGGGTGGTCCACCCGGCCGAGGCCGACGCTCCGGGCGTCGCCGGCCACGGCGCCGCCCGACTCAAGCCAGTACCGCTTGTGCTGGAAGGCGTAGGTCGGCAGGGCGACGCGGCGTGCGCCGCGCCCGGAGTACACGGCGTCCCAGTCCACGCCGACGCCGTTCGCGTACAGGGTGGCGACCGCCTCCGCCAGCGTCTGGGCCTCGGCGCGCCCGGAGCGGGCCAGCGGTACGAAGGCCACGTCGGCGTCGACGGCGTCCAGGCAGTCCTGGCCCATCGCGGTCAGCACGGCGTCGGGGCCGAGTTCCACGCACGTGGTCACACCCAGGTCGGCGAGGCGGCGCATACCGTCGTCGAAGCGGACCGCTTCCCGCACGTGGCGGACCCAGTACTCCGGGGTGGCCAGTTCGGCGCCCGCGACATCGCCGGTGACGTTGGAGATGACCGGGATGGCCGGGGCCGCGTACGGCAGGCAGGCGGCGATCTGGCCGAACTCCGCCAGCATGGCGTCCATCCGGGGGGAGTGGAACGCGTGGCTGACCCGCAGCCGCTTGGTCTTGCGGCCCTGGGCCTCCCAGTGGCCGGCGACTTCGAGGACCGCGTCCTCGTCGCCGGAGAGCACCACCGAGGTGGGGCCGTTGAGCGCCGCCAGCGACACCTGGTCCGCGCGGCCCTCCAGGCTCTGGGCCACCTCCTGCTCCGACGCCTGGACGGCCACCATGGCGCCGCCCTCCGGCAGTTCCTGCATCAGCCGTCCGCGGGCCGCCACCAGGGCGCACGCGTCCTCCAGGGTCAGCACCCCGGCGACGTGGGCCGCGGCGATCTCGCCCACCGAGTGCCCCATCAGGAAGTCGGGGCGCACGCCCCAGGACTCCAGCAGGCGGAACAGGGCCACCTCGAAGGCGAACAGTCCGGCCTGGGTGAACATCGTCTGGTTGAGCTCGTCAGCGGTCGCGGCGTCGTCGTCCTCGGGGCCGAAGACCACGTCGAGCACGGAGGCCCCGAGGCGCACCTCCAGGTAGTCGCACGCCTCGTCGAACACGTCGGCGAAGAGCGGGTAGGTGTCGTAGAGTTCACGGCCCATGCCCAGCCGCTGGGCACCCTGGCCGGTGAACAGGAACGCCACCCGCTGCGCCGTGGACCTGCCCTGCGCCAGGCCCGGCGCGTCGGTCCCCTCGGCGAGCGCCGCGAGGCCGCGCAGCAGCCCCTCACGGTCGTCCGCCACCACCACGCCGCGGTGTTCGAGCGCGGCTCGTGTCACGGCGGACGACCATCCGACGTCGACCGGCTGCGCGTCGGGGTGGCGCACCACGTGCTCGCGCAGTCGCGCGGCCTGCGCCCGCAGCGCCTCCTCGCTCCTGGCGGACACCAGCCAGGACACGGGCTGGGCGGCCGTGTCCGCGTCAGCGTCGGCGTCGGCCTCCGTAGTGGGAGCCGGCTCCTGGGGCGGGGCCTGTTCGATGATGGCGTGCGCGTTGGTGCCGCTCATGCCGAACGAGGAGATACCGGCCCGGAACGGCCGCCCGGTCTCCGGCCAGGCGCGCTGCTCGGCTAGGAGCGCCACACCGCCCGACGCCCAGTCCACGTGCGGGGTCGGCACCTCCACGTGCAGCGTCTTGGGCAGGATGCCGTGGTGCATGGCCATCACCATCTTGATGACGGCGCCCACACCGGCAGCCGCCTGGGTGTGGCCGATGTTCGACTTGAGGGAGCCCAGCCACACCGGCTGCCCCTCCGGGCGGCTCTCGCCGTAGGTGGCGATCAGCGCCTGCGCCTCGATGGGGTCGCCGAGCGAGGTCCCGGTGCCGTGCGCCTCGATCACGTCGACCTGGTCCGCTGTCAGCTCGGCGTTGGCCAGCGCCTGCCGGATGACGCGCTGCTGGGAGCGCCCGTTGGGGGCCGTCAGACCGTTGCTGGCGCCGTCCTGGTTGACGGCGGAGCCGCGCACGATGGCCAGCACCTCGTGGCCGTTGCGCCGGGCGTCGGAGAGCCGCTCCACCAGGAGGACGCCGACGCCCTCGGCCCATGACGTGCCGTCGGCCTCGGCGCCGAACGCCTTGCAGCGCCCGTTGGAGGAGAGCCCGCGCTGGCGGCTGAAGAGGATGAAGTCACCCGGGGTCGGCATGGTGGCGACGCCGGTGGCGAGCGCCAGATCGCACTCTCCCTGGCGCAGCGAGTGCGCCGCCTGGTGCAGGGAGACCAGCGACGACGAACACGCCGTGTCCACCGTCAGCGCCGGGCCCTCGAAGCCGAAGGCGTAGGAGATGCGCCCGGAGGCGACGCTGCCCGCGATGCCGGTCAGCGCGTAGCCCTCAAGGCCGTTCTTGGTGCTCTGGAGGTGGGGCCCGTAGTCGTGGTGCTCAGCGCCGGTGAAGACCGCGGTGCGGCTCCCCCGCAGCTCGGTCACATCGATTCCGGCCCGCTCGAAGACCTCCCAGCTCGTCTCAAGGAGCAGCCGCTGCTGCGGGTCCATGGCGAGCGCCTCGCGCGGCGATATGCCGAAGAACTCCGCGTCGAACCCGGCCACGTCGTGGATGAACCCGCCCTCGGTCGCGTAGCTGGTGCCGGGGCGGTCCGGGTCCGGGCTGTAGAGCGCCTCCAGGTCCCAGCCACGGTCGGTGGGGAACGGCGTGATGGCGTCCACGCCCTCGGAAACGACCTTCCACAGGTCCTCGGGGCTGTTGATGCCGCCGGGGAAACGGCAGCTCATCCCGACGATCGCGATGGGGTCGTCCGAGCCCACGACGGCACGCGCGGGAGCGGTGTCGTCCGTGGCCACGGGGAAGATCTTCCGGTGGAGGTGGTCCACGAGCTGGCTGGGCGTCGGGTACTCGAAGGCGAGTGACACCTCAAGGCTGAGCCCGGTGGCGGCGACCAGTCCTCGGTGCAGGTTGACCGCCGCGAGCGAGTCCAGTCCCAGGTCGAGGAACGAGCTCTCCGCGTCGAGCGCGCGCGGTGAATCGGACCGCAGCGCCGCGGCGACGTGTGCGCGTACCAGGTCGAACAGAACCCTGCGCTGTTCAAAGTCCGGCAGCTCGTGGAAGTCCGGACCGAGTGAGGGCGGTTCAGGGCTCTCGTCACGGCCAGGTCCAGCCTGCGCGATGGAATCTCCCGAGTCACTGGACCCGTTCAACATGGTGCTCACCTAACTCCTGCCTTGGGTAAAACCGTGCGTCAAAGCTGTGGGCCGCGCCGGCCTCGGCTGCGGCGTGGGGCGCCCGCCCGCGCGGCCGTCGGCGCGGGCGGGCGCGTGCTGCGCTAGAGGCTGGCCACCCAGTCCTCGACGGCCTGTGCGGTGGTACCCGCCTGCTTCTCCACCATCGTGAAGTGGGTTCCGGGTACGTCGATCACGGAGTCGGCCGGCCAGTCCGACTGCCAGCCCGGCGCGTCCGGGTCCACCTCGCCCATGGGTTCCGCCGCACGGACGAGGAGGCTGGGAACCGAGCTCTCCGGCGGCTTCCACCCCTCGAACAGATGCAGGTACCAGCCCATGGCGGACATCCGGACACCCTCCATGGAGACGAGGGCGTCCCGCTCGTACATCTCGTCGAGCATGGTGGTCTCGAACTGGCCGATGCTCGCGCTGTCCGGCAGGTACGTGTCCAGCAGGACGACTCCCGCGGGCGGTGTGCCCTGGCTCTCCAGAGCGGCGGCCACCGAGTGGGCGACCATTCCGCCGGCCGACGAACCGACCAGGACGACCGGGGCACCGTCGGCGTACTCCGAGACGATCCGCGCCTGGAGGCGGAACAGCGCCTCCGGGGTGGCCGGAAGGCTCTCGCCCTGGACGAATCCCACGGCGGGCAGGGCCGCGACGTCCCGGCTGCCCCGGAAGGAGGCGGCGAGCTGCGCGTACTGGTGGACGCCGCCCAGCGCCATGTAGGAGGAGCAGCACATCAGCCGGGGGCGCACGGCACCCCGGGAGAGGCGCACGGGCCTGATGGTCCCCTCGAAGTCGGCCGGGTCCTCGAAGGTGGGACGCAGCCGCGCGGCGTTCACCAGCAGATCCATGCCGATCTTGGTCTTGCCCTGCGCCGCCGCCTCCCGGAACAGGGAGCCCAGGGTGTCGGGCGCGTCCGCCTGCGATGCCTGAGGCTCGGTCGTGGGCGTCGACGTGGCGGCCCGGACCGACGGCGACTGCGGCTTGCGGTCGGCGGGAGCGGACGCGATCCCGGCCGCGATCCGGGGCCGCAGATGGGACACCAGCTCCAGGGGGCGCGGGTAGTCGAAGACCACCGTGGTGTCCAGCCGGAGGCCGGTGACCGCGGCGAGCTGGTTGCGGAACTCCACCGCCGTAAGGGAGTTGAAGCCCATCTCCATGAACTCGTGGCTGGTGTCGACCTCGTCGGGCGACGTGTACCCGAGCACCGCGGCGGCGAGCGTACGCACCAGTTCGAGCAGCGCCTCCTCGGTCTCGGTCTCCGACAGCCCGGCCAGTTGTTGGCGCAACTGGGCGGACTGGTCACCGGCTTCGGACTCGCCCGCGCGGGCCGTACGCCGGACCGTGGGCTCCGGGACGATGGCACGGAACACGGCGGGCATCGCGGCCCCCTGGGCGCGCAGCGCACCCAGGTCCAGCCGGGTGGGGATCACCACGGCCTGGCCGGAGGTGACGCCCGCGTCGAACAGCTCCAGGCCCTCCTTGGAGGAGAGCGGCACCAGACCCGAACGCGACACCCGGCGCAGGTCACCCTGCCCGAGGTGCCCGGTCATGCCGCCGGCCTGTTCCCACAGTCCCCAGGCCAGCGAGACGCCCGGCAGCCCTTGGGTGCGCCGCCAGGACGCGAGGCCGTCCAGGAACACGTTGGCCGCGGCGTAGTTGCTCTGTCCGGCCGCGCCGAGCACACCGGCGGCCGAGGAGAAGAGGACGAACGCCGACAGGTCCATGTCCGCGGTCAGTTCGTGCAGGTTCCAGGCCGCGTCCACCTTCGCCCGCAGCACCGCGCTCACCCGCTCGCGCGACAGGGACGCGAACAGCCCGTCGTCGAGCACCCCGGCCGCGTGCACCACAGCGCTCGGCGCGAACCCTTCGGGCAGCCCCGACAGCACCGCGGCGAGCGCCTCGCGGTCCGCGACGTCGCACGCCTCTATCACTGCTTCGGCGCCCGCGGCTGCCAGTTCGGTCCGCAACTCGGCGGCACCGTCCGCCTCCGCCCCACGGCGGGACAACAGCACCAGCTTCCGGACCCCGTGCCGGGTGACCAGGTGCCGGGCCACCAAGCCGCCGAGCAGCCCGGTGCCCCCCGTCACCAGTACCGAGCCGGAACCGAACACCTCCGACTCCTGAGCCTCGCCCGGGAGCGGCGCGCGGCCCAGGCGCGCCACGCGGACCTCGCCGGAGCGCACCACCACCTGCTCCTCGCCGGAAGCCACCACGCCCGCGAGCAGCCCGGCCGACCGTTCGACGTCATCGACGTCGACCAGCACCACCTGGCCCGGGTTCTCCGACTGCGCCGAGCGCACAAGGCCCCACACGGCCGCGCCCGCCAGATCCGTCACACCGTCACCGGTGTCCACGGCCCCCCGGGTCACGAGCACCAGCCGGCTCCCCGCGAACCGTTCGTCCGCCACCCAGGACTGGACGGTCTCCAGTACCTCGGCGACCCGCGCATGTACCTCGCCCGCCACGGCCGAGCCGTCCGAAGCCACCGGCAGCACCACGGTGCCGGGCATGAGCGTGCCCGACGCCACGGCGTCACCGAGCGCCACCGGGTCCGTGTACACGTCGGTGGTGACGCCCGACGCCTCCAGAGCGGCGCCCACGCCGAGGCGGTCGTCGCCCAGCACCACCGACCAGCCCGACGCCGCGCCCTCGGCGGGCTCGGCCGCGCTCGCCGTCCACTCCATGAGGAACAGCGCGTCGCCGGTCTTCCGGTTCGCGTTCCGCAACGCGTCCGCCTGCATGGGCCGCAGAACGAGTGAGTCGACCGACGCCACCGGGCGGCCCGACGTGTCGGCGATCGCCAGGGACACCGCCTGGCGCCCGTCGGGGACCACCCGGACGCGCAGCGCTCCAGCGCCGACGGCGTCGAGGGAGAAGCCTCGCCACGAGAACGGCAGCAGGGTGCCCGCGCTCGGCGCGTCGTCGCCGCCGCGTACTTCCTTGCCCACGCCGATGGCGTGCAGGGCCGCGTCGAACAGCGCCGGGTGCAGGCCGAAGTACTTCGCGGTGCCGAGCTGGTCCTCGGGCAGTTCGACATCGGCGAACACCGCGTCGCCGCGTCGCCAGGCGCGCCGCAGCCCCTGGAACGCGGGGCCGTAGCGCAGCCCGTGTTCGGCGGCGTGCTCGTACCCGCCGGAGATGTCGACGGGCTTGGACCCGGAGGGCGGCCACTTCTTGAAGTCGAAGGAGGCTGCCGGGCCGGACGGGGTGAGCACACCGTGTGCGTGCCGTACCCATGGGTTCCCGAGGTCGGCCCGGTCCTCGTCGGACTCGATCCGCGAGTAGACGCTCACCTCGCGGTGGCCCGCGGCGTCGACGTCCCCCACCTCGACCTGGATCTGCACCCCGCCGCGCTCGGGCATCACCAGGGGCGCCTCGATCACCAGCTCATCGACCCGCGGGCACCCCACCTGGTCACCCGCTCGGGCGGCCATCTCCATGAAGGCCGTCCCGGGCACCAGCGCCATGCCCTGCACCGTGTGATCGGCGAGCCAGGAGTGCGTGGCCATCGACAACCGCCCGCTGAGCAGCACACCGCCGCCGCCCGCCAGCGAGAGCACGGCGCCCAGCAGCGGGTGCCATACCGTTCCCAGGCCCACCGAGCCGACGTCGCCGACGGCTGCCATGGAGTCGAGCCAGTAGCGCTGGCGTTGGAAGGCGTACGTGGGGAGGGCCACCCGCTGCGCGCCCCGCCCGGCGAAGACCTGCTCCCAGTCGACTGCGGCGCCGTGGATGTGGAGTTCGGCGACGGCGGCCGTCAGCGCCTGGACCTCCGTCCGGTCCTTGCGCAGCGTCGACACCGTCACGGGGCTGACCGCGGCCTGCTCGCCCAGGCAGTCCTGGGCCATCACCGACAGCACGGCGTCCGGGCCGACCTCCAGGAAGGTGTTCACCCCCTGCGCCTCAAGGCTGCGTACCCCGTCGGCGAAGCGTACGGCCGCGCGCACGTGCCGCACCCAGTACTCCGGCGTGCACACCTCGGCGTCCGAAGCCGGCTCTCCGGTGACGTTGGAGACGAAGGGGATGGCCGGCGCGGCGAACGACAGCCCTTCGACGACCTTGCGGAAGTCGGCGAGCATCGCGTCCATACGGGGCGAGTGGAAGGCGTGGCTGACCCGCAGCCGGCTCGTCTTGCGGCCCTGTTCCGACCACTGGCCGGCGATCTCCAGTACGGCGGCCTCGTCGCCCGCGATCACCACGGCCGTCGGACCGTTGACCGCCGCGATGTCCACCTCGGCCTCTCGACCGGCCAGCGATCCGGCGATCTCCTCCTCGGACGCCTGCACCGCCACCATCGCGCCGCCCTCGGGCAGGGCTTGCATCAGCCGGCCACGGGCGGCGATCAGCGTGCACGCGTCCTGAAGCGAGAAGACCCCCGCCACGTGCGCGGCAGCGATCTCACCCACCGAATGCCCGATGAGCACGTGCGGGGTGACGCCCCAGTGCTCCAGCAGCCGGAACAACGCCACCTCGACCGCGAACAACGCAGGCTGCGTGAACGCCGTCCGGTTCAGCAGCTCGGCGTCGGCACTGCCCTCCGCCGCGAACACCACGTCCTTCAGCGGACGGTCAAGCAGCACATCCAGATGCGCACACACCTCATCCAAGGCGCGGGCGAACACCGGGAAGGCGTCGTACAACTCCCGCCCCATGCCCAGGCGTTGCGCACCCTGTCCCGAGAACAGGAACGCGGTCCTACGTCCCTTCACCGCCTGTGCCCTGACCACGCCCGGAGCGATCTCGCCCTGAGCCACGGCCCGAAGACCGCGCAGGAGGCTCTCGCGGTCGTCGCCGATCACCGCCGCGCGGTGCTCGAACGCCGACCGGGACACGGCCAGGGAGTAGCCGATGTCCGCCACTGGCGCCACCGCGAGTTCGTCGTCCTGGGCGGAGCCCTGGGCCGTCAGACGGGCGTGCAGCCGCTCGGCCTGTGCCCGCAGCGCGGCCTCGCCCTTGCCGGCGACGAGCCACGGCACGACGGAGGTCGCGACCGTCGCGGGTGCCTCGGCTTCCGGGTCCTCCTGCGGAGTGGCCGGCCCCGGCTCCGCGGCTTCGGGGGCCTGCTCGACGATGGTGTGCGCGTTGGTGCCGCTGATCGCGAAGGAGGAGATCGCCGCCCGGCGGGGCCGGCCCGTCTCCGGCCAGGGCCGTGCCTCGGTCAGCAGTTCCACGGCCCCCGCCGACCAGTCCACGTGCGGGGTCGGCTCGTCGACGTGCAGCGTCTTCGGCAGAACGCCGTGCCGCATCGCCATCACCATCTTGATGATCCCCGCGACACCCGCCGCCGCCTGCGTGTGACCGATGTTCGACTTGATGGACCCCAGCCACAGCGGCCGGTCCGCCGGCCGGCCCTGGCCGTAGGTGGCCAGCAGCGCCTGCGCCTCGATCGGGTCACCCAGCGTGGTGCCCGTACCGTGCGCCTCCACCACGTCGACGTCGTCCGGGGTGAGTCCCGCGTTGTCGAGCGCCTGCCGGATCACCCTGCGCTGCGACGGGCCGTTGGGGGCCGTGAGGCCGTTGCTGGCGCCGTCCTGGTTCACCGCGGAGCCGCGCACCACGGCCAGCACGGGGTGGCCGAGGCGGCGGGCGTCGGACAGCCGTTCCACGAGCAGCACGCCGACGCCCTCGGCCCAGTTGGTGCCGTCCGCGGCAGCCGCGAAGGGCTTGCAGCGGCCGTCGGATGCGAGTCCCCGCTGACGGCTGAACTCGGTGAACGTTCCGGGGCCGGCCATCACGGTGATGCCGCCGGCCAGGGCGAAGTCGCACTCGCCCTGGCGCAGCGCCTGCGCGGCCAGGTGCAGCGTCACCAGGGACGACGAACACGCCGTGTCCACCGTCACCGCGGGGCCTTCGAGGCCGAGGACGTACGAGACCCGGCCGGAGGTGACGGCGGGCGTCTGCCCCGTCATCAGGTGGCCCTCGACCTCTTCGGCCTCGATCGGGCCGGCCGCGCCGTACCCCTGGAAGGCGGCGCCCATGAACACGCCGCCGGTGGTGCCCTTGACGGACAGCGGGTCGATGCCCGCCCGCTCCAGGACCTCCCAGGACGCCTCAAGCAGCAGCCGCTGCTGGGGGTCCATCGCCAGCGCCTCACGCGGCGAGATCCCGAAGAACACGGGATCGAACTGTGCGGCGTCGTGCAGGAACCCGCCCTCGTTCACATAGCTCGTGCCCTGGCTGTCGGGGTCCGGGTTGTACACCTCCTCGTGCCAGCCGCGGTCCGTGGGGAACGGTGAGAGTCCGTCGGCGCCGTCCGCGACCATGTTCCACAGCTCCTCGGGAGAGCTGACCCCGCCGGGGAAGCGACAGCTCATCGCGACGATCGCGATGGGCTCGCGCTGCTTCGCCTCCACCTCTTGAAGGCGCTGCCGGGTGCGGTGCAGGTCGGTCGTCACCCTGTTGAGGTAGTCGCGGAGCTTCGTCTCGCTCACTGTGTGCCGTCGCTTTCTTTGAACTGTGAAGTCAGGGGGGCAGAGGGCGCTGGACGCCGGTTCAGGACAGCCCGAGCTCGTTGTCGATGAAGGCGAACAGTTCGTCGTTGGACGACGATCCGATCCGTTCGACCACATCGGCGGAGTCGGAGTCGTCGGAAGCCTCGACCAGCTTCTCCAGGAGCTCCCGCAGCCGTCCGGCCGCCTTCGTCCGCGCCTCGCCGTCGTCCATCACGTGGGAGAGCAAGGGCTCCAGCCTGTCGAGCTCGGCGAAGAGCAGGGGCTCGCCCGTGCCGCCGTCCGGCAGGAGTTCCTCCCGCAGGTGGTCCACCAGCGCCGTGGGGGTCGGGTGGTCGAAGACCAGCACCGCCGACAGCCGCAGCCCGGTCTCCGTGTTGAGCCGGTTGCGCAGTTCCACCGTGGTCAGCGAGTCGAAGCCCATCTCCTTGAAGGCCATGTCGGGCTCCACCGCCTCCGGCGAGCCATGGCCGAGGACGGTGGCCACCTGCACCCGCACCAGGTCGAGCAGCGCCCGGTGTTGGTCGGCCGCGGCGAGACCGGCCAGGCGGTCCCGCAGCGACCCGGTGCCGGTGTGCGTGGTCTCCGCCGCCACGGCCCGGCGCCGGGGAATGCGCACCAGGCCGCGCAGCAGCGCGGGGACGTCGCCGGTGTGGGCCTGGACGCGCAGGGCGGCGAGGTCCACGTGGGTCGGTACGAGCACGGTCTCGTCGGTCCTGAGCGCGTCGTCGAACAGTGCGAGGCCCTCGTGCGAGCTGAGCGCGTTCAGCCCGGCTCGTGCGATGCGCTGGAGGTCCGCCTCGCCGAGGTCCCCGGTCATCTCGCTGCGCTGCTCCCACATGCCCCAGGCCAGGGAGACCGCGGGGAGGCCGAGTCCGCGCCGCTGGTGTGCCAGGGCGTCCAGGAAGGCGTTGGCCGCGGCGTAGTTGGCCTGGCCGCCGCCACCGAAGTTGGAGGAGGCCGAGGAGAACACCACGAACGCGGAGAGGTCGAGGTCGCGGGTCAGCTCGTGCAGGTGCAGCGCCGCATCCACCTTCGGACGCAACACCCTGTCCACCCGCTCCGGCGTCAACGACTCCACCACACCGTCGTCCAACACACCCGCCGCATGCACCACACCCGACAACGGATACTCAGACCCAATCCCCGCCAACAAACCCTCCACCGCGACGCGATCAGCGACATCACACGCCACCGCCCGCACCTCCGCACCCAACCCCGCCAACTCCGCCACCAACTCCGCCGCACCCGGCGCCTCCACACCACGACGACTCGTCAACACCAAAGAACGCACACCGTGCTCCACCACCAGATGACGGGCCAACAACGCACCCAAACCACCCGTACCACCCGTGATCAACACCGTGCCATCGCCGTCGAACGACGGAGTGCCCGGTTCGGGCAGGTCCTCGGCCTGAACCACGCGGGCCAGTCGTGCCGCGAGCACCCGCCCGTCCCGCACGGCCACCTGCGGTTCCTCGGCGGTCAGCGCCGCCCGCAGCGCCGTTGAGGCGTCGCCCTGGTCTTCCGGGTCCAGGTCCACCAGGAGGAACTTCCCGGGGTGCTCGGTCTGCGCGGAGCGCAGCAGACCCCACACGGCGGCGTCGGCCGGGGTGCGCACCTCACCGG
Source organism: Streptomyces sp. 796.1 (assembly GCF_047525675.1). NCBI lineage: Bacteria > Bacillati > Actinomycetota > Actinomycetes > Kitasatosporales > Streptomycetaceae > Streptomyces > Streptomyces sp. 796.1. Next base: position 12,559 of record NZ_JBLIWA010000005.1, on the reverse strand, counting down.
AGGACCGGGCGCCCATCGCACCGCGGGTCACGAACACCAGGTAGGAGTCGCTGAACCGCTCGTCGGTGACCCACAACCGCACCAGTTCCAGCGCGCGGTACGTGGCCTCGCGTACCCGTCCGGCCAGGTCCGTCCCGTCGTCGATGCCGGCCGCCTCCGCGGCGCCCGTCACCATGACGACGTCCGGCGGGGTGGCCCCGGAGTCGACCCCCGCGCGCAGCGCGGCCAGGTCCGCGTACGACACCACGTCGGCGCCCGCGCCCTCCAGACCGGAGCGGACCCCCAGGCCGTCCGTGCCCAGCACGGCCCACGTCCCCTCGGCGGCCGGGGCCGGCGCGCCGACGGGAACGGGGGTCCAGTCGAGCCGGAAGAGCGAGTCGTGCCCGGCCGGCGCGGTGCCGGCCGACTGGATCTGCCCCTCCGCCACCAGCCGCAGCGTGAGGGAGTCGACGGTGGCGACGGCGAGGCCGCTGGTGTCGGCCACGGTGAGGCCGATCGAGTCGGGCCCGAGCGAGCTCAGGCGCACCCTCAGTTCCGAGGCGCCCGTGGCCCGCAGCGATACGCCGCTCCAGGAGAACGGAAGCCTGGCCAGCCCCGCCTCCTCCTGCGGTACGAACATGACGGCTTGGACCGCCGCGTCCAGGAGGGCGGGGTGCAGTCCGAACCGCTCCGCTTCCGACGCGTTCTCCTCGGGCAGGCGCACCTCGGCGAAGACCTCGTCACCTCGGATCCACACCGATCGCAGCCCCTGGAAGACCGGGCCGTAGGCGAAGCCGCCCGCGGCCATCCGGGCGTAGACGTCCTCGGTGTCGATCCGTTCGGCGCCCTCGGGGGGCCATACGGAGAGGTCGGTCCGGCCGGTGTCGTCCTGCGTCCCGCTCCGCGTGAGCAGGCCGGAGGCGTGCTGGGTCCACGGCTGCTCCAGGGTGGAGTCCTCCGGCCGGGAGTACACGTTCAGCGAGCGCGTGCCACTCTCGTCCGGTCCGCCCACCGCCAGTTGCAGGTGGACCGCGCCCCGCTCGGGCAGCGCCAGCGGCGCCGTGAGGGTCAGTTCCTCGACCCGGTCGCATCCCACCTGGTCGGCGACGTGCAGGGCCAGTTCGAGGAAGGCGGTGCCGGGCAGCAGGATCGTGTCCTGCACCATGTGGTCGACGAGCCACGGGTCGGTCTGCGGCGAGAGGCGGCTGGTGAACAGGAAGCCGTCCGCGTCGGGCAGTTCTACGGCGGCGCCCAGCAGCGGGTGCGTCGGCGGGACGAGCCCGACGGCGGTCACATCGCTGGCGAACGAGGACAGGGCCTCCAGCCAGTAGCGCTCCCGCTGGAAGGCGTAGGTGGGCAGCTCGACCCTGCGGGCGTCGCGCCCGGTGAAGGCCCGCTCCCAGTTGACCGCGACGCCGCCCACGTGGAGCTCGGCCAGCGCCGTCGTCAGCGCCCGCGCCTCAGGGCGCTCCTTGCGCAGCACCGGCACCAGGACCGGCGTGGCGGTGCCCTCGGGGCGGTCCGCCACGCAGTCCCGCGCCATCGCGGTGAGCACACCGTCGGGGCCGACCTCGACGAACCGGGTCACGCCCAGCTTCTCCAGGGCCCGCACCCCGTCGGCGAACCGCACTGCTTCCCGCACGTGGCGGACCCAGTACTCCGGCGAACACACCTCGTCCGCGCCCGCCGGCTCACCGGTCACGTTGGAGACCAGGGAGAGGGCCGGCTTGGCGAAGGTCAGCTCTTCGACGACCTTGCGGAAGTCGGCGAGCATCGCGTCCATGCGGGGCGAGTGGAAGGCGTGGCTGACACGGAGGCGGCTCGTCTTGCGGCCCTGCTCCGACCACTGGCCGGCGATCTCCAGTGCGGCGGCCTCGTCACCGGCGATCACCACGGCCGTCGGGCCGTTGACGGCGGCGATGCTCACCTCGGTCTCACGACCGGCGAGCGATCCGGCGATCTCGTCCTCGGACGCCTGGACGGCCACCATCGCGCCGCCCTCGGGCAGCGCCTGCATCAGTCGGCCGCGCGCGGCCACCAGTGCGCACGCGTCTTCCAGCGAGAACACCCCGGCCACGTGGGCGGCTGCGACCTCACCGATGGAATGCCCGATCACCACATCCGGCCGGACGCCCCAGTGCTCCAGCAGCCGGAACAACGCCACCTCGACGGCGAACAGCGCGGGCTGCGTGAACGCCGTCCGGTCCAGCAGCTCGGCCTCCGCGCTGCACTCCGCCGCGAACACCACGTCCCGCAGCGGACGGTCGAGCAGTACGTCCAGGTGCGCGCACGCCTCGTCCCACGCGTCGGCGAACACCGGGAACGCCTCGTACAACTCGCGCCCCATGCCGAGCCGTTGTGCGCCTTGGCCCGAGAACAGGAACGCCGTCTTGCCGGCCGCTCCGGCCGTGCCCCGCACGACGCCGGGCGCGGTCTCGCCCTTCGCGAGGGCGTCGAGGCCACGCAGCATGTCCGCGCGGTCCTCGCCCACCAGGACGGCTCGCTGGTCGAAGAGCGACCGGGTCGTCGCCAGGGAATAGCCGACGTCCACCGTGGGCATGAACTCCTCGGCCTGTGTGGCGAGTTGGTCCCTCAGTCGCTCGGCCTGGCCGCGTAGGGCGGCGTCGGTCCTGCCGGAGAGGATCCACGGCACCGGGACCTCGGTGGTATCCGGGGCGGCCGTGGCCCGCGGCGCCTCCGGCTCGTCGGCGACCGGCGCCTGCTCGATGATCGTGTGTGCGTTGGTGCCGCTCACGCCGAAGGCGGACACCGCCGCCCGGCGCGGGCGGTCCGTCTCCGGCCAGGGCACCGTCTCGGTCAGCAACTCGACGTCGCCCGCCGACCAGTCCACGTGCGGCGTCGCCTCGTCCACGTGCAAGGTCTTGGGGAGGACGCCCTCACGCATGGCCATCACCATTTTGATGACGCCCGCGACGCCGGCGGCGGCCTGGGTGTGACCGATGTTCGACTTGATGGCGCCCAGCAGCAACGGCCGGCCCTCGGGGCGGCCTTGGCCGTAGGTGGCCAGCAGCGCCTGCGCCTCGATCGGGTCGCCGAGGGGCGTGCCGGTGCCATGGGCCTCGACCACGTCCACGTCGGCGGCGGCCAGCCGGGCGCCGGCCAGCGTCTGCTCGATCAGCCGCTGCTGCGACGGGCCGTTGGGGGCGGTGAGACCGTTGGAGGCACCGTCCTGGTTGATCGCCGAACCCCGGATGACGGCCAGCACCTGGTGGCCGTTGCGCTGGGCGTCCGACAGTCGCTCCACCAGGAGCATGCCCACGCCCTCGGACCAGCCGGTGCCGTCGGCCGACGCCGCGAACGCCTTGCAGCGGCCGTCGAAGGACAGCACGCGCTGGGCGCTGAACTCGACGAACGTGCCCGGCGTGGCCATGATCGTGACACCGCCGGCCAGCGCCACGGAGGACTCCCCCTGGCGCAGCGACTGCACGGCCATGTGCAGGGCGACCAGCGACGACGAACACGCGGTGTCCACCGTGACGGCCGGCCCCTCAAAGCCGAAGGTGTAGGAGATGCGGCCGGAGGAGACGCTGGGGGCGCTGCCGAGGCCGAGATACCCCTCCACGCCCTCGGCGTCCTTCAGGATGCGCGAACCGTAGTCGTGGTAGTTGGAGCCGACGAAGACTCCGGTCTGGGTTCCGCGCAGCGCCACGGGGTCGATGCCGGCGCGCTCGAACGCCTCCCAGGACGTCTCAAGGAGCATGCGCTGCTGCGGGTCGATCGCCATCGCCTCGCGCGGCGAGATCCCGAAGAACGCAGGGTCGAAGTGGCCGACCTCGTCGAGGAAGCCGCCCGCCCGGACGTAGCTGGTGCCGGACTTCTCGGGGTCCGGGTCGTAGAGGCTGTCGACGTCCCAGTCGCGGTCCTCCGGGAAGCCGGAGATCACGTCGCCCTCGGCCATCAGCAGGTCCCACAGCGCCTCGGGGGTGCGTACCCCGCCGGGGAACCGGCAGCTCATGCCGATGATGGCGATCGGCTCGTCGGTGGCGACGGGCTTGTCGAGCCCTTCCGGCCGCTTGGGCGCGGCGGCGTCCCCGGTGACCGGCTGCTTGCCGAACATCTCGGTGTGCAGGTACCGGGCCAGCACCGTGGCGGACGGGTAGTCGAAGACACAGGTGACCGGCAGCCGGAGGCCGGTGACCACGCCGAGGCGGTTGCGCAGTTCGACGGCGGTCAGCGAGTCGAAGCCGAGGTCGCGGAAGGCACGGTCGGCCTCCACCGCGTCGGCGCTGTCGTAGCCGAGGACGTCGGCGGCCTGGTTGCGCACCAGCTCCAGGAGGAGCCCCGGCTGTTCGGCGGGGGACAGTTCCGCCATCTCCCGGCGGAGCGCGGAGATCGCGTCGTCGCCGTCGCTCGCGTCCGCGCCACCGGTGGCAGCGGCAGCGGGGCGGTTCAGCTCGGGCACCTCGCGGAACAGCGCGTTGGGACGTGAGCCGACGAACTCCGGCTGGAAGCGGTCCCAGTCGATCTCGGCGATGACCAGGAACGTCTCGTCCAGTTCAAGCGCCTGCTGCATTCCGGAGATCGCCAGCTCGGGCTCCATCCCGACCACACCGGAACGGTCCATCCGCTCGCCGACCTGGCCGGAGCCGAGTCCACCACCGGCCCAGGCGCCCCAGCCGATCGAGGTGGCGGGAAGCCCGTCGGCGCGCCGCTGCAACGCCAGCGCGTCGAGGTAGGAGTTGCCTGCCGCATAGCTGCCCTGTCCCGGGCCGCCCAGGGTGGCGGCGCCGGAGGAGAAGAGCACGAAGGCCGACAGGTCCATCCCGGCGGTCAGCTCGTGCAGGTTCCGTGTCGCGTCCACCTTCGGACGCAACACACCGGCCGCCCGCTCCGCCGTCAGGGCGTCCACCACACCGTCGTCCAGCACACCGGCCGTGTGCACCACACCGGTCAGCGGGAACTCGCTCGGAATCGCGTCCAGCACCGCCGCCAGGGCCTCCCGGTCGGCCGCGTCACACGCCGCCACCGTCACCCGGGCACCCAGGCCCTCAAGCTCCGCCTTCAGCTCAACGGCGCCCTCGGCCTCCAACCCACGACGGCTGGTCAGCACCAGGTGCTCAGCACCCGTACGCGCCAACCACCGGGCCACATGGCCACCCAGCGCACCCGTACCACCGGTCACCAACACCGAACCCGAGCTCTGCCAGGTCCCTCGGCCCGCCGCGTCCTCGGCCGCCGTGGCCCGCACCATGCGCTTGGCGAACACACCGGAGCCGCGTACCGCGACCTGGTCCTCGCCCTCCGTACCCGCCAGCACCCCGACCAGACGGGCCGCGGCACGGCTGTCCACGGTCTCGGGCAGGTCGACAGCGCCGCCCCAGCGCTGGGGGTACTCCGCCCCCACGATCCGACCCAGACCCCACACCAACGACTGCACCGGACTCACCAGCCGGTCGGAACGACCCACCGACACCGCACCCCGAGTACCGCACCACAACGGAGCGGTCACACCCGCGTCACCCAGCCCCTGGACCAGCCCCACCAGCGCGGCGAACCCAGCAGGGACACCCTCGAAGGACTCGTGCCCCGACTCATCCAGCGCCAGCAGCGAGAACACACCCGCCACACCCGACGACTCCACCCCGGCCCCGTCAAGCGCACCACGCAGCCGCTCCGCGACCGCCTCACGGTCGTTGCCCGATGCGTCAAGGACCACGCGGACGACCGCGGCCCCGTTCGCCTCCAGCCCGTTGACCGTGGCGGACACGAGGGCGTCATCGGCGTGCGACGCGGGGAGGGCGACCAGCCAGGTGCCCGAGAGGGTCGCGTCGGTGACGGGCGCCAGGGGCTTCCAAACCACCTTGTAACGCCAACTGTCCACCGTGTTCTGCTCACGCCGCTGACGGCGCCAGGACGACAGCGCGGGAAGCAGCGCCGTCAACGACGACTGCGCCTCCTCGCCCTCCACCTCCAACGTGCGGACCAGCGACTCCAGGTCCTCGCGCTCGACGGCCTCCCAGAAACGCGCGTCCACGGCGTCCGTGCCCAGGGCGTCGGCGGTGGCCGACATCTCCCAGCCCGACACGTCCAGCCAGTACCGCTGCCGCTGGAAGGCGTACGTCGGCAAGCCCACCCGACGGGCGCTCCGGCCCCCGATCAGGGCGACCCAGTCAACCTTGACACCCCGCACGAACACCTCGGCGGCAGAGGTCAGGAACCGCTCCAGACCACCCTCGTCCCGCCGCAGCGTCCCGGTGACCACGGCCTGCGCCTCAGCGGCCTCCACCGTCTGCTGCACCGGCAGGTTCAGCACCGGATGCGGGCTCACCTCGATGAACACGGTGTGACCGTCATCGAGCAGGGTGCGGGTGGTGGCCTCCAGCTCGACCGTCTGGCGCAGGTTGCGGTACCAGTACTCCGCGTCCAGACCGACCGTGTCCACCAGCTCACCGGACACGGTCGAGTAGAACGGCACCTCCGAGGAGCGCGGCGCGATGTCCGCCAGGGCCTTCAGCAGATTCTCGCGGATCTCCTCCACGTGGGCGGAGTGCGAGGCGTAGTCCACCGGCACCCGGCGAACCCGCACCTCCTCACCCTCCAACTGGGTGACCATCTCATCCAACGCACCAGGATCACCGGAGACGACAACCGAGCCGGGACCGTTGACCGCGGCGACCGATATCGCGCCGTCCCAGGCGGCGATGCGCTCGCGCACCTGGTCGACCGAAAGCCCGACCGACACCATGCCGCCGCGACCCGCCAAACCGGCGGCGATCGCCTGCGACCGCAAGGCCACCACCTTCGCGGCGTCCTCCAGCGACAACGCACCCGCCACACACGCGGCAGCGATCTCACCCTGGCTGTGACCCATCACCGCATCCGGCTCCACACCCACCGAACGCCACAACTTCGCCAGCGACACCATCACCGCGAACAACACCGGCTGCACGACATCCACCCGGTCATAACCGGGAGCGCCCTCAGCACCACGCAGGACATCCGTCAGCGACCAGTCCACATGAGCCGACAGAGCCGACTCACACTCGGCCACCGCCTCGGCGAACACCGGCGAGGAATCCAACAACCCCACCGCCATACCCACCCACTGCGCCCCCTGACCCGGGAACACGAACACCGAACGACCGGCGTCGCCGGTCCTCCCGCGTACCACTCCGTTCGACGCCGAGGTGACGGTGTCCTCGGCGATCGCCTCAAGGCCCACAAGGAGTGCTTCGCGGTCGGCTCCGGTCACCACGGCCCGGTGCTCGAAGGCGGACCGGGTCGTGGCCAGTGAGATGGCCACCTCCGCCACGTTCAACTCCGGGCGGTCCGCGAGGAATTCACGCAGTTTCCCGGCCTGCGCCCGCAGTGCATCCGCGCTACGGCCCGACACCGGCCAGGCCACCGGGGCGTCGGCGGGCCCGGTCTCGACGGCCTCCGCCTCCTCGACCTCGGGAGCCTGCTCCAGGATGGTGTGCACGTTGGTGCCGCTCATGCCGAACGAGGACACCGCGGCGCGCCTGGGGTGCTCGCGGTCCGGCCACGGGATCGAGTCGCTCAGCAGGGAGACGGCGCCGCTGGTCCAGTCGATGTGCGGCGAGGGCTCGTCCGCGTGGAGGGTCTTGGGGAGGACACCCTCGCGCATCGCCATCACCATCTTGATGACGCCCGCGACGCCGGCGGCGGCCTGCGTGTGACCGAAGTTCGACTTGATGCCGCCCAGCCACAGCGGCTCGTCCGCGGGCCGGTCCTGGCCGTAGGTGGCCAGCAGCGCCTGCGCCTCGATCGGGTCACCCAGCGACGTACCCGTACCGTGCGCCTCCACCGCGTCGACCTCGGCGGCCGACAGCCGGGCGCTGGTCAGCGCCTGCCGGATGACGCGCTGCTGCGAGATGCCGTTGGGCGCCGTCAGGCCGTTGGACGCACCGTCCTGGTTGATCGCCGAGCCCCGGACGACGGCCAGCACCTGGTGGCCGTTGCGCTGGGCGTCGGACAGCCGCTCCACGAGCAGCATGCCGACGCCCTCGCCCCAGCCCGTGCCGTCGGCCGCGGCGCCGAAGGGCTTGCACCGGCCGTCCGCGGCGAGGCCGCGCTGCCGGCTGAACTGGATGAACGCCGACGGGGTGGACATCACTGTGACGCCACCGGCCAGCGCGAGGGTGCACTCGCGCTGGCGCAGCGCCTGAACGGCGAGGTGCAGGGCCACCAGGGACGACGAACAGGCCGTGTCCACGGAGAGCGCGGGGCCCTCCAGGCCCATGGTGTAGGAGATCCGGCCGGAGACGATGCTCGCCGCGTTGCCGGTGCCCGAGTGGCCCTCGACGTCCTCCAGGCTCTCGGCCGCGCCGAGCGTGAGCATGGAGTAGTCCTGGCCGTTGGTGCCGACGAACACACCGGTCCTGCTGCCCCGCAGGGACATCGGGTCGATGCCCGCGCGCTCGAACGCCTCCCAGGACGTCTCCAGCAGCAGCCGCTGCTGGGGGTCCATCGACAGCGCCTCACGCGGCGAGATCCCGAAGAACGCCGGGTCGAACCGGTCGGCGTGCTCCAGGAAACCGCCCTCGGTCGTATAGCTGGTGCCGGGACGGTCCGGGTCCTCGTCGTAGAGGGCGTCGAGGTCCCAGCCGCGGTCCACGGGGAACTCCGCGATCGCGTCGGTACCGTCCGCCACCAAGCGCCACAGGTCTTCGGGAGAGCTCACCCCACCTGGGAACCGGCAGCTCATGGCGACGATCGCGATCGGTTCCTGGTCGGCCGACTCGGCCTCAAGCAGACGCTGGCGAGTCTGCTGGAGGTCCGCGGTCACCCGCTTGAGATAGTCGAGAAGCTTCTCTTCGTTCATTGTTATGTCACCCATGGAAGTAGTAAGGAACGGCCCTCGGGAACCAACCGCGCCAGCTCAGGAGATCCCGAGCTCCTTGTCGATGAAGTCGAAGATCTCGTCCGACGTCGCCGACTGGATCTTGTCCGTAACCGCCTTCTTGCCGGAGTTGCGCGAATCCTGCTCCGCCTCTCCCCACTTCAGGAGGATGGTTTGCAGACGCGTCGTGATCCTCGGCCGGTCCACGTCGTCGGCGGAGATCGTGGCCATCGCCGCTTCGATCCGGTCCAGTTCACTGAGGATCGGCGTGGCCGCTGAGACCCCGTCCTCGACGACGTCGGTACGCAGTCGCCGGGCGAGCGCCACGGGCGTCGGGTGGTCGAAGACGATCGTCGCGGGCAGGCGAAGGCCCGTCGCCGCGTCGAGGCGGTTGCGCAGTTCGACGGCGGTCAGCGAGTCGAAGCCGAGTTCCCGGAAGGCCCGCTGGGACTCGACCGACTCCACCGAAGGGAAGCCGAGTACGACGGCCACCTGGGTGGTGACCAGGTCGAGCAGCGCTCGTTCCTGCTCCGCCTCCGACAGTCCGGCCAGCCGCTCACGCAGTTCCGAGCCACCGGTCTCGAACTGCGCGGCGCCGCTGCCCGCGGTCGCGGCTTCCAGGATGCGCCGCGCCTCGGGCACCTCGTCCAGCAGCCTGCTGGCCCGTACGGCGGTGTAGGACGGGACGAACCGTTCCCAGTCGAGGTCGGCGACGGCCAGGTGTGTCTCCTGGAGGTCGAGGGCCTGCTGGAGTGCCATCACCGCCAGCTCCGGCGTCATCGCGGCCATGCCGCCGCGCCGCAGCCGGTCCTCCAGCGCCCCGTCGACCGCCATGCCGCCCTCGGCCCACGGGCCCCAGGCCACCGAGGTGGCGGCAAGTCCCCGGGCCCCGCGCTGCTGCGCCAGGGCGTCGAGGTAGGCGTTGGCCGCCGCGTAACTGCCCTGCCCGGCCCCGCCGATCGCCCCGGCGAGCGAGGAGAACAGCACGAACGCGGACAGGTCGAGGCCCTCGGTGAGCTCGTGCAGGTGGCGGGCCCCGTCCACCTTGGGGCGCAGCACGCCCGCCACCCGCTCCACCGACATCGAGTCCAGGACGCCGTCGTCCAGGACGCCCGCCGCGTGCACGACGGCGGTCAGCGGATACTGCTCGGGGATGGCGGCCAGTACGGCGGCCAGGGCGTCGCGGTCGGCGGTGTCACAGGCCGCGATGGTCACCTCGGCGCCCAGGGCGGTGAGTTCGTCGCGCAGTTCGGCCGCGCCGTCGGCTTCCGGGCCACGGCGGCTGGTCAGCACCAGGTGCTCGGCGCCGGCGCCGGCCAGCCACCGGGCCACCTGGCTGCCCACTCCCCCGGTGCCGCCGGTCACCAGCACCGAGCCGCGCGCGCTCCACGGCCGGGCCGTGGTCCGCGGCGCGGCGGCCCGCACCAGGCGCCGGGTGAACACGCCGGACGTGCGCACCGCCACCTGGTCCTCGAACTCGCCCGCACCGCCGCCCAGCACACCGGACAGCCGGTTCGCGGCCCGCTCGTCCAGCGTCTCGGGGAGGTCCACCAGACCGCCCCAGAGCCTGGGGTGCTCCAGTCCGGCGACCCGGCCGAGGCCCCAGATCTGCGCCTGGGCCGCGCTGCGCAGGGTGTCGGAGCCGGTCACCGACACGGCGCCCCGGGTCGCCACCCACAGCGGAGCCTCGACATCGGCGTCCACGAGTGCCTGGAGCGCGACGAGGTTCAGCGCGAGCCCTCGCGGCACCACCGCGTGCCCGGCGCAGGGGTCCTCGTCCAGGGCCAGCAGGGAGAGCACCCCGCTGACGGTCCCGTCGGACGCGCCTTCGACCGCGGTGCGCAGTTGCTCGGCGACCGCCGCGCGGTCGATGTCCGCCGCACCGTCGAGGACGATCCGCGTCACGTCCGCGCCCTGCCGCTCGAACATGGTCACCGCGGAGGTGACCAGCTCGTCGTCGGCGTACGACTGGGGGGCCATGACCAGCCAGGTGCCGGTCAGCGCCCGCTCCGAGAGCTCGGACACCCCGTTCCAGGCGATCAGGTAGCGCCAGCCGTCCACCGTGGACCGCTCGCGGTGGCCCTTGCGGTACGAGGACAGGGCTGGGAGCACCTCGGTCAGCGAGGCGTTCTTGTCGACGTCCAGCGCGGTGGTCAGCGCCTCCAGGTCCTCGCGCTCGACCGCGTCCCAGAACCGGGCGTCGACCGAGTCCGCGGAGGCGGCGGCGTCAAGAGCGCCGTCCTCGGGGGCGTCCAGCCAGTACCGCTGCCGCTGGAACGCGTACGTCGGCAGTTCGACCCGCCGGACGTCCTCGCCGGCGAAGAGGGCCGCCCAGTCGACGGTGGCTCCGTGGACGTGGAGTTCGGCCAGCGCCGTCGTCAGCGCCTGGGCCTCGGCGCGGTCCTTGCGCAGCGCGGGCACCACGACGGGGGCCGAAGCCTCCTGCGCCGTCAGGCACTCCCGTGCCATCGCCGCGAGCACACCGTCGGGGCCGACCTCGAAGAACCTGGTCACGCCCGCGTTCTCCAGGGAGCGCAGCCCGTCGAGGAAGCGTACGGCCTCCCGCGCGTGCCGCACCCAGTACTCCGGCGAGCACACCTCGTCGGCGCCCGCCGGCTTGCCCGTCACGTTGGATACCAGGGCGGTGACGGGCGGGGCGAACGACAGCCCCTCGACGACCTTGCGGAAGTCGTCCAGCATGGCGTCCATGCGGGGCGAGTGGAAGGCGTGGCTGACCCGCAGCCGCTTGGTCTTGCGGCCCTGCTGCTCCCACTGTCCGGCGATCTCTTCTGCCGCGGCCTCGTCACCGGCGATGACCACGGCCGTCGGGCCGTTGACGGCGGCGACGCTCACCTCGGCCTCACGACCGATCAGCGACGGGGCGACCTCTTCCTCGGACGCCTCGATGGCGACCATCGCGCCGCCCTCGGGCAGCGCCTGCATCAGCCGGCCACGGGCCGCGACCAGCGTGCACGCGTCCTCAAGCGAGAACACCCCCGCGACGTGCGCGGCAGCGATCTCACCGATGGAGTGGCCCATCACCACGTCCGGTGCCACACCCCACGCGGACAGCAGCCGGAACAGCGCCACCTCGACGGCGAACAGCGCGGGCTGCGTGAACGCCGTCTGGTTGAGCAGCTCGGCGTCCGCGCCGCCCTCTGCCGCGAACATCACGTCCTTGAGCGGGCGGTCAAGGACGACGTCCAGGTGCGCGCACACCTCGTCCAGCGCCTGGGCGAACACCGGGAACGTCTCGTACAACTCCCGTCCCATGCCGAGCCGTTGCGCACCTTGTCCCGAGAACAGGAACGCCGTGATCCCCGTCGGGGTCGCGACCGCGCGCACGACGCCGGGGGCGTCTTCGGCGGTAGCGACGGCCTCAAGTCCGCGCAGCAGCTCCGCGCGGTCCGCGCCGGTCAGTACGGCACGGTGCTCGAACACCGAACGGGTGGCGACCAGGGAGTAGCCGACGTCCTTCAGGCTCAGTTCCGGATGTGCGGTGAGCTGGGCCCGCAGCCGCTGTGCCTGGGCTCGCAGCCCGTCCGCGCTCCGGGCGGAGAGCGTCCAGGGCGCCGTGCCGCGGTCGTCGGAGGAGGTCACCTCGGCCGGTCGTGCGTCCGCGGTGTCCGCGGGGGCTTGCTCGATGATGGTGTGGGCGTTGGTGCCGCTCACGCCGAAGGCCGAGACGCCGGCCCGGCGCGGGTGCCCGGTCTCGGGCCACTCGGTGGACTCCGTCAGCAGCCGCACCTCACCCGCCGA
>NZ_JBLIWA010000049.1:16613-66797 GCF_047525675.1 Streptomyces sp. 796.1 | reverse complement strand
GCCGGCCCGCCGCGCCGCGCCGCCTTGGCCACGGCGGGCACGGGGGCGGCGGCGACGGCCGGGGCGAGCGGGGCGGGGGCGCCCGGGGAACCGGGGGCCGGGGAGGGGGCGTCAGCGGACATCAGGGCCTCACTCAGCTCGCTTCGGCGAAGGCGTCGTCCATCTTCTTGCGCGCCTCGCCCGCGGCCCCGTCGACGTCCTTACGGCCGCTGGCGACCTGCTGGAACATCGTGGGCAGGACGAGTCCGGCGTCGATGGCGGCCCAGCCGGGCGACGCGGGTACGAACTTCGCCACCTCCAGGGTCTTCACGAACGGCTCGACGGTGGGCTGGCGCTGGGCGACCTCCTTGCGGACGTCGGTGTAGGTGGGCAGGAAGCCCATCGCGTCGAACAGCGCGTTCTGGGTCTTCTTGCTGGTCAGCGACTCCATCAGGGAGAGCCCGAGGGTGCGGTGCGAACTGCTCTTGAGCAACCCGATGTTGTTCCCGCCCGCGAACGCCGGGGCGATCTCGCCGGCCTTCTTGCCGGGCAGCGGCACCACCGCGAACTTGTCCTTGACGTCGCTCTCCTTGATGGCCTGGTAGTTGAAGTCACCACCGATGGCCATGGCCGACTTCCCGGAAGCGAACGTCTGGACGGTGTCGTTGCCGCCCATCTCGGCGCACTTGCGGGCCGGGCAGTTGTCGTCGCCGAAGAGCGAGGTGTACGTCTTGATGCCGGCCTTGGCCTGCGGGCTGTCGATGGCCGAGCGGTACGAGCCGCCCTCCTCGGTGGCCAGTTCGCCGCCGTTGGACCAGATGAAGGGCATCGCGCCGTAGGTGTACGCGCCGCCGACCGCGAGCCCGTACAGGTCCGAGCGCTCGGAGCGGATCTTCTTGGCGGTGTTGATCAGTTCCTGCTGGGTGGTCGGCGGCTTGAGGCCGAGGTCCTTGAAGACGTCGGTGCGGTAGTAGAGCGCCCGGACGCCGACGAAGAACGGCGAACCGTAGGTCTTGCCGCCCACCGTCACCGACTCCTTGGCCGTCGGGTCGGTGTCCTTGCTCTGCGGCCAGCCGGCGAACTCCTTGGTGACGTCCGCGAGTCCACCGTCGCGCACGTAGCCGGCGGTGTCGGTGTTGCCGTACTCGATGAGGTCGGGGGCGCTCTTCGGGTCGTTGAAGGCGGCCTTGATCTTCTGCGCCCGGGTGTCGACCGGGATGTAGGTGACCTCGACGTCAGCGTCCTTGTTCTTGCTGCGGAAGTCGGCGATGGCCTGGTCGACGACCTTCTGCTTGGGCGCGTTGTTGACCTCCTGGAAGAGCCAGACGCGCAGCGTGCCGCTCTTGTCGTCCTTCTTCGCATCGTTGTCGGAGGTGGACGGCGCACAGGCGGTGGCGGTGAGGCCGGCCGCGACGAGCGCCGCCACCGGCGCGGCTATGCGAGCAAAGGCATTCATACGGAAACCCCCACGGAGTGGCGTTGCGCTATACGCAACGCCCGTTTCGCTTTGCACAATACGCAGGAGGTTAAGGGCCGTTGTCTGGCCGTACAAGAGGTCCCGACCAGTTCGTGACCGGCGGGGAGGAAAGGAGTCCGCCCGGACCCGGGCACCGGGCGGCACGGCGGCGCCCCGCCCGGGCACCGCCGTCCGAGGGCGGCGGCGAACAGCGCGAACGGACAGCCAGCCGCCGACCGCGGGCAGTGACCCCACGGCGGGCCCCGACACCCCGCGCCGGGCCACCGCCGGCGGTGCGGTCCGGCCACGCTTCGGCCACATCGGTCGCACTGCCGCAAACGTCAACACGCGCGCGGAAAGGGCCAGTTGAGCCGCCGAAGCCGCGGCACCGCGGGGCGCGCGGGCGCACCGGGCGGGGCGGCGGCGGACCTCGTTCCGGGGCAGGCGGTGCCGCAGCGGCGGCCGGTCAGGACCGGGTACGCGTGCGGACGAGGCAGCCGCCCGGCACGGCGCGACGCGGGGCGGGCGGGCCCGCGCGGTGCGGGCGCCGGCGGTCAACCGCGGTCAGTCGCGGGCGGGGTTCGGGCAGGAGACCGACGCGGGCGACGGCCCGGCGCGCGACCCGTTCGGAGGCCGGGACGATGTCGGGCATGGACCCGTACGTGGTGCTTGACGCGGGGCGCAGGGCGCGGGGTTCGGGGCGCCGGGTGCGGGACTACCCGGCGCGGGGTTGACGCGCCGCGGCGTCGGCTATTCGGGGAAGCGTTCGCCCGGGTAGGCGGGTTCGGGGAAGGGGACGGCCTCCAGGCGGGCGCCGGCCTCACCCAGTCTGGCCACCACCCGGTCCCAGTCCGGCCAGGCGGCGTGCATCCGGCGCAGCAGTCGGGGGCTGGCCACCAGGACGACGTCGCAGCCGGGATCATCGGCCCACTCCAGGAGCCGGTCCGTGGACGCCTGGAGCACGGAGAAGACGCTGCTGCCCACGGGCTGGTAGCCCCGCTCGGCGGCGAGCCTGCCGCACCGTTCCAACTGTGCGTCCCAGTCCTTGTCGAACTGGCTGAAGGCCGGGGTGCCCTCGTCGGACTCATCGACTTCCCGGGCCCCGAACACCAAGTACGCCGCCCGCTCCACGCGCCCGCTCATGGCAGCGACCTTACTGCGGCTGCCGCCCCGCACAACACCGCGCGCCCGGCCCGTACCCGTGGGGGGTGCGGGCCGGGCGCGCGTACGGCGTGCCGGCGGAAGTGGGGCGGCGGCGGGCGCTACTTCTTGCCGCCGTTGCCGCCCTTGCCGTCCTTGCCCTTGTCGCCGCCGGCGTCCATGCCCTCGAAGATCTCCTTGCACATGGGACAGACCGGGTACTTCTTCGGGTCCCGGCCGGGGACCCAGACCTTGCCGCAGAGCGCGACGACGGGCGCTCCGGAGAGCGCGCTCTCCATGATCTTGTCCTTCTGCACGTAGTGGGCGAAGCGCTCGTGGTCGCCGTCGCCGTTCGACACCTGCGGCGTCGGCTCAACGAGGGTGCCGGTACCTGCCCCGCGCTCGGGCTCGGGCTGAAGAGGAGTGCTCATGCAGCCCAAGGGTACTCACGCCTGGGGTGTGCCCGACGCGCCGCCGTCCACCGCACCGGGGCCACCGGCCTGCACACCCGACGCACACGCCGTACCAGTCCTATCCGCCGCACCGGACCCACCCGCCGTACCAGAGGCGTCCGCCGCGCCAGACCGGTCAAGCGCACTGGTCCCACCGATCCCGACGGTCCCACCGGCCGCAGGCCCATCGGCCGGCCGCCCCGTACGCCCCGTACGCGCCACCGCCAACTGGAGCAGCAGGCCGAGCCCCACCACCCCGGCCGCGCCCCACGGCAGTGCGGAGGCCGGTGCGCCCGCGGCGAGCGCGAGGCCGCCGAGTGCGGAGCCGACGGCGCTGCCGAGGTAGAGCGCCGAGTTGTTGAGCGCGAGCGCCACCGTGCCGCGCTCGGCCCGTACGGCGAGCAGTTGGTGCTGCTGCGGCACCTGGAGGGCCCAGCCGCCCGCGCCCCACACCACCAGCGCGAGGCCCAGCAGCAGCGGCACCGTGGCCAGCGGCGGCAGCAGCGCCTGCGCGCCGCCGATCGCCAGCAGCACCGCCACCACCAGGGCCCGCACCCGCCCCGTGCGGTCCACCAGCGGCCCGACCGCCACGCTGCCCAGCACGCCACCGATGCCCCAGGCCCACAGATACGGCGTGACCTGCGAGACGCCGCCGGCCGATGCGAGGACGGGGGCCAGGTAGGTGTACAGGCCGAGGCTGGCGACCGCGGCCAGGAAGGAGACGGCCACCACCGGCGCCACCGCCGGGTCGGCCAGCGCCCCGAGCCGCACCCGGGCCGGCACCGGCGGCTCGGCGGGCACCGCCGGCAACAGCGCGGCGAGCCCCGCGATGGCGACCAGTCCGAGCCCGGTGAGCAGGGCCATCGTGGCCCGCCAACCGGCCTGTTCGGCGAGGAGTACGCCGAGCGGCACGCCGAGTACGGTGCCGGTGCTCATGCCGCCCATGACCAGGGCGAGCGCCCGGCCGCGCCGCTCGGGCGGGACCAGCGCGGAGGCGGCTGCGGTGGACAGCGCGGAGTAGACGCCGGCACCGGCCCCGGCGACCACCCGGGAGGCGAGCAGCAGGCCGAGCGAGGGCGCGAGCGCGGTGAGCCCGTTGCCCAGCGTGAAAACGCCGAGCGCCACCAGGATCACCAGCCGGGGCCGCACCCCCGTCAGCACGCCGGCCACCAGCGGCGCGGACAGCGCGTAGGAGAGCGTGAAGACCGTGACCAACTGGCCGGCCAGCGACACGGACGTATCGAGGTCGTCGGCGACGACGGGCAACAGCCCCGCCATCACATAGGCGTCAAGCCCGAGGGCAAACGCCCCCAGCGCCAGCAGCAGGACCTTGCGCACGGTGTCTCTCCTCGTTCGGGTTGATCGGTGGGTGAGGCGCCGAAGCGTAGGCACTCTCCGAATAGCCCGGGAAATGCCCGCGGCCGAGGATTTATGCTGCGGAAGCATGAGTGCCGAAGCAGTGCGACGACCGGGGCCCGCGCCCCGCGCCGAGGCCGGTCCCACCGACCTGACCAGCGACGACACCCCTGCCCCGGCGCCGGGCCAGGCCCTCGTCGGCGGCCCGCAGGCGCCCGGGACCGCCGACGAGCCCGGCCGGCTCGACCCGCCGGGCCCACTTTCCGGACTCGCCTCGCTCGACTCGCCCAGCCCGCCCGAAGGGCCGGCCCCACGCGGCAGCCTCAACTCGCTCAACGCGCTCAACGCGCCCAGCTCGCTCGACTCGCTCGGCCCCCTCGATCCGCTCGGCGCGCTCGGGCTGCCCGCCGTGGAGTTGCGGCACCTGCGGGGGTTCGTGGCCGTGGCCGAGGAACGGAACTTCACGCACGCCGCACACCGGCTCGGCGTGGGCCAGCCCGCGCTCACCCGCACCGTGCGGGGCCTGGAGGAAGCCGTGGGCGCCACGCTCCTGGAGCGCAGCACGCGCCGGGTCGCGCTCACCGACGCCGGCCGCCGGCTCTACGCCGAACTCGCCGTGCTGCTCCCCCGACTCGGCGACGCGCTGCGCGCCCCGTGCCGGCACGCCACGCTGCGCCTCGGCTTCACCTCGCTCCTGCCGGTGGCCTGCGCCGCGTTGCACACCGCCTTCGAGTCCGCGACCGGCGCCCGCATCCGGCTGGTCCGCAGGGACGCGCCGCTGGCCGGCCTGGACACCGGCGACTGCGACGTGGCGGTGCTGCGCGGCGACGCCCCGCCGGACACGATCCGCAGCCGGGTGGTCGCGCACGAGGCGCGCGTGGCGGCGGTGGCGCGCAGCGCCGCGGGGGCGGCCGGTGCCCTCGCGCGCCGCCGGGTCCTGGACTGGCACGAACTGGCCGGCCTGCCGCTGGTGGTCAACACCGTCACCGGCACCACCCGCCCCGAGCTGTGGCCCGCGGCCCACCGCCCCGTACTGGCCTGCACCAGCGGCAACTTCGACGAATGGCTGGAGGCGGTGGCCGCGGGCCACGGCATCGGGGTGGCCCCGGAGTCGGTGGCCCAGCGCCACACCCACCCCGGCATCCGCTTCGTACGGCTGAAGAACGCACCGCCGGTGGCCGTACGCCTGGCCGTCCCGGCCCGCGGCGCCCACCCCCTAGCGGCCCAGTACTACGCGCTGACCAGCGCCAACTGGCCCGCCGCCGCTGGCCACTGCGCCACCGACCGCTAGCAGGGCGAAGCGTCGCCTAGTTGAGCGAAGGGTCGTCCGGGTACGTGGCGACCATCGCCAGTTCGCTGCGTTGGCGCCGCAGCACCGAGCGCCACAACTGCTCGGGGTCGGGCGAGGAGACGTCGCCGGGCTCGGACTCCACCACGTACCAGGCGCCCTCGGCCAGCTCCTCTTCCAGTTGGCCCGGGCCCCAGCCCGCGTACCCGGCGAAGATCCGCAGCGAGCCGACGGCCGGCGCCAGCAGTTCGGGTGGCGCCTCCAGGTCGACCAGGCCGATCGCGCCGTGCACCCGGCGCCAGCCGATCGGGTCGCCGGTGCTCACCCGCGCGCGCGAGGGCGCGGCGGTCCCGCCGCCGGTGGGCGGCGGGGCGGTGCCGGTCACCCGCCGGCCGCCGGCCCCCGGCTCGCCCGGCACCACCGCCACGCCGAGCGCCGAATCGAGCGAGACCGGCCCGCCCTGGAAGATCACCCCCGGCTCGCCGGCCAGCGCGGCCCACGCTTCGAGGATGTCGCCGACGCCGACCGGGGTGGGCCGGTTCAGGACGACACCGAGCGACCCCTCCTCGTCGTGGTCGAGCAGGAGCACCACCGCACGGTCGAAGTTCGGGTCCGCCAGCGCCGGTGTGGCGACGAGCAGCCGTCCTGTGAGCGAGGACACCTCCGTCATGCGCACATGATCCCGCACATCGGGCCGGGACGGGGGGTGGAAAGCAAGTCCCGGCGCAGAGCAGGCGGGGCGTACGACAGCAGCGACGGCGCACATCACACCACGTAAGGAAGGGAATACGGGCCGTGGTGGCGCGGCGCCCGGCCGGTGGCCGAGAGCCGATCGGCCTTACGGAACGGCTCGCGTTGGCCATTACTCTTTCCTTTTGCCCCCCTTGCCCATCACGGCCCATCCCAGGAACGCGAGACTTATGACCGGCACCGACGATGTACTCCTTGTCCACGGCGGCACCCCGCTGGAGGGCGAGATCCGGGCCCGGGGCGCGAAGAACCTCGTGCCCAAGGCCATGGTCGCCGCACTGCTCGGCAGCGGTCCCAGCCGGCTGCGCAACGTCCCCGACATCCGGGACGTGCGGGTCGTACGCGGGCTGCTCCAGCTCCACGGGGTGACGGTCCGCCCCGGGGAAGAGGCGGGCGAGCTGGTGTTGGACCCGTCACACGTGGAGAGCGCCAACGTCGCGGACATCGACGCGCACGCCGGTTCCTCGCGCATCCCGATCCTGTTCTGCGGCCCGCTGCTGCACCGGCTCGGCCACGCGTTCATCCCCGGCCTGGGCGGCTGTGACATCGGCGGCCGGCCGATCGACTTCCACTTCGAGGTGCTGCGCCAGTTCGGCGCGACGATCGAGAAGCGGGCCGACGGCCAGTACCTGGAGGCGCCGCAGCGGCTGCGCGGCTGCAAGATCCGGCTGCCCTACCCCTCGGTGGGCTCGACCGAGCAGGTGCTGCTGACCGCCGTGCTGGCGGAGGGCGTCACCGAACTGTCCAACGCGGCCGTCGAGCCGGAGATCGAGGACCTCATCTGCGTCTTGCAGAAGATGGGCGCGATCATCTCCATGGACACCGACCGCACCATCCGCATCACCGGCGTGGACAAGCTCGGCGGCTACAACCACCGCGCCCTGCCGGACCGCCTTGAGGCCGCGTCCTGGGCCAGCGCCGCGCTCGCCACCGAGGGCAACATCTACGTACGGGGCGCGCAGCAGCGCTCCATGATGACCTTCCTCAACACCTACCGTAAGGTCGGCGGCGCCTTCGAGATCGACGACGAGGGCATCCGCTTCTGGCACCCCGGCGGCCCGCTCAACGCCATCGCGCTGGAGACCGACGTCCACCCCGGGTTCCAGACCGACTGGCAGCAGCCGCTGGTCGTCGCGCTGACCCAGGCATCGGGCCTGTCGATCGTGCACGAGACGGTGTACGAGTCGCGGCTCGGCTTCACCTCGGCGCTGAACCAGATGGGCGCCCACATCCAGCTCTACCGCGAGTGCCTGGGCGGCTCCGCCTGCCGCTTCGGCCAGCGCAACTTCCTGCACTCCGCGGTCGTCTCCGGGCCCACCAAGCTCCAGGGCGCCGACCTGGTCATCCCGGACCTGCGCGGCGGCTTCTCGTACCTGATCGCCGCCCTCGCGGCCCAGGGCACCTCGCGCGTGCACGGCATCGACCTGATCAACCGCGGCTACGAGAACTTCATGAGCAAGCTCGGCGACCTCGGCGCCAAGGTGGAGCGCCCGGGCGCCACCGCCCACTGACGCCCCGCCGCGCGGGCGCCCGTACGGCCTCCGTACGCCCCGGCGCGGCCCGCGCCCACCCGCGCACCCAGCGACGGCCCCCACAGCCAACACGGCTGCGGGGGCCGATGCGCGTGTCGGGGCGGCGCTACGGGCCAGGGACGGCGCGCGCACCCGCAGCCCGTGCGCATCAGACCCCCGCGCGCATCAGGGCCGAGGCGCCGCCGGGGCCACGCGCCGCGGGGCCACCCACCAAGCACGCCCCCCGGCCCCCGCCGCGCCGCCGCGCCGCTCCCGGCCGTCACGTGACCGCCACCCGGGCGCCGGGCGCAGATCACCCGCACGAAGTGATCATGGCCGTAAACCGCCGCTGATGACGGCCGCCAGCGAATGATTCCAGCCAGCCTCCCGGTCAGCCGGGGCCGGCCCCGAGCCCAGGGCCCGACGGGACGCCACCGGGCCCCGCGCCGGCCCGCCCGACAGGCAGAGGGCCAGCCAACCAGACAGCCAGCCCCCGCATCGAAACCCGCAGGCGGCCCACCCCGGCGGAGCCGGCCCGCACCGCCGCTCCCCCACCACTCCCACCACCGCCCCCGCCCGGGCGCCGCACGACCGATCCGCACTGGCCCAGCCGTGCGGCGCGGAACGCCGCCCTTCGCTGGGCCGGCCGCACGGCCCTGTCAGCCCCGCCCGGACCCGGGCCGGCCCTGGTAGCCGCGCGCGGGCCCCGCAGCCCGCCCAGCACCCCGTACAGCCGCTTCTGCTCCGCCCCACGGTCGCCCGCAGGCCGCTGGAAGCACACCTTCCGCCATCATTCGCCCGTACGGGGGTGGGCAGCGGGTGGGCCGACGGGGCGGATGCGGCGCGGGAAGTGGCCCAGGTCACTGCGGACCGGGCGGCGGGACGGGCCGGACAGCCCGGGGCGCCGAGGAATACCCAGAACCGGGACGTACGGGCGTACGAAGCGGGGCCAGCCACCACGAAGCGGAACCGGCGCCACGAAGCGGGGCCAAGCAGCACGAAGGGGCGGCCACCCGGTGTGGGTGGCCGCCCCTGTCGTGTGTGGGACTCAGCCCTTGGCGGCTTCCTTCAGCTTGGAGCCCGCGGAAACCTTCACGCTGTAGCCGGCGGGGATCTGGATGGGGTCGCCGGTCTGCGGGTTACGCGCGGTCCGAGCGGCACGGTGGGTCCGCTCGAAGGTCAGAAAGCCGGGGATGGTGACCTTCTCATCGCCCTTGGCAACGACCTCTCCGACGGTCTCGGCGAGGGCGGCCAGCACGGCGTCGGCGTCCTTACGCGTCACCTCGGCGCGGTCGGCCAGCGCGGCCACCAGCTCACTGCGGTTCATGTTGTACTCCCGTGTTCTTCTTGCCAATGAGGCGTGAGATCGAAGCCGATGCTGCCAGGGCCCTCGGACAGTCCCCGGACCCGGGTCCGATCTTTCGATCTTTCCGCGCCCGTGGGGGTTCCCCCTGGACGGAGTCCTCGGGGGAGCATCCTGCCCGCACCTATGGCGCGAAAGCCAATCCGGCACCCTGAGGAGTCACACGAAAAGCGCCACTGCCTCATTGTGATGACGCTCCGTCCGCTCCTGGCAGCACACCGCAGGGTTCGCTTCGCGTCTTGCTCAGGGGCTGCGGCCGTTTTGCTGCCCGCCACCCTACGGCCGGCCGGGCGACCCCCGGCACCGCGACGCGCCGTGCCTAGACCGCCGTGGTGCCGGTCACAGCCTTGGCGGCGTCCCGTACGGCACCGGCCACGGCGCCGGCGACCTTGTCGTTGAAGACGGACGGGATGATGTAGTTCGCGTTCAGCTCGTCGTCCAGGACCACGTCGGCCAGCGCCCGCGCCGCCGCCAGCATCATCCGGGTGTTCACGGTGCGTGACTGCGCGTCGAGCAGACCACGGAAGACGCCGGGGAAGACCAGCACGTTGTTGATCTGGTTCGGGAAGTCGCTGCGGCCGGTCGCGACGACCGCCGCGGTCTGCCTGGCCACCGCCGGGTCCACCTCGGGGTCCGGGTTGGCCAGCGCGAAGACGATCGCACCGGTGGCCATCGCGGCCACGTCCGCGCCGTCGAGCACGTTGGGCGCGCTGACCCCGATGAACACGTCGGCCCCGACCACGGCCTCCTTGAGGGTGCCGGTGACGTTCTCCGGGTTGGTGTTGTCAGCGATCCAGCGCAGCGGCGAGTCCGGGTCGGCGTCCACCAGGTCCTGCCGGCCGGAGTGGACCACGCCGTGGATGTCGGCGACCACCGCGTGCTGCACGCCGGCGGCGATCAGCAGCTTGAGGATCGCCGTGCCGGCCGCGCCCGCGCCGGACATCACGACCCGCACCTCCTCGGTCTTCTTGCCCACCACGCGCAGCGCGTTGGTCAGCGCGGCGAGCACCACGATGGCGGTGCCGTGCTGGTCGTCGTGGAAGACCGGGATGTCCAGGGCCTCCCGCAGCCGGGCCTCGATCTCGAAGCAGCGGGGCGCGGAGATGTCCTCCAGGTTGATGCCGGCGAAGCCCGGCGCGATGGCCTTGACGATCTCCACGATGGCGTCGGTGTCCTGGGTGTCCAGGCACAGCGGCCACGCGTCGATCCCGGCGAACCGCTTGAACAGCGCGGCCTTGCCCTCCATCACCGGCAGCGCGGCCTTGGGCCCGATGTTGCCGAGCCCGAGCACGGCGGAGCCGTCGGTGACCACGGCGACGCTGTTGCGCTTGATGGTCAACCGCCGTGCGTCCTCGGGGTTTTCGGCGATCGCCTGGCACACCCGGGCGACGCCGGGCGTGTAGATCATCGACAGGTCGTCACGGTTGCGGATCGGGTGCTTGGCCGACATCTCGATCTTGCCGCCGAGGTGCATGAGGAACGTACGGTCGGAGACCTTGCCCAGCGCCACGCCCTCGATGCCGCGCAGCTTCTCGACGATCTCGTCGGCGTGCGCCGTGGAAGTGGCGGCGATGGTGACGTCGATCCGCAGCTTCTCGTGGCCCGAGGCGGTGACGTCCAGGCCGGTGACCGACCCGCCGGAGGATTCCACGGCGGTGGTGAGCTGACTGACCGCGGTCCCGCTCGCGGGGACCTCCAGCCGGACCGTCATCGAGTACGAGACGCTAGGCGCCGTTGCCATGGCCGACTTCCTCTGCTTTCCCTTGTTCCTTTGGAGCGCGGCCCACGCCCGGGCGTGTCCCGCCCCCCGATGCTCCCACCTACCAGCCGGTACCCGGTAACCACCCCGCCCCTGCGACCGGCCGCCCGCACCCCGAGGTGTACGGCCCGCGACACGTCGGCCACCTGCGCGGAAGCACCTCGCCGCAACCTGGTGAACGCGCCCGTCGGGGCGGGATTGGCATCTCGCCTGAGTTTGTTAGCCTGGGTGGTGACGCCGGCCCGATCCAAGCCCCCGGGCCCAACCTTCGTCGCTACGAGCGACCACTTGCCGCGAGGCGAGCATGGCGGGTCGGTGTCGCTAACGTCCGACGGGCGCCCCACTCCAGGTGGGGCGCCCGTCGTCGTAGCGGGGCCGTGCGCAGGCGGTCGGGCCCGTACGCGGTCCGGCCCGCGCATGGCCCGTACGGTCCCGGGCCCGTCAGGCCGTGAAGCCGCACGGGCGCCAACCCGCGCGGCCCCGGTTCGCACGCCCACCGGAGCTGCGACGGCCCCGGCTCGCGAGCCAGCCGGAGCTGCGGCCCTGCCGGCCCCGCCAGTGCCGCCGGCCCGGCCAGTGCCAGCCCTGCCAGTGCGGCCGGTCCGGCTAGTCCTGCCCGTCCCGCTAGTCCCGCAACAGGTCGGGCACGCCCGCGGCGTCGGGCTCGTCGCGGGTGCCGGCGAGCACGGTCAGCCGCTGGGTGGCCCGGGTCAGCGCCACGTACAGCACCCGCAGCCCGGCCGGCGACTCGTCGGCGATCTCCGCGGGCGAGACGACCACCGTGGCGTCGTACTCCAACCCCTTGGCCTCCAGGCTGCCGAGCACCACGACCCGGCCGCGGGGTTCGGTCTGTTCGGTGGCGGGCGCCGCGTCGGCCGGCGCACCAGGCCCGGCAGGACCGGCGCCCCCGTCGGGGCCTGCCGCGTCCGCGGGCGCTTCCAGCCCCGCCAGCCAGGCCCGGGCCCGCTCCCGCTGGCCCATCGCGACCACCACGCCCACCGTGCCGTCCACCTCGGCCAACAGCCGCCGCACCTCATCGCGCAGCACCGCGCGCGGGTCGGTGCCGAGCGCCACGAAGCGCGGCTTCAGGCCGGTGGAGCGGACGGCGGTCGGGGGCTGGGTGCCGGGCATGGCCAGGGCGAGCACCTTGGCGGCGAGTTCGGCGACCTCGGCCGGGTTGCGGTAGTTGACGGTGAGCTGGAAGCGGCGGCGCGGCCGGGTGCCCAGCGCCTCGTCCCGCGCGATCGCCGCCTCGTCCGGGTCCGACCAGGAACTCTGCGCCGGATCGCCGACCACCGTCCACGTCGCCTGGCGGCCCCGCCGGCCCACCATCCGCCACTGCATGGGCGTCAGGTCCTGCGCCTCGTCCACGATGACGTGCGCGTAGTCCGTACGCGACTCGTCCCGCAGCCGCTCCAGCCGCTCGGCCTTGCTGGGCCGGCCGCCGAACCGGTCGGCGTACGTGGTGAGCTCGTCGAGGCCGGTGAGCTGGTCGAGCGGGTCGGCCGCGCGCTTGCGGGGCCTGGCCGGGGTGCCGAGCAGGGTGTGCAGTTCGTCGATGAGGGCCACGTCGTGCACGGACAGCGGGCCGTTGCCCCGTTCGTCCAGGCGCCGTAGCGAGCGGGCCACCAGCCGCACCTCGCGCTGGTTGAGCACCCGCCCGCGACCGCCGGCGCCGGCCCAGCGGGCGAGCCGCCGCTCGTCGGCCATCGCGGCCAGCACCCGGCGCGGCGTCAACTCGGGCCACCAGGCGGTGAGGAAGTCGAGGAAGTCCGGCTCGGTCGACACGTCCTCGTCGAACGCCTCGCGCGCGTCGGCCGCGAACTCCGGGTCGGGGTAGCGGCGCGGCCCGCCGGCGGCCGACCACAGCGCGTCGAGCAGCAACCGGCGGGCCCGCGGGCGCATCAGGTTGATCGGCGCGGTGCCGCTCAGCACCGTCTGTCTGATCTGCCGCAGCCGCTGCGCGTCCAGCTCGACCCGGGCGCCGAAGGCCACCACCCGCAGCCGTTCCGGCACCCCGGCCGGCCGGTGCGCGCCCCCCGAGCCGCCGCTACCCGCATCGCCACCGAGGTCCCCCAGGCCACCGAAGGAGAGCTGACCGTCCTCCTCCGCTTCCGTCCCCTCGCTGGTCACGGGCGCGGGCCCGGGCAGCGTCAGGGCGCCCCTGACCGCCTTGCGCAGCACCTTCGCCATCCGCAGCGAGCCCTTGATCCGGGCCACGGCCGGCTCGTCGTACGCCGTGCCGGTGCCGTTGGCGCCGCCGCGCTCGGTCGACTCGGCGCCCTCGGCCAACGAGCCGAGCGCCCGGATGGCGACCTGCCCCTCCTCGCCGAGCGAGGGCAGCACGCCCTCGGTGTAGGCGACGAGCAGCGGGGTGGGGCTGACGATCAGGATGCCGCCCGCGTACCGCCGCCGGTCCTGGTAGAGGAGGTAGGCCGCGCGGTGCAGGGCGACGGCCGTCTTGCCGGTGCCGGGACCGCCTTCCACCTCGGTGACGGAGTTCGCGGGGGCGCGGATCACCAGGTCCTGTTCGGCCTGGATGGAGGAGACGATGTCGCGCATGGTGTGCCCGCGGGCCCGGCCCAGCGCGGCCATCAGGGCGCCGTCGCCGATGACCGACAGCGGCTCGCCGTCCAACGTCGCCGTCAGCTCGGGGCGGAGCAGGTCGTCCTCCACGCCGAGCACCCGCCGGCCCTTGCTGCGGATGACGCGCCGGCGCACCACTCGGCCCGGGGCGACCGGCGTGGCTCGGTAGAAGGGGGCTGCGGCCGGCGCCCGCCAGTCGATGACCAGCGGCGAGTACTCCGCGTCGAGCACCCCGAGCCGCCCGATGTGCAGCGTCTCGGCGATGTCCGCCCGCGGCTGCCCGGCCGCGTCGGTGTGCACCGCGTCGTCCGCGGGGTCGACGGAGGTGTACGCCCCGTCCGGGCCACGCTTCCCGTCCTTGCCGAGCAGCAGGTCGATGCGGCCGAAGAGGAAGTCCTCGAACTCGTTGTTCAACCGGTTCAGGTGGACCCCGGCCCGGAACACCTGCGCGTCGCGCTCGGCGAGCGCGCCGGGCGTGCCGACCTGGCCCCCCTTGACCGCGTCGTCCATCAGGTACTCGGCCTCGTGGATCTTCTCCTCAAGCCTGCGGTAGACCCGGTTGAGATGTCGCTGCTCGATCCGGATCTCCCGCTCGCGGGCACCCTCGGCACCGGTCCCGGCGTCGTGGGACGGTGCGGATGCCGCGTTCGTGGCATTGTGCGTGGCGTTGTGCGCGGCCACCCAGGCCCCCTTCTGTGTGCGTAGGGCAGCCGTCAACCGTACGCGAACCGGGGCATGCTGCGCACGTGTGCGACACCACTCGGTCCATCCAGCGGTCACGGACGCCCCCGCGGCACGGGCGCTCGCCGCGCCGGGGGGCTGCCCCGCCACGGAGGGGCGGCGGGTGGCCGGCGGGGAGGGTGCCTTCGTACGGGGGGGGAGGCCGGTGTCGTACGAGCGGCGTCCGGGCGAGGGGCGGCGGGAGAGCGCTCTCGTACGAGGGGAGCTGCTGCCGCACGAGGAGCGGCCGGCGACCCGCGGGGAGAGTGCTTTCGTACGGGAGGAAGCCGCTG
Source organism: Streptomyces sp. 796.1 (assembly GCF_047525675.1). Classification (NCBI taxonomy): domain Bacteria; kingdom Bacillati; phylum Actinomycetota; class Actinomycetes; order Kitasatosporales; family Streptomycetaceae; genus Streptomyces; species Streptomyces sp. 796.1. Next base: position 52,144 of record NZ_JBLIWA010000049.1, on the reverse strand, counting down.
CCGCATGAGCGGCCGGCGATGCGCACGGGCCGGGCCGGTGACGGGCGAGACGGGGGCCCGCCCACGTTCACCTTCCGAGGCGGCGCGGCCGACGCGCCGCCCGCGACAGCCAGGAACTGAACGCGGCGCAGCGCCGTGCGCACAGGCCCCGGACCCCCGACCGGGGCCTGTGCCCTGTCCACGTTCTCACACCAACTACGCTTCTGCGTCCATTAATTGACGCCATATCAGGAATGAAATATTCCGACCCGCTGAGCGAACACGCCCTCTTTCGCACCGTCCGCGCCACCGCCCGCCCGCGCTCAGGACGGCCCCACGGGACGGGCGCGCGGTGCGGCTCAGGCCCGGGCCGCGACGGCGCGCCGGCGGTGTCGCGCCACCCGTTCCCGGTTGCCGCACACCTCGCTTGAGCACCAGCGGCGGCGCCGGCCGCGCGAGGTGTCCAGGTAGATCAGCGCACACGACTCGCCCTCGCAGCGCCGCAGTTGGTCCCGCGCGGTCGCGTCCGTGAGCAGGTCGACGGCGTCCCTGGCCACCTGCGCCAGCAGCGCTTCGCAGGTCGGGGCCGCGGCGTGCGCACGGACCAGCGAACCGTCCGCGTCCCGCACCGCGCGCAGCGCCGGCGGCGCGGCGGCGGCCAGCGCGTTGACCCGCTCCACGTCGGTGTCGGCCGCCCGCCCGTCGAACTCCCCGTAGACCACGCGGAAGAGCAGGTCCCGCAGGGTGTGGAAGTGGTCGAGCCACTGGCCGTCCACGGCGTCGAGCGGCACGTCGGGCAGCAACAGCCGGGCGCCGACGAGCCACTGGCCGAGCCGGTGCGGGGTGTCGAGCCGTTCGACGGGCTCGTCGCCGAATCTGCCGTTGACGGTGGCCACCAGGTCGAGACAGACCCGACCGGCGTCGAAACGCAGCTCGTACGAAGCCGAGACCGCCGCCATCCGCCCATCACTCCCTGAGTGCGCGGGGCGCCGAACGCCCGGACGCCCGCGAGGAACCTCCGCTTCCAGAGTGCCCGCCCCGGGCCTTCCCCGTAACCCTCCTGACGCACCCGGACCGAGAGAACACCGAACGCACGGACAGTCCCGCTCCGGGAAGCGACCGCGACCCGGGCCACGGGCCATACGTCATGACCGGCATGGGCCATCGGCGCACGGCCCGGCGACCGCTAGCCCCGCGGCTCGACCGCCAACCGGTAGCCGCGCCCCGCGGCCTCCCCCACCAGCCCGGGCACCGCCAGCGCGGCGCCCGCATCGGCCACGGCCGCGGCGACCGCACCGACGTCCTCGGCGAGACCGGCGCCGGGGCCGGTCGCGGTCCCACCGCCCGCACCGGCCCCCGCCGCCCGCAGCGCGCGGGCCAGCTCGGCGGTCGGGACGAATTCGCCCGGCCGGCGGGCGAGCGCGCGCAGCAGTTCGACGCCGGCCGGCGGCACCGGCCGCACCACGCCGTCCACGGACACCGCCCGCCCGCGCAGCCCCAGCGTCCGGCCGGCGACCCGCACCGTCACCGCCCACCCGGGCAACTCCGCGCACAGCAACTGCACCAGCGGGGCGAGCCGGAACCGCTCCGGCTGGCTGACGGGGACGTCGCACCTGGTCAGCGGCGCCGCGGTGACCGGCCCCACGCAGCACACCAGCACCTCGCCGCGCAGTGCGGCCAGCACTTCGTCCCGTAGGCCGCGGGCCGCCGCCCGGTCCAGGAGGCTGGTCACCGCGGGCGCGCTGGTGAAGGTGAGCGCGTCGACCGTACGGGCGGCGACCGCGTCCAGCAGCCCGTCGAGCGGTCCGAGGTCGGCCGGCGGCAGCCAGCGGTAGACGGGTACGCCGATGACGTCCGCGCCCGCGGCCCGGAGCTTCGCCATGAACTCGGTGAGCGGTTCGCCGTGCAGTTGGACCGCCACCCGGCGGCCGGCGACCCCGTCGGCCAGCAGCCGGTCGAGCACCTCCGCCATCGATTCGGACTGCGGCGACCAGGCTTCGCTGAACCCGGCGGCGCGGATCGCACCACACACCTTGGGCCCGCGGGCCACCACCTCGGCGGCCCGCAACCGGTCGGCGAACGCCCCGCCCCACCCCCAGCCATCGGCGGCTTCGACCCAGCCCCGGAAGCCGACGGCCGTGGTGGCCACCACCACATCGGGCGCCCGATCGATCAACTCCCGTGTGGCGGCCTTGAGTTCACCGTCGTCGGCGAGGGGCACGGTACGCATCGCCGGCGCGTGGAGCACGCGCGCACCGCGCCGCTCCAACAGTCCGATCAGCTCCTCCGCGCGCCGGGCCGCCGTCACTCCGACCACGAACCCGGCCAACGGCGTGCCGCCCCGCCCGCCCGCCACATGCGCAGCGCGCGGCTCCCGCCCCGGTCTTCGATCCTGCTCCGTCACGCCAGCTCCCGATGCCGTCCGACCATCAACACAAAAGCGAGGCGGCCCGCCCCTTCGCGGCCCCACCTCGCACGTTCCCTCGCCCCACCACAACGGGACACACCGCCCCGCACCCCACACACAGGGCCCAGGCAGCACGCCCCACCCCCACGCAGCCGCGGGCACCAAGGCCCTACCCCCAACAAAGCCCACCCAACGAAGCCCCCCACCCCCAAGGAGGCCGCAGGCGACAAGCCCCCACCCATGCCCATGGGAGCCGCGGATCGCAAAGTCCCCGCACGCGAACGAAGCCCACACACAAACAACAAAGCCGAGGCGACCCACGCAGCCCGTGGACTCCCAACCCCCAAACCCCCCACACAGCCGCACCCCCACACACCCACCCCACCCCCCACCCACCCCAAGGGGGCCGCGGGTGGCGAAGCCCCCGCACGCGCGGACGAAGTCCGCGCAGAAACGACGAAGGCGAGGCGGCCCACGCTTTCCGTGGGCACACCTCGCCTCTCGCATTCGTGGAGATGGCGGGAATCGAACCCGCGTCCAACGGTGCGGAATCAGGGCTTCTCCGTGTGCAGTTCGCTGCGCTTTTCTCGGCCCCGGAGATCACGCGAACAAGTCTCCGACAGGCCCAGCCACTGTTGGTTTTCCCGCCAGACCCCGTGGCCGGGCCTGGCGGTTGAGTTCCCTAGCTGATGCCAGGATCCGGGTCGGGAACACCCCCGGGCTGACACTTCGCGAGTCGCTACTTAGGCAGCGAGGGCGAAGGAATCGCGCTTGGAATTGGCGATTATTGGTTTCGGCATATGGTTTACGAGATCATTGCCGCTTTCTCGACACGCTTCCCCTGCTTCGACATCCGCTGTCGAAACCGATCATCCCCATGTGGTGTTTTCAATGCGCACCCCATAAGGGGCCGCCCCGGCTATGCGGAGCAGATGCCATCGTACGTGAACAGCATCCGTACGTGCCAGCCTATTCCGCTGACCGCCCGATGGCGGCGCCGCGCACCCGGCAGGTCACTCGGATCGCGGCCCGGTCAGGCCCGCTGCCGGCGGCGGGCCGCCGACATCGCACGGTCGGCCTCGCGACGGTCCTGCTGCTCGCGCAGCGTCTGCCGCTTGTCGTACTCCTTCTTGCCCTTGGCCAGGGCGATCTCGACCTTGGCCCGGCCGTCCTTGAAGTACATGGCCAGCGGCACGATGGTGTGGCCGCTCTCCTGGGCCTTCGACTCCAGCTTGTCGATCTCCGCGCGGTGCAGCAGCAGCTTGCGCTTGCGACGCGCGGAGTGGTTGGTCCAGGTGCCCTGCGCGTACTCGGGCACGTGCACGTTGTGCAGCCATGCCTCGTGCCCGTCGATCTGGACGAAGCCGTCGACCAGCGAGGCCCGGCCCTGCCTGAGCGACTTGACCTCGGTGCCGGTCAGCACCAGACCGCACTCGTACGTATCCAGGATGTGGTAATCGTGGCGCGCCTTCTTGTGCTGCGCGATGAGTTTGCGTCCCGTCTCTTTAGCCATAGCGCGGCCATTGTCGCACTAGGCCCCGCCCCCGAGGCCACTCAATACTGACTGCGCCCGCTGTTCGGCGTCGTCGTCCGCGGAGAGGTCGGGGGTGATGCCCACGCCCTCGACGCCGCGGCCCGCGGGGGTGCGGTACTGGCCCACGGTCTCCTCGGCGACGGAGCCGTCCGGGCGCTCGGTCGGCAGTTGGACCGAGCCCTTGCCGAAGGTCTGCGAGCCGATCACGACCGCACGGCCCCGGTCCTGGAGCGCCCCGGTCAGCAGTTCACCGGCGCTCATCGTGCCGCCGTCCACCAGCACCACCAGCGGGGTCTGGGTGTCGCCGCCCCGATCCGCGTTGAGGACCCGCTGGTCACCGCGGACGTCATAGGTGCCGACCAGCCCGCCGTCGAGGAACGCGGAGGCCGCGGTGGTGGCCTCGGTGACCAGGCCGCCGGAATTGCCGCGCAGGTCGAGTACGAGCGCATCGCCCTTGGGCGCCGCCCGCACCGCGCGGCGGACCTGGTCGCCGGTGTTCTTGGTGAACGCCTCGACCTTGATCCGGGTCGCGTCGGGTTCGCCGTCGGTGAGCCGGTGCACCGTGACGTTGCGGGCCGCGAGCCGGGAGCGGCGCAGGGTCTGGCTCCACTGTCGGCCGGCCCGCTCAAGACCGAGCACCACCTCGGTGCCGGCGGCCTCGTCGGCCGCGTCCCCGCGCCGGCCGGCCGCGTCACCGGAGCCGTCGCCGCTCGCGCCCGCGCGGCCGGTGCCGCCGGTGGCATCCGCGGTGCCGGGGGTGCCACGGGTGTCAGTGGTCCCCGTGCTGTCCGTACTTTCCGTACTGTCCGTGGTCCCCGCGGTGCCGGCGCGGTCCGACCCGTCGTCGGTACGCGGGGCGTCCGGGGCTGCCGGGTTCCGTACCGCGCCGTGCGCCCCTGGCTCCGCCGGGTCGGGCGCCGCCGCGTCCTCGGCGTGGGCGGGCCCCGCCGCCTCGGCCGCGTCCGGTGCGTCGTGCGATCCGCCCGCCCGCCGTGATCCGCCCGATTCGTACGGACCGGCCGGCTGCCTGGCGGGGTCGGTGGGGGACGCGGCCGGCGCGCCGCCGCGCTCCGGGCCCTGCGCCGGCGGGGGCGCGGTGGCGCCGGTGGGGCGGGAGGCGGCGGTCGTGTCGCCCTCCGGGACGTCGCCGCGCAGCCGGGCCACCACCTCGGTGACCGGGCGGCCCGTCACGGGCACGCCGTCGATGGATCTGAGCCGGTCGCCGGCGCGCAGGCCGGCCCGGGCCGCCGGGCTGCCCGGCTGGACGCGGTCGACGCAGATGACGCCGCTCGGCAACCGCCGGGCCCACAGCCCGACGCCCACGTACTGACCTTCGAGACCGCGCTTGAACCCCTCGTACTCACGGCGGGTGTAGACCGAACTCCACCGGTCGCCGCTGCGGCTCACCTCGCGGGAGTGGTCGTCGTAGCCGGGCGCGGCCGGGGCGGCGTGCGGCGGGGGGTCGGCGGCGGGGCGGGGGTCGCCGGCCGGGTGGAGCGAGTCGGGGGACGGGGCGCGGGCGGCCCGCTGCGGACGCTCGTCGGCGGGTTCGCCGCCCCAGGATCCGGTGGCGGCGCCGGTCGCCAGGACGCTGGCGAAGACGAGGGTGAGGGCGGCCCCGCGGCGGGTACGGCGGAGCCGCTGCTCGGCCTCCGCGGGCTGCGTGCCAACCGGCGCGGAGCGGAGCGGACGGATCATCCACGGGCCCGACATACCGGCGAGTCTAGGCGACGGCCGGGCGCCGCACGGGGTGTTGACCGTACGGCGCCCTAGGCGTACGTCACACCTTGAGGTACTTGCGCAGCGCGAAGAACGCGGCAAGCGCCGGCATCAGCAGACCGATCGCGAGCACCAGCGGGAGCTTGGAGATGACCGCGTCCCAGCCGATGAAGTCGATGACGCTGATGTGGTCCGCGAGCCAGCCGTTGACCAGCACCTGCTGGCCGGTGACCAGCAGGACGCAGGCGAGGACCGCGCCGATCAGGCCGGCGATGGCGGCCTCCATGATGAACGGCATCTGGATGTAGAAGCTGGAGGCGCCCACCAGCCGCATGATGCCGGTCTCCCTGCGGCGGCTGAACGCCGAGACCCGCACCGTGTTGACGATCAGCAGCAGGGCCACCACCAGCATCAGCGCCATCACGCCGAGCGCCGCGAAGTTCATGCCGCTGAGCAGGTTGAAGAGGGGTTCGAGGACGGCCTTCTGGTCCTGCACCTCCTGCACGCCCGGCCGGGCGGCGAAGGCACTGGAGATGACCTTGTACTGCTCCGGGTCCTTGAGCTTGACCCGGAACGACTCCTGCATCTGGTCGGCCGTCAGCGAGCTGGCCAGCGGGGAGTCGCCGAACTCCTCCTGGTAGTGCTTGAACGCCTCCTCGCTGGTTTCGAACTGCACCGACTCGACCAGGTTCATCCGCTCAAGCTCGGCGCGGATCTCCTTCTTCTGGTCGTCGGTGACGGCGCCCTTCTCACAGTTGGGCGAGGTCTCCTTGTCGTTCTTGTTGCACAGGAAGATCGAGACGTTGACCTTGTCGTACCAGTAGCCCTTCATCGAGTCGACCTGCTCGCTCATCAGCAGGGACGCCCCGAACAGGGCGAGGGAGAGGGCCACGGAGACGATCACGGCGAAGGTCATCGTCAGATTGCGGCGGAGACCGACGCCGATCTCCGACAGGACGAACTGGGCGCGCATGGCGTCCTTTCAGTGCTGGTAGCCGTAGACGCCGCGCGACTGGTCACGCACGAGACGGCCCTTTTCAAGTTCGATGACGCGCTTGCGCATCTGGTCGACGATCTGCTGGTCGTGGGTGGCCATGACCACCGTGGTCCCGGTCCGGTTGATCCGGTCCAGCAGCTTCATGATGCCGACCGAGGTCTGCGGGTCGAGGTTGCCGGTGGGCTCGTCCGCGATGAGCAGCATGGGGCGGTTGACGAACGCGCGGGCGATGGCGACCCGCTGCTGCTCACCGCCGGAGAGCTCGCCCGGCATCCGGTCCTGCTTGCCGCCGAGGCCGACCAGGTCGAGCACCTCGGGCACGGTCTTGCGGATGGCGCCGCGCGGCTTGCCGATCACTTCGAGGGCGAAGGCGACGTTCTCCCCCACCGTCTTGTTGGGCAGCAGCCGGAAGTCCTGGAAGACGGTGCCGAGCTGGCGGCGCATCTGCGGCACCTTCCAGTTGGACAGCCGCGCGAGGTCCTTGCCCAGTACGTGGACGGCGCCGTGACTGGCCCGCTCCTCGCGCAACAGCAGTCGCAGGAAGGTGGACTTGCCCGATCCCGAGGAACCGACCAGGAAGACGAACTCGCCCTTGGCGATCTCCAGCGAGACGTCCCGCAACGCGGGGCGGGTCTGCTTGGGATAGGTCTTGGAGACGTTGTCGAATCGGATCACGAAAGCACCACGGTCGACCTGTGTAGGGGGTACGGGCTGCTGCCGCTGGTGCGGCTCCCGTCGGTGAGCGTGACCCTACGCGAAGCGCACAGCGACGCGCAGTCGGCGTCCGGGGTTGGTGCGTTTCCTACCGGCCACATCGGGAACAAACAACGGCAATCCGGACGGCGCGGGGCCGGCACACGGGGCGATTCGCACGGAGCGCGCCGATGCGGACGGAAGCTGGCACAGTGGTAGAGGAACAAGCGCTCGCCCCGAAGCGTTTGCCCCTTGTATAGGCAGCGGCTGCGCCGCATACGGGAGGAGGAGAGCGCATGACGTACGACAGGCTTGTCTGCGCCAACTGCGCCAGTCCCGTCAGCGAGGGCCGGTGCCCGGTCTGCCGGGCCAGGCGGCGCACCCAGCCCGAAGGCCCGCTCGCCGGGCTGACCCCGGCAGCGCTGATAGCGCTGCTCATCGCCCTGGTCGCGGTGGCGGCCGTGGCCCACCAGGTGACGGCCTAACCCCACAGCAGCACGCCAACGCGGGCCCACGCACGGGCCCGCACCGCTGCATACGCTCCCCGCGTCCGCCCCGCCAGCGCCAGCTCCCGGGCCCGTACGCCAAGGGCCGCGCCCCGTAGGCCCGTACGCGCAGTAACGCTGAGCTTCCCCTCGAACACGTCTGGTGTCGACGGTGAATGCGGGACGCCGGCGGCGGGCCGCGGCGCGGGGAGTCGAGCGCCGGGGAAACCGCTCGTGGTGGCGCGTTCGGGGCGTGCGGTCGGTGACGCGCCCCCCGACGTACCCGCTCGGTGTCCGCGCGCCTGCGGACGCACTTCCGGTACGCACATCACCCCATCGATACCGGGCGTACGAGGGTGTGCGCGGCACGCCGAAGGGCCCACGGCGCGCGATGCGTCGTGGGCCCTTCGTGGACCGCCGGTCGGGGCGGGCGCGGTGTGCGCCGTCGGGGCCGCCGGTTCACTCGCTCCGGCGTGGCCCCGCAGTCCGGTGGATCGGGTGGATCAGGCCGCCGCGGCGGGGCGGTTGATCATGCGCGGCAGCAGCCGGAAGCCGACACCGCCCGCGATCATGGTCGCCGCGCCGACGACCAGGAAGGTCGTCTCGGAGGCGCCGGTCTCGGCCAGCTCCTCCTTGGGCTTGCTCTGCTGCACGGGCTGCGCACCCGCACTGTCGGTGTCGGTGTTGTCCGCGCAGCCGCTGCCGTCGGTGTCGACCGGGCAGGTGCCCGAGCCGTCGTTGCCGCTGCCGCCGGTGCCGCTGCCCGGGTTGGTCGGGTGCGCGGAGGAACCGTCCGTCGGCTGGCCGCTCGGCGGCGTCGTCGGCTGGCCCGTGCCGGGCGGGGCCGTCGGTTGGCCGGTCGGCTGACCGGTCGGCTGACCCGTGCCGGGCGGCGTCGTCGGCTGGGTGGGCTGGCCGGTCGGCTGGGTCGGCTGACCCGTCGGCTCGGTCGGCTGGCCGGTGGGCTGCGTGGGCTGGCCGGTCGGCTCGGTCGGCTGACCCGTCGGCTCGGTGGGCTGGCCCGTCGGCTCGGTCGGCGGGTCGGTGGGCTCGGTGGGCTGGCCCGTCGGCTGGGTCGGCTGGTCGGTCGGTTCGGTCGGCGGGTCCGTCGGCTCGGTCGGGATGGTGGTGGGCTCGGTCGGGTCTACGGCGACCCGCGCTTCCACGCCCTGCTTGTCGACATCGGCCTTGACCCCGACCCCACCCACATTGACGTCGATGCCGACGGCCGAAGCGGCACCCGCCGCGGTCAGTGACGCGCCAGCGGCGATCACCGTCCCCGCGACGATCCGCGCAACGCGCAACCGCGTCTTCTTGGTCATCTGCCTGCTACCCCCAGTAGCTGTTCTCGTCAGTGGAGCAGCTATGCACACGGGGCCACGGCTGGGGGCTACGTCTCGCGGCACGAGCCTCACTACCGGCTAGCCGCGGGCCCCTCGTCACACGTGCCCCAGTTCATACGCATGCCGCGCGCCAGCCTTCCCACTTTCCCCGGGGGCGTCAAGGCCGATCCGTACAGGATGTCCGCCTTGCAGGGAGTTGACGGCCACCACGCGATGTAACCGTGACCTAAAAGGGGGTGGGTGGGGGGTGAGGGGTCGTCAGCGGGGGCCGTTCGCTTGGTGCGACGGGGCAACGGGGCCACGTACGGGAGCGGCCGTGTCGCACGGCCGGAACCACCGTCGCACTGCGGGCGCCCCCGCCTGGCGCGGAGACGCCGTCGCGCCTTGGACCGCCGCCGGCCACGGGAGCGCGTCCGGCCGCGCCCGGCTGACTGCCGGGGCTACTTCTCCTGCTGCTTGCGCCAGCGGATGCCGGCTTCGAGGAAGCCGTCGATCTCGCCGTCGAGCACACCCTGCGGGTTGCCGACCTCGTGGCCGGTGCGCAGGTCCTTGACCATCTGGTAGGGGTGCAGCACGTACGAACGCATCTGGTTGCCCCAGGAGTTGCCGCCGTCGCCCTTGAGCGCGTCCATCTTGGCCTGCTCCTCCTGGCGGCGGCGCTCAAGGAGCTTGGCCTGGAGGACGTTCATCGCGGTCGCCTTGTTCTGGATCTGCGAGCGCTCGTTCTGACAGGAGACGACGATGCCGGTGGGGATGTGGGTCAACCGCACGGCGGAGTCGGTGGTGTTGACGCCCTGGCCGCCGGGGCCCGACGAGCGGTACACGTCCACCCGCAGCTCCGACTCGTCGATCTCGACGTGGTCGGTCTGCTCCACGACGGGGAGCACCTCGACGCCGGCGAAGGAGGTCTGGCGGCGCCCCTGGTTGTCGAAGGGCGAGATGCGCACCAGCCGGTGCGTGCCCTGCTCGACGGAGAGCGTGCCGTAGGCGTACGGGACCTGGACGGCGAAGGTGGAGGACTTGATGCCCGCCTCTTCCGCGTACGAGGTGTCGTAGACCTCCGTCTTGTAGCCGTGCCGCTCGGCCCAGCGCAGGTACATCCGCTGGAGCTGCTCGGCGAAGTCGGCGGCGTCCACGCCGCCGGCCTCGGCCCGGATGTTGACGAGCGCCTCACGGCTGTCGTACTCGCCGGAGAGCAGCGTGCGGACCTCCATCTCGTCCAGCGCCTTGCGGACCGAGGCCAGCTCGGACTCCGCCTCGGCGCGGGCGTCCGCGTCGTCCTCGGCGTCGGCGAGCTCGAAGAGCACCTCAAGGTCGTCGATCCGGCCGCGCAGCTCTTCGGTCCTGCGGAGCTGCCCCTGCAAGTAGGAGAGCTGGCTGGTCACCTTCTGCGCGTTCTCCGGGTCGTCCCAGAGGGACGGCGCCGCCGCCTGCTCCTCAAGCACGGCGATGTCGGCCCTCATCTTGTCCAGATCGAGGACCGCCTCGATCGACCCCATGGTGGAGGAGAGGGACTTCAGCTCTTCGGATACGTCGACGACTGCCACACCCCCAGCCTAACGGTTGCCCGGCCCGACCCGGTCCGGCCGCGGCGCCGCCACCCGTACGCCCCCGGCCCGTACGCCGCTGAGCTGGGACGATGCGGCGGGAAACGGGGCCGGGGGCGGGGTGCGGGGACTGGCTGCTGGAGCCGGCGGGGGCGGGCCCGGGCCTTCAGGGGGCGTCAGGGCGTGCGTTCGGACTGGTGGACGCCGGGGGAGTCGGCGTCCTTCTCGTCGCCGCCGCCGACCGCGAGGTAGCCGCCGACGCCGGCCGCGAGGAGTGCGACGGCCGCCGCGGCGCCGAGCTTGATCCGGCGGCGGCGCACCGCCTCCAGGTCCGAGCGGTTACGGGCCGAGCCGGCGCGGCGCTGGCCGCTGGCGCGCGGGGCGCGGGCGGTGCCGTGGGCGCCGCCCGCCAACTCGTCCGAGGTCGGGGCGCGCATGCTGGTGTGGGTGTCGCGGCTGGAGTCGGTGACGCGGCCGGGCACCAGCGGGACCGCCCCGCGCCGGCGCGGCTTGCCCGCCTGGTCGTGGCCCGGCGCGCCGGGCGTGGGCTCGGCGCCGTCCTCGTACCCGCCGTAGCCGCTCTCGTACCCGTCGGGCTCGTCGCCCGGCTCGTCGATGTCCAGCGGCGGCATGCCGACCAGCCCCGGCAGCAGTTCGCGCAGCCGGGCGGCGAGTTCGGCGGCGCGCAGCCGGGAGGCCGGGGCCTTGGCCAGGCACTGCACCATGAGCTGCCAGAGCTCGTCGGGGATGCCGGGCAGCGGGGCGACGGTCTCGGTGACGTGGCGCCGCAGCACCGCGCCGGGGTGGCCGCCGCCGAACGGGGTGAAGCCGGCCAGCAGTTCGTACAACACGGTGGTCAGCGCGTACACGTCCACGCTGGCGCGCGGCGGCAGGCCCTCGATGATCTCCGGGGCGAGGTAGTCGGGGGTGCCGATGACGCTGTGGCTCGACGGCGTGCGGGCACCGTCCTTCGCGCGGTGCCGGCCCGGCGAGTCGACCAGGCGGGCCACCCCGAAGTCGGTGAGCAGCGCGGGGTGGGCGCCGCCCGGGCCGAGCGGGCCCTGCATGTCGAGCAGCACGTTCTCGGGCTTGACGTCGCGGTGCACGATCTGGGCGGCGTGCGCGGCGGCGAGTCCGTCGGCGACGTCGGCGGTGATCGCGACGGCGGCGGCGGGGGCGAGGCGGCGCTCGTGGGCGAGCCGGGTGCGCAGGTCGGTGCCCCGGATCAGGTCCATGACCAGGGCGAGGTCGTTGCCGTCGACGACGAGGTCGTGCACGCCGACGACGTTCGGGTGGTCCAGGCTCAGCAGGGCGGCGCGCTCGTGCACGAAGCGGGCGACGAGTTCCTGGTCGGCGGCGAGTTCCTCGCGCAGCAGCTTGATGGCGACCGGCCCCTCGGGCCCCTCGCCCAGCCACACCGTGCCGACGCTGCCACGCCCCAGGACCTGGCCTGCGGTGTACCGGCTACCGATCTTCCGTGCCAAGACTGCTCCGACTCGTCGTCTGAGGGTGTTCAACGGTTCGGCGGTTCAACGAGGGTGCGGGCCGACCGGTTCGGGTCGATCCGGTCGAACCTGCTGACCGGCTCGCACCCGGTCCACGAGGTCAACGCCGTACGCGGGGTCGCCCGCGCGCCCCGGCACCCATCGCCCGGGGTCAGCGACCAAGCTACGCGGCCCCTGGCCTGTTCTGGGGCCCCGAGTGGGCAATCTGACCACTAGGTGGCGATTTACACCACAGCCGTGTCGACAAATCGCCACGGTCATGGCCGGGCATGGTGTATGTGCCCGTCTGTGCCCGAACCGTACGGGTTCGGCGCCCGGCCCTCCCGGGGGGGGGGGGGGGGGGGGGGGGCCGGCCCCGACCGCCCCGGGAACGCGCCGTCGATCAGCTCGGTCCGCCCAGGTCGGAGATCCAGTCCTTGACCTCGACCACCCAGTCCTTGGTCGCCGTCCAGAAGCTCTTGCCGTCGGCGACCCAGTCCTGAAGCGGCGTCAACTCCCAGACCAGCCAGGCGCCGACCACCAGGATGATGATCACGAGCAGGCAGCCCTTGAGGCAGCCAAGGCCCGGGATCCGGGTCGGGTTGGCGCTGCGCTGCCGCGGCTCGCGGCGCGGCGCCGCCGGCTCGGGCGCGGGCGGCGGGGGTGCGTACCGCTGCGGCTGGGGCTGCGGCGGGTGCGGCTGCTGTTGCTGCTGGGGCGGCGGCTGGCGGCGGCGTTGCTGCCGGGGCTGCTGCGGCTGTTGCGGCGGGTACGGGGCGGGGGCCGGGCCGCGCTGCTGTTGCTGGGGCGGATAGGGCTGCTGCCCGTACTGCTGTTGCTGCTGCTGGTGCGGCGGCTGCTGAGGGCCGGGGCGGCGCTGCGGGCGGCGGCGCAGCGGGTCCTGGCTCGGGTCCAGGTACTGCACCTGGGTCTGGTCGTTGCGGTCGCGGGCCGCGCGCATCTGGTTCTGCCACGGGTGGTCCCCGTCCGGCTGCTGGCCCTGCTGCTGGCCCGGGGGGACGGGCGGCATCGCGCGGGTGGCCCCGTCGGCGCCCGCCGGGCCCGAGCCCGCGGGCAGCACCTGGGTCGGGTCGGCGCCGGGGGCGCCGGTCGCGGGGAGCACGCTGGTGGCCGCGGCCGGGTCGAAGCCGGCCGAGCCCGCGGGCAGCACCTGGGTGGGGTCCGCCTCGCCGCCGGGCACCGGCGCCGGGCTCGGGTCGGGGGCGAGCAGGGCGGCGACGCCGAGCGCCGCCTCGGTCTGCTCGACGGTGGCGTGCACGCCGACGCCGGCGGCGACCGTACGCAGCGCCCGGGCCAGGTTCTCCGCGCTCGGCCGCTCCTCGGGCCGCTTGCGCAGGCAGCGCTCTATGCAGATCCACAGCGGCTCGGGCACCGTGGTGGGCCGGCGCGGCTCCTCGCTCAGGTGCCGGTGCAGCACCTCAAGGGCGGTGTTGCCGGCGAACGGGGGGCGCCCGGTGACCAGTTCGTACAGCAGGATGCCCGCGCCGTAGATGTCCACGGCGGAGGTCTGCGGCCGGCCCTCGGCGGATTCGGGGGCGACGTAGGCGGGGGTGCCGACGAACTCGTGGGTGCGGGTGAGGCCCGGCGAGTCGGCCAGGCGCGCGATGCCGAAGTCGGTGAGCATCGGGTGCATCTCGCCGTCCTGGGCGGTGGCGACCAGGACGTTGGCGGGCTTGAGGTCGCGGTGGACGACGCCGTCGGCGTGGCTGGCCGCGAGCGCGTCGGCGATCTGCGCGGTGAGCAGGGCGGCGGCCACCGGCGTGAAGGGGCCGTTGCTGCGCAGGTAGCCGTGCAGGTCGGGCCCGTCGACCAGGTCCATCACCAGCGCCAGCAGATCGCCTTCGACGACCAGGTCGCGGGTGCGGACGATGTTGGGGTGGGTGAGCCGCAGCAGGACCGAGCGCTCGCGCAGGAAGCGCATGACGATCTCGGGGTCGTGCGCCAGCTCCTCCTTGAGGACCTTGATCGCAACGGTCTCCCCCGGCTGCCCGGCCACAGCGGCCTCGGCGCCCGCCGCCTCGCGCTGGCGGGCCCGCCAGACGGTGCCCGTGGCTCCGCGCCCGAGCGGCTCCTCTAGCAGGTACTTACTGCCTACCGGCCGCACGTCATGCGCTCCCTGATCGTGGTCAAACCTGATCGTGATCTCGTCCAAGCTCCGGCCCGCACGAGGCCCGTTCCACGGCCTGCACCCAGGCCACTGGCCCCGGGCGCGCGAACCGCTGGCCCACTCTAATGCCGCCGCCCCCGCCACGGCCGAGCCGCGGGCGGCAGGAAGAGGCACGGGGCCCAGGGAAAGACGTGTGAAGTGGCCGGATGGTTGCCATGGCGGGACGGGGTGGGGGACGGCGGGCGGCGATGGGGCTCCGGGGCGCGGGACGGCTCCGGGGCGCCTCCGTGCCGCCGGGGGCACCGGTCCGGGGTCGTACGAGGTCGGTTCGGAACCGTCCGGAGCCGGTACGGGGCCGGGCTCTGGCCGCTCGAAGGGCGGGGCGACGCCGGGCCGGGGCGCGATGAGGACGGGTTCGGGGCGGACGGCTGCGAGGGGAGGGATCGGGAGGGAACGGGGCGTCCGTGGCGCTTCGGACGGGGCGGCGACGGGCCGCGACCGATGTGTTCCGGCCAGCCGCACGTGCAGGCCGCAGGGCGGCGGCCCGGCTGGCCCCGCGGGCCGCGGCAGGTGGTCCGGGCCGTCGCCGGAGCCCGGACGGCGTGGCGGTCGCGGGCCGCCGGGGCGCTCGTACGCAGGCAGTTTGAGCCAACTCGGCGGCCGTTCAAGATCACGTAATGGCACTCGCCAGGCACGTTGTCAGTCCCGGATGCGAGGATGCACGCAGCACATGGGGTACGGGTGGAGGGGGCCCGTGATGTGTGTCCTGTACGTGCCGACGCGCCTGGGGGCGGTGGGGGGAACAGCCCTTCCACCGGGCATCCGGGGCAGAAGGGACCGCTGGCGGCGATGCAGATCCGGCTGACCGTCCTCGGGCCGCGCAGCGGCCCTCCCGGCCATCAGGCACCCGCCTGCGACGTCCTCGTGACGGCGCCCGTCGGCACCGCCCTGGCGGCGGTGACCAGCGGCCTGGCCACCGCGGTCGCGGCGGTCGGGGCCGACCTCGGCAACGGCCCGGTGGTGGTGTACGCGGGCGCCGAGCGGCTGGACGCGCGGCGCTGTGCGCTCGGCGAACCGCCGCTGGTGGACGGCGCGGTGGTGGCCCTCCAGGCGCCGGCGGCCCCCGATGAGCAGCCGCACCCCTATCCCGCCCTGTGCTCGGACGCACCCGCGCGGCTGCACGTGGTCGCCGGGCCGGACGCCGGCGGCGTGCACCTGCTGCACGGTGGGCAGGCCAGGATCGGCCGCTCGGGCAACGCCGACGTGCCGCTGGACGACCCGGACGTCTCGCGGGCGCACTGCGCGGTCACGGTCTCCGACGACGGCCAGGTGAGCGTGGTCGACCTGGGCTCGACGAACGGCACGGAGCTCGACGGCGCTCCGGTCACCGCGGTCCCCGTGCCACTTCTGCCCGGCGCGCTGCTGCGCATCGGGGAATCCGCGTTGCGCCTGCACGCCCCGGTGCGCGGGCTCGCGCCGGGCGGGCCCGCGGGGGACGGTCCTGGTGGTTCGGGCGGGCCCGGTGCGTACGGCGCGGCTGAGGCTTCTGACGCTTCGGGTGCGCCGAGCGGGCGCGTGCTCGGCGCGTCCGTGGTGCCGCCCACCGGTGGCGACCTCGGCGGCGGGGCGCCAGGCCCGGCGCCGCTGGCCACCCACCCGGACGGCGAGGGCCACCTGCGGGTGGCGCCGGGCGGGCGGGGACCGGCCGGGGCGGCCGGTGGTCCCGCCGGAGCCGCCGGCCCGTTGGCCCGCGCCGGGCAGCGGACAGCGGACGGCGGTGCGCAGCACCCGCAGCCCGCACCGCACCCGCACTCATCGCATCCGCAGCACCCGGCGGGCGGCGGCCACGGCGACGGGGCGGCCGACGCCTGGTCGGCCGACGGCGCCCCCACCACGCAGGGCAGACGGCGCGGCGTGCCGGCGCCCGGGCACCCGCCGAGATGGGACGCCGAAGCGGCACCGGGACAGCACCCGGCCCCCGGGCAGGGCGGGGCACCGCGCGCGGGCGGGCATCCGGCAGCCCCGCGCGGGACGGGCCCCGACACGGCCGCCGGTGGCGCGGCCGACCACGGCGGGCCGGACCCGATCTACGGCGGTCACCGCGACGCCACCGGCCCGACCGGGTACGCGACGGGCGCCGCCGGCCAGCCCGGCCCGGCGCCCACGGGCAGGCCCGGCAGCCTGGGCAGCTCCGGCGGCGCGGGCCATCTGGGCGGCGCGGGCGGCGCCGGCGACCTCACCCGGCTCGGCAACCGCCGCATCGGCGACCCGGAGTTCGGCCGCTGGTCCGGCGGCCCGCAGGAGCCACCTGCCGCACATGACGTACCGACCCACCCGGGCGACCTGCACGCCCCGCGCACCGAGCGGCGGCGTACGGGCCTGGGCGCCTGGGCGCGCCGCCTCGCGGGCGGCAGCCGGGTCCCCGCGCGCCCGGAAGACGCCGAGGAGTGGGGCACCGACCCGGTCGACCTGGTCGAACTGGCCCGGGACGCGGTGCGGGCGGCCGACGCGCTGGACCGGCGTTGGCCCGACCCGGCCGCCGTGCTGCTGAGCGCGCTCGGCCCGGACGTCCGGCTGTGGGACCGCACGCCGTGCCACCCCGACGCGCTCGTCGTCCGGCTCGGCACGGCCGACCAGCCGGTGACCGCGCTCGCCGCCGCGGGCGCGCCCGACGGACCACCGCCCGGCCAGCCGGCCGGGGGCGCGGCGCCCGGCCCGGGGCATCCGACACGGCCGGCCGCCGGCACCCCCACCGTCTTCGCACCGGTCGCCGTGGGCCTGCGGGAGGCAGGGGCGCTCGGGCTGGCCGGACCGCGCGGCCGGCTCGCCGGGCTCGCCAGGTCGGTGATCGCGCAACTGGCCGCCGCGCACCCGCCGGCGGCCCTGGAGATCGTGCTGATCAGCGCCGACCGGCAGCGGCCGGCAGCCGAGCGGGCCGCCGAGTGGTCCTGGCTCGGCTGGCTGCCCCAGGTGCGCCCGGCGCACGGGCAGGACTGCCGGCTGCTGTTGGCCTTCGACCGGGACCAGGCCACGGCCCGGGTGGGCGAGTTGATGCGTCGGCTGGACGACGGGCCGCTCGGCCCCGGTTGGATCACCGCCACGCCGGCGGCCGTGGCCGCCGCCGCCAAGCAGCACACCGGGCCGTACACGGTGGTGATCGTGGACGGCGAGCCAGGCCAGCGCTCAGTGCGCGAGCGGATGGCCAGGCTGGCGGCCTGCGGGCCGGCCGCCGGCGTCCATCTGGTGTGCCTCGCGGAGGCCCCGCCCGCGGTGGCGGACGCCCCGCTGTCGGCGAGTTACGAGGCGGCTCGCTCGGCCTCCTCGCTGATCGCCGAGTGCGGGGTGGTCGCCCTGCTCAGCGGTGACGTCGCCACCGAACTCAAGGTGTTGCACCGCGGCTGGGACGGCGACCCCGGGCGCACGCACGCCCAACCGGCGCCGCCGCTGCCGCCCCAGCCCGGCGTCCCGGGCGGCGAGTGGTTCGCGGCACACGGCCTACCCGCGCAGGGCGCCGCAGGTCAGGGCGGTGTGCAGGCCGGCGCCGCCGATGCACCGGGCCGCCCGACCGCAGGTGGTGCGCCCCAGCCACCGCTGCACGGCGGGATGCCGCCCGGTCACGGCGCCGCGCAGACGGCGCCAGGTGCGCCCGCCGCGCCCGCGGGCAGCGCGTCGGGCCAGGGCCGCACGGCCGACGGCTCGGCAACCGGCTCGGGCTCCGGCAGCGGCAGCGGCAGCGGCAGCACCGGCGTGGTCAGTACGGCCACGGTGGACGCGGTGTCGCTGGCCTGGGCCGAGCGGTTCGCCCGGGCGCTGGCGCCGCTGCGGCCGGTGGACTCCGCGACCGACGGCGCGGGCCCGGCCAGGACCACCGCCCCGCTGCCGGAGAGCACCCGCCTGTTGGACGAACTGGGCCTGGCCCGGGCGACCCCCGCTTCGCTGATGGCCCGGTGGGCCGCCGCGGCGGACGAGGGGGCGCTCGGCGGCCGGGCGCTCGCGGTCCTCGGTGCCGGCCCGCGCGGCCCGCTCGCCATCGACCTCGCGTCCGACGGCCCGCACCTGCTGATCGACGGCGCCCAGGGCACCGGCAAGACCGAGCTGTTGCGGTCCATCGCCGCCTCGCTCGCCGCCGCCGAGCGCCCGGACCGGATGTCGCTGGTGCTGGTGGACGGCGGCGGCACGGAGCGCGGCGAGGGACTGCGGCCGTGTACGGAGTTGCCGCACGTCTCGACGTACCTGGCGGCGTCCGACCCGGTGCGGATGCGGGAGTTCGCGCAGGCGCTCAGCTCCGAGCTCAAGCGGCGGGCCGAGGTGCTGGGCCGCGGCGACTTCGTCTCCTGGCACGCCGGCCGAGCCGGCGCGCCCCAGGTCGTCTCGCCGCGCAGGCCCGCCGACGCCGCGGACCCGGCGCGGGGCGGCTTCGACGGCGCGGACCGCTCCGGCCAGGGCGGCGCAGGGCGCTGGTCGGGCGGCGTGGCCCCCGACGGCACCCTGGAGAGCCCGACCAGCGGCACGCTCAAGCTCCGCGCCCCGGGCGCAGGCCCGCTGAGCGCCCCCCGCGGCGAGGCCGGCGCGGCCGGTGGCGCGCTGCCGGCGCGGGAGACCCCGGACGCGTACGAGGCGGGCGCGATGCCCCGGCTCGTGGTGCTCGTCGACGACTTCGACGCACTGGTGGCCCCGGCGCTCGGCAGTACGGCCCGGCCGTCGGCCGGTTCGGTGGTGCGCGCGCTGGAGTCGGTGGCCCGCGACGGCGCGCGCCTGGGCGTGCATCTGATCGCGGCGTCGGGCCGCCCGGACCGTACGGCGGACACGGTCGCCGTCGAGCGGGCCGGCCTGCGGGTCCTGCTCGAACAGCCGTCGGGCAGCGTGCGCAGCGCCGTGGAGGGGCTGCCGACGCCCGGCCGGGGCCGGTTGAAGCGGCCCGACGACGGCGGGGTGACGCCGTTCCAGGCGGGCCGGATCACCGGCCGCATCCCGCGTACGGCGACGGCCAGGCCCACGGTGGTCCCACTGGACTGGGAGCGGATGGGCGACCCGCCCACCCGCAGGCCGCTGCGCGAGCTCGGCAACGGCCCGACCGACCTGGCCCTGCTGGCCAGCGCGCTCCAGCGCGCGGCCCAGTCCACGGGCGCGGCCCCCGCACCACCGCTCATATAACCCGCCGCACGGCCCGCGCCCGGGCCCCGGCCCCCGTGCCTGGCCCCGACCCACGCGCCGTACGCCCCGCCTCGGCCGCCGGTCTCCGACCATCGCGCGATGGTGGGTTGGCGCACGGCGGGGGCGGGTTGGGCGGCGGGGAGCGCGCCGCGCCACGTAGGGGGCGAGCCGTGCGGCAGGGAGCGCGCCGCACCGCGCGAGACCGGCCGCCCCGTGGGAAGAAACGCGGGGCGAGCCACCCCGCAGGACGTGCGCCGCGCTGCGGAGTACCCAGCCGCACGCCTCGTACGGAAGCCCCCGTCCGACCCCGGTGCCCGGTGCCCGGTGCAACGAGCCGTGCCGGTCAACCGGAGCGGGGGGGGCGGCACGCGCACGGTGCTCACGGCCGCCCGGCGACACAGGCCCGTGACCGCCCCCGGGCACCCCGGCAAGCCCCTCCGTAGCCTGCGTACCAGTGAGTCACCAGCGCCCCTCAAGCGCCGTGAGGCACGTCAACTCCGCTGGTCAGCAGGGGATCTGGGCTTAACGGGCAGGCCGGGCGTCGAAGATCACGGGCCCATCACGATCGGCCGTTCGACGGCGATGCACGTATTGCGGCCCACCGTGACCGGGCGTAGGACTGTCGTCACGGGGCACGGGCGTACGACCGGGAGCGCCCGCGTACGGCGCGGCCGTCCGCAGGGGCGCGGCGTCCCGACACGGGGAGAGGCGGCGAGATGCAGGGACCACGCCAGGCGTTAGGGCGCCGCCGGCGTCGGGCAGTCGGCACGCGACCGGTTGACGGGGCGAGCACCCGCGGGACGGCAGGGACCACGAGGGCCCGAGCGGAGGGCGCAACCGGCCCCGCGGCCGGAGCGACGGCCACGGCCGCGGCCCAGACGGGCACCGTAGCGGCAACCACGGCCCCGTCCACGCCCGCAACCGCAACCGCAACCGCAACCGCAACCAACGAAACCACCACACCCGGCAAGCCCACCCCCCGCCCCACCGGCCCCCGCCGCCCCCGCCACCGCGCCGCGCTGGCCCTCGCCAGTGCCGCGGCCCTGGTGCTGACGGCCGCTGGCTGCGGGAGCGAGGACGAGGGCGGCGCGAGCGTCGCGCCCGTGCCGCAGACCGTTCAACTGCCCCGTCTCGACGGGCAGAAGCTTCAGGTCACAGCCGTGTGGACGGGTACGGAGCAGGAGAACTTCAGCAAGGTGCTGGCCGAGTTCGAGCGACGTACCGGCGCCGAGGTCGCCTTCGTGCCCAGCGGCGACGACATGTCCGCCTTCGTCGGCTCGAAGGTCGCCGGCAAACAGCCACCGGACATCGCCATGCTGCAACAGGTCGGCGTGCTCAGGGAGTTCGCGGCCAAGAAGTGGATCAAGCCGCTGGGCGAGACCGCGCGGGCCGAGCTGGCCAAGAACTTCTCGCCCGGCTGGCAGCAGCTCGGCTCGTACGAGGGAACGCCGTACGGGGTCTACTACAAGGTCAGCAACAAGTCGCTGATCTGGTACAACACCCGGGCCTTCGACTACGCGGGGGCCACCGAGCCGAAGACCTGGCGGGAGCTGATCGAGCAGGCCAGGCTGGTGTCGGACTCGGGCGTGCAGCCGGTGTCGATCGGCGGCGCGGACGGCTGGACGCTCACCGACTGGTTCGAGAACGTCTACCTCTCGCAGGCCGGTCCCGAGATGTACGACAAGCTCTCCACGCACGCCATCAAGTGGACCGACCCCTCGGTGACCCGGGCGCTGACCACACTGGCCGAACTCTTCGGGGACGAAGACCTGTTGACGGACGGCAGGGAGGGCGCGCTGCGGACGGAGTTCCCGCAGTCGGTCAGCAAGACGTTCAGCGCAGGTGACCCGCGGGCCGCAATGGTCTTCGAGGCGGACTTCGTCGCCGCGAACGTCGCCGACGCCGGTGCGGAGTTGGGGAAGGACGCCAAGGTCTTCCCGTTCCCCGCGGTCGGCCCCAAGGCGCCGGTGGTGACCGGTGGCGACGTGGCCGTGGCGCTCAAGGACACCAAGGCGTCCCAGGCCCTGCTCACCTTCCTGGCCTCCCCGGACGCCGCCGCCGTCTGGGCCCGCGAGGGCGGGCTGATCTCCGCGAACACCAGGCTCGACCTGGCCAGCTACCCCAACCCCGAACTGCGCGGCATCGCCAAGGCGCTGGTCGACGCGGGGAACGACTTCCGCTTCGACATGTCCGACCAGGCGCCCGCCTCGTTCGGCGGCAAGCCCGCGCAGGGCGAGTGGAAGGCGCTCCAGGACTTCCTCAAGAACCCGAGGAACGTCTCGGGCACGCAACGCCAGTTGGAGAAGGACGCCGCCAAGGCGTTCTCGGACTGATCCGGCCGAGGGACCCACACCATGTCGACCCCGCCAGCGGGCGGCGCGGCCCAGCCGGGCCCACGCCGCCCCACCCCGTCCTCCCCCGCGCACACCGCGCGACCGACGGACGACCCCGCACCCGACGCGGCCACGCCCGCGGAGCCCGCGCCGGGGGAGCCCAAGCCCGGCGCCCCCGCGCCCGCGCCCCGTACGCCCGCGGCCGGCGCCACCCCGCCCGCCGCCCGGCGCTCGAAACGGCGCAGCGTGCGCGGCAGCAACCCGTGGCTGGCGGCGCTCTTCCTGCTGCCCGCCCTCGTGCTGCTCGGCGCGCTGCTGGTCTACCCCATCGCGTACTCGCTGCGCCGCAGCCTCTACGACGCCACGGACAGCGACTTCGTCGGCCTGGACAACTTCCGGGAGATGTTCACCGACGACGCCATACAGCGCGCGGTCACCAACAACGTCATCTGGATCGTGGTGGCGCCGCTGGTGGCCACCGCGCTCGGGCTGATCTTCGCCGTACTGACCGAGCGCATCCGCTGGGGCACCGCCTTCAAGCTGCTGGTCTTCATGCCGATGGCGATCTCGATGCTGGCGGCCGGCATCATCTTCCGGCTGGTGTACGAGCAGGACCCGGACCGTGGCGTGGCCAACGCGGTGTGGGTGAGCGTGCACGACACGTTCACCGACCCGGCGCCGTTCGAGCGGGCCAACCCCGGCCGGCAGTCGCCGCTGACCGAGGCCGCGGACGGCACCATCACCGACCCGCGGACGCTGCGCGCCGGCAGCCCGGTGCTGGTCCCGCTGGTCGGCATCCCGCGCGACCAGCTCGACGGGGCGCAGCACGCCAAGGCGCCCAAGCCGGCGAACGGCCAGGTCACCGGCGTCGTGTGGCGCGACTTCACCCGCGGCGGCAAGGGCACGGCGAACGCCATCGACCGCGGCGAGGAAGGGCTCGCCGGGATCGAGGTGGAGGCGGTCAAGGACGGCGCGGTGGTCGCCACCGCCACCACCCGCGGCGACGGCACGTTCACCCTGTCCGACCGGGCCGACGGCGCCACCCTGCGGCTGCCCGGCAGCAACTTCCAGGCCCCGTACAACGGCGTGGACTGGCTCGGCCCGACGCTGGTCACGCCGGCCATCATCGGCTCGTACGTGTGGATGTGGGCCGGGTTCGCGATGGTGCTCATCGCGGCCGGGCTCGCGGGACTGCCGCGCGAGTTGCTGGAGGCGGCGCGGGTGGACGGCGCCAACGAATGGCAGGTCTTCCGCCGCGTGACGGTCCCGATGCTGGCGCCGGTGCTCGGGGTCGTCCTGGTCACGCTGATGATCAACGTGCTGAAGATCTTCGACCTCGTCTACATCATCGCCCCCGGCGCCAGCCAGGACGAGGCGAACGTGCTGGCGCTCCAGCTCTACAAGTCCTCCTTCGGCACCGACGTCAACCAGGGCGTCGGCAGCGCCATCGCCATCTTCCTGCTCGCCCTGGTGCTGCCGCTGATGTACGCCAATGTCCGCCGCATTCGAAGGGAGCGCCGTCGATGACCAGTACGGGAACCGTCGTACGGGCCAAACAGTCGCTCGCCACCCGGATCGCGGCCCGGGCCGGGGGCACCGGGATGCGGATCTTCCTGGTGCTGGTCGCGCTGTTCTGGCTGACGCCGACCGCGGGACTGCTGCTGTCCTCGCTGCGCGACCCGGCCGAGGCGGACCTCACCGGCTGGTGGCAGGTCTTCGTGCACCCCTCGCAGCTCACCCTGGACGGCTACGACCGGCTGCTGCACAACGAGGTGGTCACCGACTCGCTGTACACCACGGCCCTGATCACGGTGCCCTCGACGCTGCTCGTGGTGCTGGTGGGCGCGCTGGCCGGCTATGCGTTCGCGTGCATGGAGTTCCCCGGGCGCGACTGGTGGTTCCTGGTGGTGGTGGGACTGCTGGTGGTGCCGGTGCAGGTGGCGCTGATCCCGGTCTCCAAGCTCTTCGGCGAACTCGGCATCTTCCAGACCACCACCGGCGTGGTCCTCTTCCACACCGCCTTCGGGCTGCCGTTCGCGGTCTTCCTGCTGCACAACTTCTTCGCGGAGATCCCGCGCGAACTCCTGGAGGCGGCCCGCCTGGACGGCGCCGGCGAGCTGCGGCTCTTCTTCCGCGTGGTGCTGCCGCTGGCCGGCCCGGCCGTCGCCTCGCTCGCCGTCTTCCAGTTCCTGTGGGTGTGGAACGACATGCTGGTCTCGCTGATCTTCGCGGACAGCGGCAACCCGCCGATCACGGTGGCCCTGCAACAGCAGGCCCGCCAGTTCAGCAACAACATCGACGTCCTGGGCCCCGGCGCCTTCCTCTCGATGATCGTCCCGCTGGCGGTCTTCTTCGCCTTCCAGCGCCAGTTCGTCTCGGGCGTGATGGCAGGAGCCCTGAAGTAGGAGGAGCAGCGGGTGCGGGCGGGGCGCCACCCGCCCGCATCCCGCCCGCACCCCGCCTGCGTCCCGCCGAAATTCGTGCGACAGCACCACCCCCCGATTGTTAGCTTCGGACCATGCTTGCGGTCGGTGAAAAAGAGATTCGCGCGTCCTTCGTCAACTGTTCCAAGGGCGAGGCCAGCCGGCTCAACCTGCCCCGGGACCTGGCCGAGCGGCCCTGGGAGGACCTGGACTTCCTCGGCTGGCGCGACCCGGGCGCGCCCGACCGGAGCTATCTCGTCATGCCGTACGAGGGCCGGCTCACCGGCGTCACCCTGCGGGTCCCGCAGGGGCCGCGCAAGAGCCTGACCAAGACCAACATTTGCTCCCTGTGCCTGACCTCGCACCCCGGTTCCGGGGTCACCTTGCTGGCCGCCCGCAAGGCCGGCGCGGCCGGTCGCCAGGGGAACACGGTGGGCGCGTACATCTGCGCCGACCTGGCCTGTTCGCTGTACGTACGGGGCAAGAAGAAGCTGGAACTCGCCCAGCGCTTCGAGGAGACGCTCACCCTGGACGAACAGATCGACCGGCTGGTCGGCCACGTCGAGGCGTTCCTCACCCAGGTCCACCGGCAGGCGTAGCGGCGTACGAGCCCGTCGGCGGGTGGAGCCGTACGGGCCCCACCGCCACACGCAGCCGCGTACGGCACCGGCGCCCCGCGCCACATCCACCCCCGCTGTCACACTTCCGTGTCCCGCCTCGTCATGGTGGTGAGGACGTGGACGGGAGAAGTGGATCGATGGACGAACGTGAACGGCTGGCGCAGCGCTTCGAGGCGGACCGGCCGCGGCTGCGGGCCGTCGCCTACCGGATGCTGGGCTCGCTCAGCGAGGCCGACGACGCCGTGCAGGAGACCTGGCTGCGGCTCCAGCGCAACGGCGCGGACGGGGTCGTCAACCTCGGGGGCTGGCTGACCACGGTGGTGGCCCGGGTCTGCCTCGATCTCTTGCGGGCCCGCAGCTCCCGCCGCGAACAGCCGCTGGAGGGGCGCATCCCGGACCCGGTGGTGGACGTCGCCGACGGCGTCGACCCCGAGCACGAGGCGCTGCTCGCCGATGCGGTGGGGCTGGCGCTGCTGGTCGTGCTGGACACGCTGACCCCGGCCGAACGGCTCGCGTTCGTCCTGCACGACATGTTCGGGGTGCCCTTCGACGAGATCGCGCCGCTGGTGGAGCGCACCCCGGCGGCGGCCCGCCAACTCGCGAGCCGGGCCCGCCGCCGGGTGCGCGGCACCGAGCCCGACCCCGATCCCGACCTGCCGCGGCAGCGTGCCGTCGTGGACGCGTTCCTCGCGGCCTCGCGCAGCGGCGACTTCGACGCGCTGGTGTCGGTGCTGGCCCCGGACATCGTGCTGCACGTGGACCTCGGCGCCGGCGTCAGCGGCATCACCGGGGCGGCGGGCGGCGCGGCGGCAGCGGCCGGCGGCATCCTCGAACTGCACGGCGCCGACGCCGTCAGCCAGCAGGCCCTGGCCTTCGCCAGGTACGCGGCGTCGACCCCGGTGCCGGTCCTGGTCAACGGCGCGGCGGGAGTCATCTCGATCGTCGACGACGCCCCGCAGTCGCTGCTGAGCTTCACCGTCCGCGACGGCAAGGTGCACCGCATCGACATCCTCGCCGACCCGGCCCGCATCGAACGGCTCGACCTGCTGTCGCTGACGGCCGACTGGACCGATTCGTAGGCCGACCCCGGAGACGGCGCGCGCCGTCCCGCCGGCGCGCGCCCGGCCCGCAACGCCCCGAGGGGCGGTACGGATCGCTCCGTACCGCCCCTCGGCGTCGTACCACTTCCCGGCCGGCCACCGGCATCCGCCGCGACCTGGCCGGCGCACCAGCCCCGTCGTACGGGCCAGCGCGCCAGCCGTCGTACGGGCCAGCCCGCCAGCCCCGGACGGGCCGCGGCCAGTCTGCTCAGCCGTGCGAGCGCAGCAGCGTCCGCATCGTGCGCATGGCCACCGACAGGTTCGCCAGGTCGAAGTCGTCCGAGCCCTGGATCTCCTCCAGCGTGCCGCGGGCCCGGGCGAGCAGGGCCGCGTTCTTCTCCTCCCACGCCTTGAACCGCTGCTCGGGCGTGGCGTCGCCGTTGCCCACCGAGAGGATGTCGGAGGTGAGCGCGGCGTGCGCCGCGTACAGGTCCTCGCGGATGGAGGCGCGGGCCATGGACTGCCAGCGGTCGGCGCGCGGCAGCTCGATGATGCGGTCCATGAGCTGGGTGATCCGCAGCCGGTCGGCGATGTCGTAGTAGACCTCGGCAACGGCCAGCGGGTCCTTGCCGGTGCGGTCCGCGACGGCGACGATGTCCAGCGTCGGGAAGGCGGACGAGAAGCTCGCCACCCGCGAGGCCAACTCCTCCGGCACGCCCGCCTGGCTCAGCCCCTCGTTGATGCCCTGGTACCAGTCCAGGTCGGCGCCGCGCAGCAGCTTCGGCAGGGCGGCCCACACGGTCGCCACCCGCTCGCTGAAGAAGTCGATCGTCTCGGCGAGCTCAAGCGGCTGCGGGCGGTTGTTGAGCAGCCAGCGCGTACCGCGCTCGACCAGGCGCCGCGAGTGCAGCCGGATGCGGGTCTGCACGTCGGCGGCGACCACGTTGTCCAGCGACTCGACCTCGTCCCACACCCCGGCCAGGCCGAAGATCTCCCGGCCCGCGGTCTGCGCGCGCACGATCTCCTCGGTGGAGGCGCCGGTCTCCTCCCGCATCCGGTGCAGGAAGGTCGAACCGCCGGTGTTGACGGTGTCGTTGACCAGCACGGTCGTGATGATCTCGCGGCGCAGCGCGTGCGCGTCGATCTGCTCGCCGAACTGCTCCCGCAGCGCCTGCGGGAAGTAGGCGTGCAGCAGCCGCTGGAGGTACGGGTCGTCCGGCAGCTTGGTGGCCACCAACTCCTCGGCCACCGTGATCTTGATGTACGCGAGGATCACGGCCAGCTCGGGCTGGGTCAGGCCGCGCGAGGCGGCCAGCCGCTCGCGGATCTGCCGGTCGCTGGGCAGGAACTCCAACTGCCGGTCGAGCCGGCCCTCGCGGCCGAGGCGGCGCATGAAGCGCTGGTGGGCGTGGAGCAGGCTGGGCGCCTGGGCGACGGCGTTGGCCAGCGCGGTGTTCTGCGCGTAGTTGTTCCGCAGCACCAGCGCGCCGACCTCGTCGGTCATCTCGGCGAGCAGCTTGTTGCGCTGCTTGACGGTCATGTCGCCGTCGGCGACCACCGAGTTGAGCAGGATCTTGATGTTGACCTCGTGGTCCGAGGTGTCCACGCCGGCGCTGTTGTCGATCGCGTCGGTGTTGATCCGGCCGCCGGTGGCCCGGCCCTCGGCGTCCCGCGGCCCGCCGACGCTGGCGAACTCGATCCGGCCGAGCTGGGTCAGGCCCAGGTTGCCGCCCTCGCCGACGACCTTGACCCGCAGCTCCTGGCCGTCCACCCGGATCGCGTCGTTGGCCTTGTCGCCGACGTCCGCGTGCGATTCGAGCGAGGACTTGACGTACGTGCCGATGCCGCCGTTCCACAGCAGGTCGACCGGGGCCTGGAGGATGGCCTTCATCAGCTCGGCCGGGGTCAGCTTGGTGACTCCGGCGGGAATCCCGAGGGCCGCCCTGACCTGCGCGTTGACCGGAATGGACTTGGCGCTGCGCGGGTGCACGCCGCCGCCGGTGGACAGCAGCTTGGTGTCGTAGTCGCCCCACGAGGAGCGCGGCAGCTCGAACAGCCGGCGGCGCTCGGCGTAGGAGACGGCCGCGTCCGGGTTCGGGTCGAGGAAGATGTGCCGGTGGTCGAAGGCGGCCACCAGCCGGATGTGCTCGCTGAGCAGCATGCCGTTGCCGAACACGTCGCCGCTCATGTCGCCGACGCCCACGACCGTGAAGTCCTCGGTCTGGGTGTCGTGGCCGAGCTCGCGGAAGTGCCGCTTGACCGACTCCCAGGCGCCGCGGGCGGTGATGCCCATGCCCTTGTGGTCGTAGCCGGCCGAGCCGCCGGAGGCGAAGGCGTCGCCGAGCCAGAAGCCGTAGTCGACGGCGACCTCGTTGGCGATGTCGGAGAAGGTGGCGGTGCCCTTGTCGGCCGCGACCACCAGGTACGTGTCGTCCTCGTCGTGCCGGACGACGCCCTCGGGGTGCACGACCTGCCCGCCGACCAGGTTGTCGGTGATGTCCAGCAGCCCGGAGATGAAGATCTTGTAGCAGGCGATGCCCTCGGCCAGCCAGGCGTCCCGGTCGACCGACGGGTCGGGCAGCCGCTTGCCGACGAAGCCGCCCTTGGCGCCCACCGGCACGATGACGGTGTTCTTCACCATCTGCGCCTTGACCAGGCCGAGGATCTCCGTACGGAAGTCCTCGCGCCGGTCGGACCAGCGCAGCCCACCGCGGGCGACCTTGCCGAACCGCAGGTGGACGCCCTCCACGCGCGGCGAGTACACCCAGATCTCGTACGCCGGGCGGGGCGCCGGCAGGTCGGGGATGGCCTGCGGGTCGAGCTTGATGGACAGGTAGTCGTGCGGCTGGCCCGCGCCGTCGTGCTGGCCGTCGGGGCCGGTGGTGCCGCCGGTGCGCTGGAAGTGGTTGGTGCGCAGCGTGGCCTTGATGACGGTGAGGAAGGAGCGCAGGATGCGGTCCTCGTCCAGGCTCGCGACCTGGTCGAGGGCGGCGTCCAGCTCTTCGAGCAGCGCATCGGTGAGCTCGTTGCCGGCCCGCTGCCGCTCGGGCGCCATCCGCGCCTCGAAGAGGTTCACCAGCAGCCGGGTGGTGTGCACGTTGTTGCGGAGGGTGTCCTCCATGTACGTCTGGCTGAAGGTGGAGCCGGCCTGTCGCAGGTACTTGGCGTACGCGCGGAGCACCATCGCCTGCCGCCAGTCGAGCCCGGCGCTGAGCACCAGCTCGTTGAAGTTGTCGTTCTCGGCCCGGCCGGTCCACACCGCGGCGAACGCGTTCTGGAAGCGCTCGCGCGCGTCGTCGCTCTCCACCCGGTCGGGGAGCCGCAGGCCGAAGTCGTAGATCCAGGCGGTGGACCGGTCCGAGCAGCGCAGCTCGTACGGGCGCTCGTCCACGACCTCCACGCCGAGCCGCTGGAGCACGGGGAGGACGGCCGACAGGGAGACCTGGCCGCCGCTGCGGTAGATCTTGAAGCGGCGCTCGCCGGGGCCCGCACCGACCGGCTCGTACAGGCTGAGCGCGAACTCGCGCTGGCCGCCGGCGGCGGTCAGCCGCTCCAGGTGCTGGAGGTCGGAGACGGCGGAGCGCGGCGTGTGGTCGGCCTTGTACCCCTCGGGGAAGGCGTTCCCGTACCGGCGCAGCAGCTCGGCGGCGTGCTCCTCGCCGACCTCGGCGCTCAGCGCCTCGGCGAAGCCGTCGGCCCACGAGCGGGCGGCCTCCACCAGGCGGGCCTCGATGCGGTCGGCGTCGGCGTCGGTCAGGTCGGCCAGGGTCGCCCCGGGCGCGACGCGGATCACGAAGTGCAGCCGGGAGAGCACCGATTCGGTGTTCCAGGCGGTGAAGTCGACGCTGGTGCCGTTCAACTCCTCCTTGAGGATGTCGATCAGCCGCAGCCGGACGCCGGTGGTGTAGCGGTCGCGGGGCAGGTAGACGAGGGCCGAGTAGTAGCGGCCGTACTCGTCCTGCCGCAGGAACAGCCGCAGCCGGCGCCGCTCCTGGAGGTAGAGGACCGAGGTGGTGATGGAACGGAGCTGGTCGACCGGGGTCTGGAAGAGCTCGTCGCGCGGGTAGGTCTCCAGGATCTGGAGCAGGTCGCGGCCGTCGTGGCTCTGCGGCGTGAAGCCCGCGGTGGACAGCACCTCGGCGACCTTGCGGCGGATGACGGGCACCCGGCGCACCGACTCGGTGTACGCGGCCGACGAGAACAGGCCGAGGAACCGGCGCTCGCCCACCACGTTGCCGTCCGCGTCGAACTTCTTGACGCCGACGTAGTCGAGGTAGGACGGCCGGTGCACGGTCGCCCGGCTGTTGGCCTTGGTCAGGATGAGCAGCTTGTGCTCGCGGGCCTTGGCGCGGGCGTCGGCCGGCAGTCGGTTGAAGGAGGGCGAGCCGGGGCGGCCGTCGCCGGGCGCCGCGTGGTTGCCGTCGGCGGCGTGCGCCGGGTCGGAGCGCAGGATGCCGAGGCCGGTGCCGGGCACGGCGGTCAGGACGTCCTCTTCCACGCCGCCCTCGCCGGGCGCCGCGGTCAGCTCGTACTCGCGGTAACCGAGGAAGGTGAAGTGGTCGGCGGCCAGCCAGCGCAGCAGCTCCTGGGCCTCCTCGACCTCCTGTTCCCGCAGGTCACTGGCGGTCGGCTCGGTGGGCAGCTCATCGGCGATGCGCAGCGCGGACTCGCGCATCTTGGTCCAGTCCTCGACGGCCTCGCGCACGTCGGACAGGACCCGTCGCAGGTCGGCGGTGATCTGCTTGAGGTCGCCGCGGTCGGTCTCGCGGTCGAACTCGACGTGGATCCAGGACTCCGTCACGGCGTCGTGCGGCAGGTCGCCCGCCGGCAGTACGGCGGTGGCCGCGGCCACCCCGGCGGCGGTCCCGCCGACCACGTCGGGGCCGGTGGCGAGGGTGATGCCCTCCGGGTCCCGCTGCGAGCCGAGGACTTCGAGCAGCTTGCCGGTCACGTCGCGGCGCACCACGACCTGCGGGTGGATCACGACGTGGATGCCGCGGCCCTGCCGGGAGAGCTCGTTGGTGACCGAGTCCACCAGGAAGGGCATGTCGTCGGTGACGACCTCCACCACCGAGTGGGTGCAGGTCCAGCCGTTCTCCTCGACCGTGGGCGTGTGGACGCGCAGGTTCGCGGTGCCCTGCGGCCTGACCTGCGCCAGCCGGTAGTGCGAGAGCGCGGCGCCGAAGAGGTCGACCGGGTCCCGCCCGCTCAGGTCCTCGAAGGCGGTGTGCAGGTAGTAGCGCTGGAGGTAGGCGCGAAGGGTCTCGGAATCGAGCCCCCGCTCCGGCTGCTGGTTGTGGGCGGGGTTCTGCTCAGCGACCCGGGCCGCTCGTTCGAGCAGCTCGGCCTTGGCTTCGTCCAGCTTGGTCTGCATTTCCTCTGCTCCTGTCGCGCGCCGTTGCGTGACATCGATGTGCGGTGGCATGACGTCGTGACGCGGGATCGCCGGTCGCTGTCGACGTTATGCGGGAATGAGCTCGGGCTGGGCCACTCCTGACCAAATGTGGCCAACAACCCTGTGAAAGAGATCTCGCGACGCCCCGGGCACTATGGTGCGCCGGGCGCTGTACTCCCGCCCGGCAACAGCCGGCGGCGAGGGCCACTCTGCCCTCGTGGGATATCGCGCTGATCACGCCGTAAGGCTATCGCTCCCCCCTGGGCCGACGTCAGCGGCCCGATATATACAAATCTGGGTCCGGAACTTTGAGCGAAACGGACCAAAGCGCAACGCACACGGCAGGAAGTCGCCGAACGGGGTCGAAGGGCTTGGCAAACCCGGCCCGGCGGTGCACGGTGAACAAACCCGGACAGTTCGGAGCCAGCGCCGGAGGAGTCAGCGCCGTACGGGCCAGCCCCACCCGGCCCGCCGGCACACCACGGAGGTAGGCGGATGACGGCGAAGATCCTCATCGTGACGGGCGACGCGGCCGAGTCCCTGGAGGTGCTCTACCCCTACCAGCGGCTGCGCGAGGAGGGGTACGAGGTCCACATCGCGGCGCCGAGCCGCAAGAAGCTCCGCTTCGTCGTCCACGACTTCGAGGACGGCTACGACACGTACACCGAGAAGCCCGGCTACACCTGGCCGGCCGACCTGGCCTTCGCCGAGGTCGACCCAGGAGAGTACGCGGCCCTGGTGGTGCCCGGCGGGCGGGCCCCGGAGTACCTGCGCAACGACGGCGAGCTGCGCAAGGTGGTCAAGGCGTTCTTCGACGCCGACAAGCCGGTGGCCCAGATCTGCCACGGCCCGCTGCTGACCGCCGCCACCGACAGTCTCAGTGGTCGCCGCGTCACCTCCTATCCCGCGCTCGAACTCGACATGCAGTCGGCCGGCGCCACCTTCCAGGACGCCGAGGTCGTCGTGGACGGCCCGCTGGTCTCCGCCCGCGCCTGGCCGGACCACTCGGCCTGGATGCGGGAGTTCCTCACCGTCCTCCGGGCCAAGGCGCCTCTGGGGTGAGGGCTCGGGCCCGCGCGGTGGGGGCTCGGGCCCGCGCGGTGGGGGCTCGGGCCCGCGCGGGTGGGGGCCGGGCGGCAGGCTGCCGCCCGTCGGGTCAGGCCGTCAGCGCCTCGGCCAGCTCGACCGCTTCGGCCAGCGTGTCGGCTATGGGCACGCCCGCCTCCGCGAGGCTGGCGCGACTGTGGGAACCACCGGAGTAGAGCACGGCCCTGGCCCCCACGTGCTGGGCGGCCAACGCGTCGTCCACGGCGTCGCCTATCACCACGGTGCGGGCCGCGTCCACCTCGTGCAGCTCCGCGAGATGGCGCACCATGTGCTCCGCCTTGCCGCCGCCCGACGGGCCGACGCGCCCCTGGACCCGGACGAACCGCGAGGCTATGCCGAAGCGGCTGACCAGCGGCAACAGCTCCTCGTGCCCGTAGAGCGAGAGCAGCGACTGGGTGCGGCCCGCCGTCTGCCAGCCTTCGAGCAGCGCCGCGGCGCCGTCCGCGAGCTCGCAGCCGGCCTGCTGCTCCTCGTACCGCCGCCGGAAGACCACGTCCATCTGGAGCCACTCGTCCTGCGTCGGCAGCCGGCCCATCAGGCGTTCGTAGAAGCGCGGGACCGGCACGCAGTACAGCTCGCGATACCGGTCGAGGGTGATGGGTTCGAGGCCGATCTCGGCGAACGCGGCGTTGGTGGCCGCGATCACGGCGTCGATGTCGTGGTAGAGGGTGCCGTTCCAGTCCCAGATGATGTGCGTCTCGTGCTTCCCCATGCCCACGACGGTACCCGGCCCCTCTGACACTCCCCCCGGCCCGGCGCCCACCGCGAGGGGGCTGCGCGCCCGACGGTGGGCCGCAAGGTCGCGCGGCGCGGCGGCCGGACCCACCCACGGCAGACCGGGCGGCCGGCAGGCTTCACAGCAGTCGCTCGGCGGGGCGGCAGGCGAGCGCGCCGGCGTCTGCGTCAGCGGGCCAGCGGGCCAGCGGGCCAGCGGGCCAGCGGGCCAGCGGGCCAGCGGGCCAGCGTCAGCCGATCAGGTTGGGAATCTCCTGCGTCGCGTACCACAGCAGCT
Source organism: Streptomyces sp. 796.1 (assembly GCF_047525675.1). Taxonomy (NCBI): domain Bacteria; kingdom Bacillati; phylum Actinomycetota; class Actinomycetes; order Kitasatosporales; family Streptomycetaceae; genus Streptomyces; species Streptomyces sp. 796.1. Next base: position 18,744 of record NZ_JBLIWA010000049.1, on the reverse strand, counting down.
CGTGGTCCTCGGCCCCGTCCACCGTGAAGCGGGCGTCGTCGTCGCCCTGGTCGGCGGCGCCGAGGGCGGCAGCGGCGGCGGTCACGTCCGGCTCCGCCTCCGCCGAGTCCACGTGCACCGCGGCGGCCTTGCTCAGCGGCACCGTCGCGGAGATCCGCACCTCGCCGAGGGCCGACTGGTCGAGCCCGCGGTCCGGATCGGCCACCGCCTGTCCGTCCGGTACGTCGACGGCGACGACCACCCGGCGGCGCGGTGCGGTCGGGTCGCCGGCGATCCGGCGCAGCGAGGCCGCGGCGGCCCGGTTGAGCGCCGCGTACTCCAGTTCCTCGATGTCGTCCGACACGTACCACTCGCGCAGCGCCGGCGTCACCGCGTACGCGTCCAGCGGGGCCGGGCCCAGCTCGCCCGCCTGGTGGGCCTCGGCAAGGCCGGGGAGGGTGAGGGGGACGTACACGCGCATGTTCGCCGCTTTCATCAAGACTTGTGAGGCCGTGCTGTCGGCAAGCATAAGCGCGCCGGTCCCCCTTCGGGGTAGGGGCTCGGCACCGCCCCTGGCCCCGCCCACCGCACGGCCCCAGCCCCCGCGACGACCCTGCTGGGACCGGCTCCGTCACCCGAATAGGTGGTCACGCACGGCGACGTCCACACCTGAGATTCGCCGTTGCCCGCGCCACGAACCCGCCGGTAGAAGTCATCTGACGGAAGCTACCGCCCGGTATGGACGCCGGGCCCGGAGAAGGGGGCGAGTCGCGGATGCACCGACGGACGAACGGCCTGACCCAGAGAGCAACCACCGACACCCTGCCCCCACGGGGCAGGCCCTTCGCGACCCGCGGCCACCGGTCCCTCCCCCACCCGCCAACTCTCACCGACTCAGGGGCGAGCACACCGCCCACCCCACCGGCGACTTACGCCGCCCCACCCGCCGAGTTCCGCGTCCCACGCCCCCGCACGAGCGGCCAGCGCACCGACGCCGGCACGGGTACGGGTGGGGGGACGGGCGCAGCCGCGGGTCCGGGGGCGGGAACGAGTGCGGGCACGGGCACAGCCGCCGGCGCGGGCACGCGTACGGCTCCACCCACCAGCGCGGGTACGGGCACGACCAGCAGCACGGGTACGACCAGCGGCGCGGGTACGGGCACGCGTGCGGACGCAGCCACCAGTGCCGGCCCAAGCCCCAGCAGCAACGGCAACGAGTCGCCCCCGCGCAGCCGGGGCGGAACCGGCTCGGGGCCGGCCACGCGCCGCGTGCCGCGCCAGGCCAGCGGTCCGCCACGGCGGCACGACCAGCGGCGGCCCGGCGGCCCGGACCCCGCAGCGCGACAGCGGGCGCGCGAGCGGCTACCGCGCTACTGGTTCGCCCACCGGCTGCTGCTCACCCTCAGCGGCCAGCGACCGGTGCACTGGATGCTCGGCCACACCCAGGGCATCGCCTACGACCAGTTGGCCGCGTTAGCCCCGCACCCGGCCTGGTGCCCCGTCGCGGGGGCCACCGCGACGGCCCCCGCGCCACCCCGGGCCCACCGGGCGTACGCCCCCGGCCGCGTACCGGGCCTGCCCCAACCCCACCCCGACCGGACGGACGCCCTGCCACCCCACGATCCGACCGCCCGCACGGCACCCTCACCGATGACCGGGGCGCGTCTGCCGCACGCGGCGGGCGGCGTAGGGGAGGCTCACCCGGCGGACCTGCGGGCGACCCACCCCACAGACGTACGCGCCGCACGCGGCGCCGCTCGCCTCGCGGGCCCGCCGGCCGCCGGGCCACGGCCGGGCGCGCGGGCCCTGGCCCCGGTCGTACGGCACTGCGACGAGTTCCGGCCCGAGCCGTGGATCATCGAGGCGTTCGCCCGCATCGCCGCCGGCGACCGGCTGCGCGCCCTGGCCTTCCGGCTCGAACGCGGCGAGGACCACCGCTGGCGCTGCGCCGCCATCGACCTCGGCCCCACCCCCGGCCACCCGGGCCCGCCGTGACGCACCGCCCCGGTCAGGCAACACCCGACGCCCCCGCCCGGCGAACGGGCGGCCGACCCCACGCCCCACTCAGCCCCCACACCCCGCACCGGGGCACCGCCCGCAACACGGCCGCGGGGGGGGGGGGGGGGGGGGGGGGGGGGGGGGGGGGGGGGGG
>NZ_JBLIWA010000049.1:0-16590 GCF_047525675.1 Streptomyces sp. 796.1 | reverse complement strand
GGCGATGCCGGGCCCGCGGCCCCGGGGCGCCCCGCGCGCTCACGCGCGGGACGTGCCCCGTTCGTTGCTCCTGCGTCGCGCTACTTCTTGCGGCGACGGCCGCCCTTCTGGGCCTTGCGGCGCTCGGCACGGGTCGTGCCGGCTCCCACGGGCGTGGACGAGGTGGTCTCGTTCGGCGAGTCGGTGGCGAAATCGCCCTCGACCACGCCGCCCTCGCCGTCCACCGTCGGGGCCGAGAAGTGCAGCCGGTCCGGGCGCTGCGGCGCGTCCAGGCCCTTGGCGTGGATCTCGGGGCGCGGCGCACCCGCGGGGACCTCGTCGCCCTTCTCCAGCGACGGGGCCGCGTCCTCCACCGGAACCTCCTCGACCTGCTGCTCCACCTGGACCTCCAGGTTGAACAGGTAGCCGACGGACTCCTCCTTGATGCCCTCCATCATGGCCGTGAACATGTCGAAGCCCTCCCGCTGGTACTCGACCAACGGGTCCTTCTGGGCCATCGCACGCAGGCCGATGCCCTCCTGGAGGTAGTCCATCTCGTAGAGGTGCTCGCGCCACTTGCGGTCGAGGACGGACAGCACCACGCGGCGCTCAAGCTCCCGCATGATGTCCGAACCGAGCTGCTCCTCACGCGCCGCGTACTGCGCGTGGATGTCGTCCTTGATGGCGTCGGTGATGAACTCGGCGGTGAGCCCGGCGCGGTCGCCGCCCACCTCGTCCTCAAGCTCCTCGATGGTCACCTGCACCGGGTAGAGCTGCTTGAACGCGCCCCACAGCCGGTCCAGGTCCCACTCCTCGGCGAACCCCTCCACGGTCTCGGCCTGCACGTAGGCGTCGATCGTGTCGTCCATGAAGTGCACCACCTGCTCGTGCAGGTCCTCGCCCTCCAGGACGCGGCGGCGCTCGCCGTAGATGACCTCACGCTGCCGGTTGAGCACCTCGTCGTACTTCAGGACGTTCTTACGCGTCTCGAAGTTCTGCTGCTCGACCTGCGACTGCGCGGAGGCGATGGCGCGGGTGACCATCTTGTTCTCGATCGGTACGTCGTCGGGCACGTTGGCCATCGACATCACGCGCTCGACCATCTGGGCCTTGAACAGCCGCATCAGGTCGTCGCCGAGCGAGAGGTAGAAGCGGGACTCGCCCGGGTCGCCCTGTCGGCCGGAACGACCGCGGAGCTGGTTGTCGATGCGCCGCGACTCGTGCCGCTCGGTGCCCAACACGTACAGCCCGCCGAGCTCCTTGACCTCCTCGTGCTCCGCCTTGACCGCGGCCTTGGCGCGCTCCAGGGCGGCGGGCAGCGCGGCGGCCCACTCCTCGACGTGCTCGACCGGGTCCAGGCCCTTGCCGCGCAGCTCGTTCTCGGCCAGGTCGTCCGGGTTGCCACCGAGCTGGATGTCGGTGCCACGGCCGGCCATGTTGGTCGCCACGGTGACCGCGCCCTTGCGCCCGGCCTGGGCGACGATCGTCGCCTCCCGGTCGTGCTGCTTGGCGTTGAGCACCTCGTGCCGCACACCGCGCTTGGTGAGCTGCTGCGAGAGGTACTCCGACTTCTCCACCGAGGTCGTACCGACCAGGACCGGCTGGCCCTTCTCGTGCTTCTCGGCGATGTCCTCGACGACCGCGTCGAACTTCGCGGGCTCGGTGCGGTAGATCAGGTCGGCCTGGTCGATGCGGACCATCGGCCGGTTGGTCGGGATCGGGACGACGCCGAGCTTGTAGATCTGGTGGAACTCGGCGGCCTCGGTCATCGCCGTACCGGTCATGCCCGACAGCGTGCCGTAGAGGCGGAAGAAGTTCTGGAGGGTGATCGTGGCGAGGGTCTGGTTCTCGTCCTTGATGTCCACCCCTTCCTTCGCCTCGATCGCCTGGTGCATGCCCTCGTTGTAGCGGCGGCCGGCGAGGATACGGCCCGTGTGCTCGTCGACGATCATGACTTCGCCGTCGATGACGACGTAGTCCTTGTCCTTCTTGAACAGTTCCTTCGCCTTGATGGCGTTGTTCAGGTAACCGACGAGCGGGGTGTTGACCGACTCGTAGAGGTTGTCGATGCCCAGCCAGTTCTCGACCTTGGTGACACCGGTGTCGTGGATGCCGACGGTCCGCTTCTTCTCGTCGACCTCGTAGTCGCCGGTCTCCTGCTGCGGGTTGCCGTTCTCGTCCCGCTTGAGCGGGTTGGCCGCCTCGCCGCGGTTCAGCCGCTTCACCAGCTTGGCGAAGTCGCCGTACCACTTGGTCGCCTGGTCGGCGGGGCCGGAGATGATCAGCGGCGTACGCGCCTCGTCGACGAGGATCGAGTCGACCTCGTCCACGATCGCGAAGTTGTGCCCGCGCTGCACCAGCTCGTCCTTCGACCACGCCATGTTGTCGCGCAGGTAGTCGAAGCCGAACTCGTTGTTGGTGCCGTACGTGATGTCGCAGTTGTACATCTCGCGGCGCTGCGCCGGCGTCATGTTGGCGAGGATGCAGCCGACGGACAGGCCGAGGAACTTGTGCACCCGGCCCATCAGCTCGGAGTCGCGCTCGGCCAGGTAGTCGTTGACCGTGATCAGGTGCACGCCCTTGCCGGACAGGCCGTTCAGGTACGCGGGCAGCGTGCCGACGAGGGTCTTGCCCTCACCGGTCTTCATCTCGGCGACGTAGCCGTTGTGCAGCGCGGCGCCGCCCATGATCTGGACGTCGTAGTGGCGCTGGCCGAGCACGCGCTTGGCGGCCTCACGGACCGTGGCGAACGCCTCGGGCAGGAGGTCGTCGAGGCTCTCACCGTCCGCGTACCGCTCCTTGTACTCGTCCGTGAGAGCGCGCAGCTCTGCGTCGGAGAGGTTCAGGAAGTCCTCTTCGATGGAGTTGACCTGGCCCGCGATGCGGTGCAGCTTGCGCAGGATCTTGCCTTCGCCTGCACGCATGAGCTTGTTGAGGACGGACACGTAGGCTGGCTCCTTGCCGGTCGGACCTGGCACGGTTGGGGGTGCGCTAGCGCGGCATTATCGGGGGCCACGGGGCCTGCCGCAACGGCCATCGTAAGTCAGGACCAGCCCACCCCGGGAGGTCCGTCGGCACGAAGGCTCGCTATCGCCCGCTGTGTCAACGTCCGAACCCCGCGGAAGGTGCCTGGAGAACGCCCGGAAGGACGGGACCGCCTCCCCCACCCCGACCACCGTCCGTACGGCACTTTTCACCCGCAGTACGGGACTTTCCACCGCACTCCCGCGCGCTCCGGGTCAGACCGCGCCAGGTCACCCGCACGGAGCGGCGCGCCCTGGCCCGCCCCGTCCCCGCCCTGTTCCATCCCCTTCCCGTCCCCGCCCTGCCCCGTCCCGGCAGTACGCGCGCACGCGCGCGGGTTTGCCGGTTCCGTCCACGGGGCCCCGCCCGTAGGGGCGCTACGCGTCCGCGCGCGGGGCTGTCCCCGTTCCCGGGGAACCTCCCGGAACTCCAGCGCGACGCCGTGGCCGCCGCACGCGCCCGCGACGCGCGCGAGGAGGGAGGGCGGCTGCCGGCCCGAGGACCTACGCCCGGCCCTCGCCCGTACGCGCGAGGCGCGCGGTGCTCCGAACCCGACACGTACTCGACAGCGACAGGCGCCACCCGCCCAGGCCGCCAGCCAGCCGCACCGCACCTCGCCGCGCGTCACGGACCGCCCACGCGGCCCGGCCCGCGCCCGCCCCCAGAGGGGCCGAGAGGTCAGCGGAGCCGCGGCCGGTCACCACGTCAACGGCGGAGCCGACCGCCCGAGCCGCTTCCCCCGCATCGCAGCAGGTGGGCAAGGGTGCAGGCGCACCCGGCGCGGGCGCGGGCCGCACGAACCGGCCGCCACAAATCCGTTTCCCTCGCCCCCGTAGACCGACCAGAATCAGTTCATGGAGCCCGTCATACTCAGCACCGAGCGCCTCGTCCTGCGCCCCTTCGAGCCGGCCGACACGGATGCCGTCCTCGCCGCCTGCCAGGACCCCGACATCCCGCGGTGGACGAACGTGCCGTCGCCCTACACGCGCGAGCACGCGCACGACTTCGTGGCCTTGGCCTGCCCGAAGGGCTGGCGCGACGACGCCACGTACAACTTCGCCGTCACCACCAAGGACGGCGCGTTCGTGGGCGCCATCGGCCTGATCCACCATGCGGCGGGCATCTCGAACCGACAGTCCGAACTCGGCTACTGGACGGCCAAGGAGCAGCGCGGCCACGGCTACACCGCCGAGGCCGGCCGCCGCCTTGCGCTCTGGGCCTTCGAGGACCTGGGCGTGGAGCGCCTGGAGTGGTACGCCGAGGTCGGCAACGAAGGCTCGCGCGCGGTGGCCCGCTCGATCGGCTTCCAGGTGGAAGGCGTCCTGCGCGCCCGCCTCGTCCACCAGGGGGTTCGCCGCGACGCCTGGCTCGGCGCCCTCCTCCCCACCGATCTCGGACTCCCGGCCACCTCCGCGTACCTGCCGGCCCCCGAACGCCCCTGACCCGCCTCGCCACGAACGCGTGGGCCCGCGGGCCCGCGGGCCCGGCACAGCGGCGAGCCGCCCACGACCGGGCCACCGCTCTGCCGGCGCTCGTACGGGCCCGGGGCGGTCCGCCGCCCCGGGCAGCGGCGGGCGGCCGGCGCCCACGAGGCGCGTCCGCCCGGCAGCGCCGCCAGCCCAGCACACTGGTCAAAGCCGCTGGTCAAAGGCGTTGTCAGTGGCACCGTTTACTGTGGCCCGCATGACAACTCCCGTGTCAGCGAACCGCAGCACGCCACCCGCCGGTGCGCCGGCGGACAGCGCCCGCCCCGAGTTCACCCTGTCCGCCGACGAGGCCCGCCGCATAGCGCTGCGGGCCCAGGGGCTGCTCGGTGCGCGGGACCAGCGGTCGGGTGTGCGCGGTGTGCTGCGTTCGCTGGGAGCGGTCCAGTTGGACACGATCTCGGTGCTGGCCCGGTCACACGAACTGGTGCCGTACGCCCGGCTGGGCGCCGTCGGCCGCGACACGGTGGACTCGGCGTACTGGACCGAGACACACAGCTTCGAGTACTGGTCGCACGCCGCCTGCATCCTGCCGATCGAGGAGTGGCCGCACTTCGCCTTCCGCCGCCGTGCCTACCGCGACCGCCCGCACTGGAACCAGGACCTGCCATCGGGGGCGTACGACCAGGTCATCGCCCAGTTGCGGGCCGAGGGGCCACTGACCGCCAGCCAACTGGGCGGCGCCAAGAACGGCGGCGAATGGTGGGACTGGTCGGCCGCCAAGATCGCTGTCGAACGCGCCCTGATGTACGGCGAGGTGGTCTGCACCGAGCGGCGCGGCTGGAAGCGGGTGTACGACCTGGCCGAGCGCGCCGTCCCCGAGCACCTGTTGCACGACGAACTGCCGGACGCGGAGTGCCTGCGCCGACTGGTCGCCCAGGCCGGCGTGGCGATGGGCGTGGCCACCCGCGCGGACCTCGCCGACTACCACCGACTCAAGAACGAGCAGGTGGCCGCCGTCATAGCGGATACGGGGCTGACGCCGGTCGAGGTCGTGGGCTGGGACAAGCCGGCCTGGGCCGACCCGGCCGCGCTCGCCGCCGAGTCCGCGGGGCGCCGGGAGCGCCACCGCACCACCCTGCTGTCCCCCTTCGACTCCCTGATCTGGGACCGCCCGCGCACCCAGCGCATCTTCGACTTCACCCACCGCCTTGAGGCGTACGTCCCCAAGCCCAAGCGGATACACGGCTATTTCGCGATGCCCCTGCTGGCCGGCGGCAAGCTGGTGGGCCGCGTCGACCCGGCCAGGGAAGGCAAGACCCTGGTGGCCCGGCAGCTCTCCCTGCGCGGCCCGAAGGACGTACCCGCCATGGCCCGCGCACTGCGGGAGGCCGCCGACTGGGTGGGCTGCGAGGAGATCCGCGTGGAGCGGATCAACCACCCCGAACTAGCAACCCCACTCACCACGGCCCTCGCCTAGCCGACCCCCACCGCGTACCACGACCGTCAAGCAATTAGCCCTGACCCGACCAACCAACTCACATCGGCCCGCGCATTCCTGACGCCACGTCACATAGCTGGCGCCGCCGGAAACCGACACCGGAAGCCCGCAGCCCACGGCCGGGACCAAGCACGCCCCGGGCGGCCGTCACGATCGGCGTCACCGTCGGCGTCGCAGGCGGAAACAGGGCCGGCAGCCCGAGGCCTGCGAGGGCAGCCGGCTCGGGCGGCGTTCATCTGATTTCGAGGATCTTCTCGCGCATCGCGTACACCACGGCTTCCATCCGGGAGTGGAGTTGCAGTTTCTCCAGGATGTTGCGGACGTGGTTCTTGACCGTGTTCTCGCTGATGAAGAGTTCCTTGGCGATGTCGCGGTTGTTCATGCCGGTCGCCACGAGCTTGAGCACCTCAAGCTCACGGTCCGTCAACCGCGGCGCGGGCACCAGGCGCCGCTCGTCGGTGCGCTGAATCATTGACTTGAACTCGGTCAGCAACTTCGACGCCATCGAGGGACTGATCTGCGACTGCCCGTCCGCCACGGCCCGGATCGCCGTCGCCACCTCATCGGTGGAGATCTCCTTGAGGAGGTACCCGGTGGCCCCCGCCTTGATCGCCTCGTAGAGGTCGGCTTCCTCGTCGCTGATCGTCAGCATGATGATCTTCGCGCTGGGGGCCACCTCCTTGATGGAGGTACACGCCTCGATCCCACCCCGCTTGGGCATTCGGACATCCATCAACACGATGTCGGGAAGCAGGTCGGCCGCCTTCTCCACGGCCTCCGCCCCGTCCCCGGCCTCGCCGATGACCTGGATGTCCTCCTCCTGCGCAAGAACGATCTCCAACCCCCGGCGGAAGAGCGCGTGATCGTCCACCACGAGGACCCGGATCGGCTCCTTGCTCGACTCGCCCCTGTCCGTTCCGACGTCGACGCGGTCACCGTCGTCATCGTCGGGCACGGGCCCGAAGCTGTCCGCCATCGTTCCTCCCCCATGAAGGCCGTGGCCTTGCGGTTGCACCTAGCTCTGCACGCCAACCAGTCCCCACCGAGCGCCGATTGACCACGCCGCCATGATTCCATGCCCGCGGGGTGGACCGGTGCTCCCGCTCTCCGCACGGTAGTGCCCCGGAGGCCCAATTCGACCCTCCCGGGGCACTCCCTACACCGTCGTATGAGACACGGTCGGAACCGCACCTCGTGGATCAATTCCAGTCAGCTCCGCCGGGCCACCCGCCTCGGAGCCGCGGCCGTACGGGCCTTGGCTCCGCATCCGTACGGACCGCTCGCGGCCCACCCGGCAACCGCCAACCGGGCCTGCGCCCGTCAGCCGGCGTCAGCCACCGAGCGCGCCCCCGGCACCGCCGGGCTCCTCACCGACGAACGCCTCCGTCTTGAGGTGGATGACGCCGTAGTCATAGCCGTGCCGCCGGTAGACGACGCTCGGGTGGTTGGTGTCGGAGTCGACGAACAGGTAGAAGTCATGACCGACCAACTCCATCTCGTACAGGGCCTGGTCGAGCGTCATCGGCGCCGCGGCGTGCGTCTTCTCGCGGACGATGAGCGGGCCCTCGCCGCGCACTTCGAGGGAACCCATGCGCGTGGTCGGCACGGTGTCCGCGCCACCGTCCTCAGCGCTCTCCCCCGTGCCGTTGATGCGCGCGGCATCCGGCACGGCCACGGCGACGTCGCTCGCCGGGATACGCCCGTTCCCCCGCCGTGCGTGACGCTTGTCGTTCTGCTTGCGCAACCGCTGTTCCAGCTTGCCCGTGGCAAGGTCCAGCGCTGCGTACGGATCGGCCGCGGCGGCTTCCGCCCTGATCACCGGCCCCCGGGAGCGGAGCGTGATCTCCACTCGGTCGGAACGGTCGGCCTGGCGCGGGTTGTGTTCCTTGGACACCTCGACGTCGAGGCTGATCACCTTGCCGTCGAGCTTCTGGATCTTCTCCAGCTTCAGCTTCTCGGCCACGTGCTTGCGGAACCGCTCCGGCACCTCTGTCTTGCGGCCCTTCACGACGATGTCCACGCAGAACTCCGTTCCCGGATTGCTCCGTTGGCTGTTCGAAGCCATCCGTTTCGCACTGGGCCCGGGAGATTTCCGGGCCCCCGACTCGGCGGCTTTCACCTCCTTCTCCCCCGCCATTGGGATTTACACCCCACAGTGTTCACGTTTCCATGGAACACAGAAAAGCATGAAGCACGCTAAGCGGATATCAGCGCCATAGTGGCCCGTAGTCCTCACAACCGAACATAGCTCGATCAGCCCGAAGTCGGCACCCCCTACCGGCACGTACCTCCGTTCAGGTGCTTTTTCCCTGTTACTAGCTGCAACGACCCGGGTTTGCCATCAGTTCCGATTCGCGCCAAACGCACTCTCCGAAGCAGCGATCACCGCAGCCCCGACCAGCCCACCCACCACGCTTCCGGCCCCACCACCGCACGCCACACCCCCGGCCCCGGCTCTGACCCCGACACAGCAGACCGCGCTTCCGGCCCCAGCTCCAGCCCCGCCTCCGGCACCGCACGCCCCGCGCCCGACCCGGGCCCCGCAGCGCCGACAGGCCCCACCGGGCGCGGTCTCGTACTCCTCGTCACCGGCCGTCTCACCCGCACCTCCCTCCCTGGCACCGCGTGCCAGCTCCGCCGGCAACCCGGCGCACCGTCTCCCTCCCTCCCGAACCCCGGGCGACGCCGCCAGCACCACCCCTGCCTCCGCACCCGGCGAACCCACCACACCCCGCACCACCCGGGCCGCCTCGGCAAGCGAGGCCCCGGTCGTCATCAGGTCGTCCACCAGCACCACGGAGCCACCGGCCAACACCCGCTCCGCACCCCGGGCCACCCGCAGCGCGCCCGCCATGTTGACCCTCCGCTGCACGGCACTCAGGCCCGCCTGGTCAAGCACCGGGCGCTGCTGTCGCAGCACCGGCAACGCCCGCGCCGGCACCCCCTGTCGCCGCAGCTCACGCGCCGCAGCCCGGGCGATCCGCACCATCGGGTCGTGCCCGCGCGCAGCCACCGCCCGCCGTGCGGAAGGCATCGGCACGAGCAACAGCGGCCCCTTCACCACACCCGCCCCGACCAGCGCCGCGAGCCCCGCCCCCGCCTCAGCTATCCCGTACGCCCCCGCCCCGGCCTCCACCCGCACCCGCACCCGCTCGCTCGCGCCCTCAGCCGTATCCACCCACCCACCGTGCGCACCCCCGCCACCGCCTTCCGCACCTACCGGGACACGCCGCACGCACACTCGCCGCCGGACGGCACCGCGTGCCACCTCCACTGACCGCACAGCCCCAGAACCGCGCGACGCCCCGCACGCCACCACCGCGCACACCGCCAGCGCCAGTGCCGTGCCCAACGGGCCCACCAGCCGTAACGCACCCCGCTCCTTGTGCGCGAGCAGCACTTCCCGGCACGCACCCGCATAGGCCGCTGCCGCCCATACCGCAGGCAGCCCAGAAGGCAGCGGGCTCGGCCACACCCGACGCGCCCCCGTACCCAACAGCACCCGCTGGCACCGTGCGCACAGCACCCGTCGAGGCGCCCCGCACCCCGCACAGTCCACCGGCAGCATCAGCCCCGCCGTCTCGCTCCACCATCCCCGCATGAGTCCACTGTCCCGCCGCGGCCCCGGGCCCGCCACCCCTGTGGATAACTCTGCCGAGCCAGTGCACCCACTTCCGCCCTTCGCGGGAAAAGCACAGGTCAGGGCGGCGCACAACGGCTCACAGCACAGTGGTCGGCTCTCGCTTCACCATCGCATCCGGCACCGCGGAGTACGCTCCTCCGGCTCCGCCACCCTCGCCACGGCCGATCCGGCCCCGCTCCACCAGCCCGCGGAACGGCAAGAGGACGAGGGCAGCCGCACCAGCGTGCAACCGCCCTCGTCCCCGTACTCAAGCGCCCCGGCGCGCACCCCGCCCGCCGCCAACAACCGGCCGACGCCGCCCGACCGGTCCGGCCCCGCTCCAGCCGCGAAAGCCCACCAACGGCCCGTGCAAGGACGAAATCCCGAGGTGGCCCCGGTAGTGGCCCCGGCCTCAGACAGCCCCGAGCAGGGACCGCCGTAGCACCGTCACCCCGGGTAGACCGGCGCCGTCCCCTCCTTGACGACCGTCTTCCAGTTCTCATTCGGCGGCAGCCGGACGATCCCGTCCGACGCCTCGGCGATCAGTGGCCGGTTCTCGTCCTCCGAAGCGGCAAGCTGCCGCACCTTGCCCGGCCCCGGCACCGTGGCGCTGTTCCCAGGCGAGCCATCCGTCTGTACGAAGCTCAGCTCCTGCACCCCGCCGGACTCCGTGCCGGCCACCACCAACCGGCTGCCCCCGGCCCACGAGACGGCGTCCACGTCGTTGAGCTGCGGCGCGAGCGCGCGCAGCCCCCTGATCGACAGCGTGGGATCGGCGGGCGTCGTCGCGCGTTCGATGCGGCCCAACCACAGCGTCGTATGGCCACGACGCTCGATCAGCAGGGCGATCCGCGTACTGTCAGCGGCGACGCGCAGCGCTACGATCCGGCCACCGTCGAGCCCGGTGATGTTGACCTCTTCCGGCTCCCCCACCCCACCGGCCAACCGCACCAACCGCGGCTTGCTCGGGCTGCGATCCGCCACCCACAGGTCACCCAAACCATCCCAACTCGGTACGGTCAGCCCGGCGTCCCGGCCGCCGCTGGCACTGTGCAACCGCGAATCCCCGCGCTCCACCCCGGGCTTGAGGTCCGCCACGTATAGGTCCCGCCCGTTGTGCGACACCCCTGCCGCGGTCCGCTCGTCGCGCGCCACGGCCACCGACCCCAGGTCCGCGCCCTGCTCGCCGAACGGCCCGGGCACATGGATCGGATCGTCACCGGCATTGTCGAGTTGGACCAGCCGGCGCTCCTGGTCGATGAAGTACTGGTTACTGGCCTCGCCATTGATCCGGTCCGGCGCGTACCCCTCGGCCTCCTCCCGGGTCAGGCTGCACAACTCGGTGCCGTCGGCCTTCTCCAGCGTCACGCTGCCGACCTTGGACGACGAAAGGTCCTGCACGGTGAACAACAGTTGCGCCGCCATCTCGTGACAGCGCAACTGGTCCACACCGGACGCGGCATTGCTCAGTTGCAGGCGCAGCCCGTTCGAGTTGTCGAGCCGCAGATGGCTGCTCTTCAGCTCGGTGCCGCTCGGGAACGACGTGCGAACCACCGGTTCGAGCCAGTTGGTGGGCCCGCCCAGCAGCGACTTGACCGTCGAGGTCACCGGATCGATCCACCGCCGCAAATAGACGGGGTCGGCGACCAGTACGTCCTTACCCACGGCCGACTTGCCGGTATCGGGCCCCAATTCCGCGAAGTAGTACTTGTTGACGGGGCGATAAATACGCTTGAAGTCCGATTCGCCCAGAACCAGCCCCGCCGGCAGCGAATCGATCCGCCATTGCGAACCCGACCTCGCCACGTGCAACCGTTCCTCATACGGTTTTTCGTCGGGCGCGTACGCGTGATTGGCATCGACCGTGGCGAGTTGCCGACCGGACAACACGACGTCATATCCCGTGCCCTCCGGATCCGACCTGCGCTCCACCCGCACCTTGGGCGCCTGGGCGAGCACGACCGTCTCCGCGGACGGGTTCCACCGGTCGTCCGCACGCCGCGTCAGATACTGCCGAGCCGTCTCGAATTCGGCCTCGTCGCTGGTGGTCGCCTCCAGGAAACCGAGTACGAGGTCCAGCGGCTCCTCATCGTTCCCCGGACGCACCCCGTATACCCGTACAGGTGAATCCGCATCGGCGCGTGGCGTGGACCCCACCTGCCGTACGTCACCGCTGTCGGGCATCGACGCACAGCCGGCCAGCAGCACCACGCCGACCGCCAGGACCACACCGGACCGCAACCGCGAGGCGCCGGCACGGAGCCGACGCCCGCGGCTCCCAGGCGCGCCGCTACCCTCCGGCGCGCCCCTACGACTCCGCGCGCCGGTAGCCCGCGGATTGAGGTCGAAGAAGCCACCAAGGCGGCCCGCGCCCCCACGTCGGCGGCTGGCGCCGACACCGCCATCAACACCCGCACCCGACCCGGTCGAGCCCTCCTCGATGCGCCCCACGGGCCGACGGCCGTACGCCGTGTTCTCAGCACGCACGGCGGTGGCTCCCTCGATCGCAGGCCAGCATCACTCCGAAGTCCCTTCTCGATCCGTACCGGGACCCGCCCCGCGCCCGCGGCCACCCGCATCGCCCTCACCAGCAGGATCGGCACCGCCGTTCCGCCCCGGCGATCCGGCACCACTGGCCCCGCTCCCACCACGGGCACCCGCCCCGCCCCGGCCGGCGTCCGTCGCACCCGATGCGCGCGGGCCCCTGCCGGCCGGCTCCGCCGCGCCTGCCCCCGGGGTGGAACCAGGACGTTTCGCCGGCAGTACGGAGACGGTGGCCCCGGTCACCCGATGGGCACCCGCGGACTTCCCGGGACGCGCACTCGTGGCCTCGGCCGACTCGCGCACCCCGGTGCCGCCCGGCCCCGCCGCCTCGCCCTGCCCCTCACCAGCACCAGCACCAGCAGGTTGCGCCGCATCACCAAGACGCGCACCACTGACAACATGCGCCCCCGAGCCCCGGCCACCCGCACCACCAGCCAACGTACTGCTACCGGCGCGCTCCGCAGCCTTGGCCGCCCGCAGCGCGCGCTTGCGCCGCGAGTCCTCCGGTTCGAGCGGTATGGGCGAGCCGCGCAACGCGTCACCCGCCGCACGCGGGAGCGTGAGCCGGAACTGCGACCCGCCCCCCGGCTCGCCCCACGCCTGGAGCCAGCCCCCGTGCAACCGCGCGTCCTCCTCCGCGATCGACAGGCCGAGCCCCGTACCGCCGGTGGTACGGGCACGCGCCGGGTCGGCCCGCCAGAAGCGGTTGAACACCCGCGTCGCCTCGCCCGGCTTCAGCCCGACCCCGTAGTCCCGTACGGCCACGGCCACGGCGCCGCTCTTGGCCGCCAGCCGCACCACCACGTCCTTGCCCTCACCGTGCTCGACGGCGTTCACCACGAGGTTGCGCAGCACCCGCTCCACCCGGCGCGCGTCGGCCTCCGCGATCACCGGGCGGTGGGCGCCACGGATGATGATCTGGCTGCCCTTCCGCTCGGCCAGCGGTTCCGCCCCGTCCACCACGCGTTTGACCACGTCACGCAGGTCGATCGGCTCGGCCTCCAGCGCCGCGGCCCCCGCGTCGAACCGGCTGATCTCCAACAGATCGGCGAGCAGCGACTCGAACCGGTCGAGCTGCCCACCCAGCAGCTCAGCCGACCGTGCCGTGGCCGGATCGAACTCGTCCCGCGCCTCATAAATCACATCGGCAGCCATCCGTACGGTCGTCAGCGGCGTCCGCAGCTCGTGCGAAACGTCCGATACGAACCGTCGCTGCATCCGGGACAGATCCTCAAGCTGCTGGATCTTGACCTGGAGGTTGTGCGCCATCTTGTTGAACGCCTCGCCGAGACGCGCGATGTCGTCCTCGCCGGTGACCTTCATCCGCTCCTGGAGCAGCCCGGCCGCGAGCCGCTCGGAGATCCCGGCGGCCATCCGCACCGGTGTGACGACCTGCCGCACCACCAGCCACGCAATGGCCCCGAGCAGCACCACCACGAACACGCCGGCGGTCGCGAGCGTGCCCTTCACCAGGCTCAGCGACTTCTCTTCCTGGGTGAACGGGAAGAGGTAGTAGAGCTGGTACGCCTCGCCGTTGATGTCGTTCAGCCGCTGGCCGATGACGAGCGCCGGCTCCCGCTTGTTCGAGGCGTCGTGCACGATGTTCGTGTACTGCTCGTGCGGGCCGGAATTCTGGTCGACCTGTTCCCGCAGGGTCTTGCTGATGCTCTCCTCGGGCTGGATTCCGCCCGAGGCGCGCGGCCCGCGCTTGCTGACCGTCCGCTCGCCCTCGGTCTCCGAGCTGAGCGCCACCACCGAGTAGACGCCCTGCCCACCACTGGCGAGCTGTTGCACCAGCGCGGTCAACCACGCGCCAGCGTCCCGGTTCCCCCGCGCGCCGCCCGCACCCTCATCGCCACTACGCGCGTCATCGGCGCTCTCGGCCGCGTCCTCGGCCGCGGTGAACCCGCCGACGGCCTGGCTCTGCGCAGCGTGCCGCTTGGCGTCCAGCAGCCCGTTGCGTACCTGCCCGATGACCACGACGCCGAGGATGAGCACCACACCGAGCGACATGAGCAAGGTGGTGGCGACCACCCGGAGCTGGATGTTCCGTCGGTAGAGCCGCGCAGCCGGCAGCAGCGGCCGTCGCACCCACCGGACGAACAGGCGCAGAACGGGGTGCACCGGCGCCCCGGAAGCCCCGTCGGGCAACAGGTTGCCGCCCCGCCAAAGCCGCCCGAACAGCGATATGTCGCTCCCCGCAGCCACGGGGCGCCCCGCACCACGCCCGTCGGTCGAGCCCCCCGCTGGAGGAGCGCCCGGCCCCGTCGGCTCCGGAGCAGCCCCACTTTCCGTCATCTCAGCTCGGCCCGGCCTTGTAACCCACCCCGCGTACGGTCACGACGATCTCCGGCCGCTCCGGGTCCTTCTCCACCTTCGAGCGCAACCGCTGCACGTGCACGTTCACCAGTCGGGTGTCCGCGGCGTGCCGGTATCCCCAGACCTGCTCAAGGAGCACCTCACGGGTGAATACCTGCCAGGGTTTACGGGCCAGCGCCACGAGCAAATCGAATTCCAGCGGGGTCAGGGCGATCGACTGCCCTTCTCGCTTCACCGAATGCCCCGCCACATCGATCACCAGATCACCGATGACCAACTGCTCGGGCACCGGTTCCTCGGACCGCCGCAGCCGCGCCCTTATCCGCGCGACCAGTTCTTTGGGCTTGAACGGCTTGACGATGTAGTCGTCCGCCCCCGACTCAAGTCCGACCACCACATCCACGGTGTCGCTCTTGGCCGTGAGCATCACGATCGGCACCCCGGACTCGGCCCGGATCAACCGGCACACCTCAATGCCGTCCCGCCCGGGCAACATCAAATCGAGCAGCACCAGATCGGGCTTGGTCTCACGAAACGCAGCAAGTGCTTTGTCCCCATCGGAAACGAACGACGGTTCAAAGCCTTCGCCGCGCAGCACAATGCCAAGCATTTCTGCCAGTGCGGTGTCGTCGTCGACGACAAGGACGCGTCCCTTCATGGCGACATCATCCCATTGTCGGACCCGGTGGCTAGACGTGGGCGATCACTCGTTCGCAGCATGTCCCACCTTCGCCGAGATCCGCCCGGACCGTTCCGCCGACACACCGCCGCCCTCAGGCAGCCCGAACCGCCCGCCCGCGCCCCATCGGGTACCCGAGCCGCTGCGGTTACGCCCGCCCGCACAGCTCAGCAAGCCCCACTGACGTCACAGGCGACACCACGCCACCTTCCGTCACGATCGCCGTCACCAGATCGGGCGGAGTCACATCGAAGGCGGGGTTGTACGCGGGCGTCCCCGCGGGCGCGATGGGCACGCGTACGGGGCCCTCATCACCGGGGCCCGAGGCGTGCGGCAGGGCGATCTCCGTGACCTCGTACCCGGGCCGCTGCTCGATCTCGATGGCCGCGCCGTCGGGAGTCGCCAGGTCGACGGTGGTGGCCGGCGCCACCACGATGAACGGCACGTGGTGATAGCGGGCGAGCACGGCCAGCGGATAGCTGCCCACCTTGTTCGCCACCGACCCGTCAGCGGCGATCCGATCCGCCCCGATCAGCACGGCGTCCACCTCACCCGCGGCGAACAGCGAACCCGCTGCGTTGTCGCTGAGCAGCGTGTACGGCATGCCGGCGCGCGCCGCCTCGTACGTCGTGAGCCGTGCCCCCTGGAGCAGTGGCCGCGTCTCGTCGACCCACAGCCTGCGCAGCCGGCCGCTCCGGTGTGCCGCCATCGCCACGGCCAACGCCGTACCCGCACCGCCGGACACCAACGCACCGGTGTTGCAGTGGGTGAGCACCCGATAGCCGTCGCCCGGCAGGAGTTCCTCCAGCAGGGCGAGGCCGTGCGCGGCCATCCGCTTGCTGGCCTCGGCGTCCTCCTGGTGCACCGCCCGCGCCTCACCCAACGCCGCTGCGGCGGCCCGTTCCCGGCCGGCCCCTCCGGCGACGGCCGTCTGATGGGCGCGAGCAGCCCGCCGTACGCCGTACCCGAGGTTGACCGCGGTCGGCCGGGCCTCGGCCAGCAATTTGGCGGCCTCGGCGACGTCGTCCCCGCGGCTGGCAGCCAGGGCGACCCCATAGGCTCCGGCGATACCGAGCGCGGGAGCACCTCGTACGGCGAGCGTACGAATGGCATCGACGAGGGCGGGGACGTCCGCACACACCCTCTGGACTTCCTCGGCGGGCAACCGCCGCTGGTCCAACAGGACCACCGCGGGTCCCGTCGCCAGCTCCTCCCAACGCACCGTCTGCGCGCCCTGCGGTACGAAGTTCTCCGACGACTCTGGCGATTCCGCACACTGATCGGCCATCTGCCCAGTGTGCCGCCTCCAGCACCGACTCCAGAAGAGCCACTACCCACCCATGTCGGACGGCTTCCCCCGCACACACAGCTCAGGACATACGACGCAGCCCGCTTCCCACATACAAAAAAAGGGGGGCTTGGTAGAGAATTCTCCCTACCAAGCCCCCCACAACGCATAGAAGCCCCGTCACGAACCAGGTTCGTAACGGGGCTTCTA
>NZ_JBLIWA010000048.1:105783-114710 GCF_047525675.1 Streptomyces sp. 796.1 | reverse complement strand
GTGCCACGCACCGCACGGCGCCGGGGCGCACGTCAGCGGGCGGGCCCGTACGGCGCGCCGTAGCCACCCGGCGCGGCCGGCGCCGGCTGGCCGGCCCCGGCGACGCGGCGCTCCTGCATGGCGGACAGCTTGAGCACGAGGGCGATGGCGGCGATCGCGCACGGGATGGACACCGCGTCCCGCAGGCAGGACCAGACGACGGAGTCCTCGTACTCGCCGTAGGTCTCCGCGTCGCCGAACACCGACAGGCTGACCGTGCTGGTCACCAGCATCGCCAGGTACAGCACCCACCAGGTGTTGAGCAGCCCGCGGGCCGGGCCGGGGCGTCCCGGGTAGCCGGCCTGGGGCAGCGGGGCGCTGGAGTCCCAGACGTCGTTGGCGAGCTGCTTGGGGAACCAGAACTGCACCACCGGGATGAACCACGCCCCGGCCGCCATCCCGGAGCCGTACCGCTGCCGGCCGGGCGCAAGCACCTGCGCGTTGACGTACGTACGGCGGAACCACACCACCCACAGCACGGTCATCGGGATGAAGACCAGTGCCCAGAAGGCGTCGATGGTCTCGGTGATGTTCTCGCCGTCCTTGACGTCCGCTGCGGTGGCCACGTCGTCGAAGTAGTCCTGGTACGTGCCGTACAGCCGGATGCTGAAGATCAGGTCGAGCACCAGCAGCACCAGCCCGATGGAGAACAGCACCACGGTCGTGTTGGCGAGGCCGCGCGGCGAGCGCCAGAAGGCAGGCGGGCGGTAGCCGACGCCGACGGTGGTGCCGTACGCCGGGGCCAGCCCGGTGTGCTGCGGCACCATGCCGGTGTGGGCGCCGGGCGGGGTCGGGTGCGGGGTGTGCGGCAGGCCGCCGGCCAGCGGCCCGCCGGATATCGGGGGGCCGGGCGTTATGGGCGCCGACGGGTGCTGCGGCGGGCCGAACTGGGTGCCGGCCGGCGGCGGTGTGCCCGGGCCGCCCGCGGCCCCCGGCACCGGGGTGCCGGGCGCGCCGAGCGGCGCGAAGCCCACGCTGGTCTGCGGCATCTCCGCTTCGAGGAGCCGCAGCGCGTCCCGACCGAGCCGGGCCAGCAGTGCGCCGGGCAGCCAGGGCCCCGCGTCGCCGCCGGTGACCTGGCCGGCGCCGGAACGGCCGGCCGCGGCGTCCGCGGCGGCATCGGGCGCGCCGCCGGTGAGGGCGAGCACCTGGTCCACGGTGAACCGGCTGGCCGGGTCCTTGGTGAGACAGCCGTCCACCAGCTCCCGTAGCCCCTCCGGCAGCCCGACCAGGTCCGGCGCCTCCTGCGCCACCCGGTACATCAGCGCGTGCACGCCGCTGTCGGTGGTGCCGAACGGGGAGCGCCCGGTGGCCGCGAAGGCCAGCACCGAGCCGAGGCAGAACAGGTCGCTCGCGGTGGTGATCTGCTCGCCGCGCACCTGCTCGGGGGACATGAAGCCGGGCGAGCCGACGACCGCGCCGGTCATGGTCAGGCCGGGTTCGCCGACCGGGTCCAGGGCGCGGGCGATGCCGAAGTCGATGACGCGCGGCCCGTCGATGGTGACCAGCACGTTGGACGGCTTGAGGTCGCGGTGGATCAGCCCGGCGCCGTGGATGTCGCGCAGCGCGAGCGCGAGGCCGCGGGCGAGGGCGCGCACCGAGTGCTCGGGCAGCGGGCCGTGGTCCTCGGCGATCACCTGGTGCAGCGAGGGCCCGCCGATGTAGCCGGTGGCGACCCAGGGGGTGGCGGCCTCGGTGTCGGCGTCGAGCACCGGCGCGGTCCACTCGCCGCCGACCCGCTGCGCCGCCCGCACCTCCGCCTGGAACCTGCGTCTGAAGTCGGCTTGACCCGCCAGCTCGCCCCGGACGAGCTTGACCGCGACGGTCCGGCCGCGCGCCGAGCGGGCCAGGTAGACCCGCCCCATGCCGCCCTCGCCCAGCCTGCTGAGCAGGCGGTACTCGCCGATCCAGCGAGGATCGTCGGCCCCCAGGTCTTCCATGCTGTTGTGGCTCCTGCCCCTTGTGTCGCCTCTGTTGCCGCTTCAGTTGCTGCTACTGATGCTGTTGTTGCTCGTGCTCGTGTTGCTGTTCCTGCTGTTCCTGCTGTTGTTTCTGTTCTCTGCCGCCGTGCCGCGCGGGGTGCGCCCCGTGCCGCGTACTGCGGGTGGTGCGTGTGCTGTGCCGTCGTACGGATGGTGCTCGTGGTGCGTGCCTGCGGTACGGGTGACGTCGTCGTACGCGCGGTGGTTGCTGTCCGCGCGATGGTGCGCCGTGGTCGGGCGGCGCGCCGGCGTGGTGTCCCGGCGCCCGTGGTGGCGGTGGTGGCCGGTGGGCGCGCTGGTGGCGCCCGCCAGCGCCGGCCGGGCCCGCGGATGCGTGCCGGTGGTGGCGGTGATGGCGGTGATGTCCGTGTGCCGAACGCGGCGCCGGTCGCCGGGTGCTGGCGATGGACCGGTCGGCCGCCGGCGATGCTCCCCCTGTCCTGCTCCCCCGTCCCTGCGCCCCGCAGAGAGGTCTCCCCCGTCCCGAGGAGAATAAGGGGCGTACGACGAAAAGCAGCCCGCGCCTCGCCCCGGAAAAAGCGGCAGGCAGCTTCTGGCCTCGACCGGGCAGGGTTATGGCACACGCCGCCCCGGAAACCGGCGGGTAACCCACCCTCATCCCCACCTGATCCGCCCCCGCCCCCACTTGAGCCGCCGCCGTCCCGCCCGACCGGCCGCCACTCCGTCACCCGGCCGTCCCGTTCCCGGCACTCTGTCCGGGCGTACGGCGAGCGGCAGACACAGTGCCGGTACCCGACGACCCGCGGCCTCCCTAACCTGAGGGTGCCGGCCGCAACCGGCTGGCGCGCTCCCTCCCGCCGTGGCCGACCGTCCATCCGCGCCGGTCGGCGGCCGGGCGGGTGCGGGCGCCCCGTACCGTACGAGCGTCGGGCGCAGGTCGGCCGGCCGGTGGGGTGCTCGCGCGAGCGGCGCCGGCACCGGTGCCGGGCGAACCGCCCGGCCGGCAGCGGGCCCGCCCGTACCGCCCCACCGTCCACCGAGCCGCGAGTGATTGAGGTACTGACCGTGTCCACGAACTCTGCGTACTCCGCACCTGCACCCGACCCCGCCACCGGCGCCGCGGTCAAGGCGACCGACCGCGCGCACGTCTTCCACTCCTGGTCGGCGCAGGCCCTGATCGACCCGGCGGCCATCGCCGGCGGCCAGGGCTCGTACTTCTGGGACTACGACGGCAACCGCTACCTGGACTTCTCCTCGCAGTTGGTCAACACCAACATCGGCCACCAGCACCCCAAGGTCGTCGCCGCCATCCAGGAGCAGGCCGCGAAGATGTGCACCATCGCGCCCGGCTTCGCGGTGGACGTACGGGCCGAGGCGGCCCGGCTGATCGCCGAGCGCACGCCCGGCGACCTGGACAAGATCTTCTTCACCAACGGCGGCGCGGAGGCGGTGGAGAACGCGGTCCGGATGGCGCGGGTGCACACCGGGCGGCCCAAGGTCCTCTCCGCGTACCGCTCCTACCACGGCGCCACCAACGCGGCGATCAACCTCACCGGCGACCCGCGGCGCTGGGCCTCGGACAGCGCGTCGGCCGGCGTGGTGCACTTCTGGTCGCCGTTCCTCTACCGCTCGCCGTTCCACGCCGAGACCGAGGAGCAGGAGTGCGAGCGCGCGCTGCGCCACCTCGAAGACACCATCGCCTTCGAGGGTCCGCAGACCATCGCCGCGATCATCCTGGAGTCGGTGCCCGGCACGGCCGGCATCATGCCGCCGCCGCCCGGTTACCTGGCCGGCGTCCGGGAGATCTGTGACCGGCACGGCATCGTCTTCGTCCTGGACGAGGTGATGGCGGGCTTCGGGCGCACCGGCCGCTGGTTCGCGCTCGACCACTGGGACGCCCGCCCCGACCTGGTCACCTTCGCCAAGGGCGTCAACTCCGGCTACGTGCCGATCGGCGGCGTGGCCATCTCCGCGGAGATCGCGGCCACCTTCGACGAGCGGCCCTACCCGGGCGGCCTGACCTATTCCGGCCACCCGCTGGCCTGCGCCTCCATCGTCGCCACGCTGCACACGATGGCGGACGAGGGCATCGTGGAGAACGCCGCCACCATCGGTGAGCAGGTCCTCGGCCCCGGCCTGCGGGAGTTGGCCGAGCGGCACCCGTCGGTCGGCGAGGTGCGCGGGCTCGGCGTGTTCTGGGCGGTCGAGCTGGTGCGCGACCGGAAGACCCGGGAACCGCTGGTGCCGTACAACGCGAGCGGGGCGGCCAACCAGCCGATGGCGGAGTTCGCGGCGGCGGCCAAGCGGGCCGGGCTGTGGCCCGCGGTGAACATGAACCGCACCCACGTGGTGCCGCCCTGCACCATCTCCGAGTCGGAGGCCAAGGACGGCCTCGCGATCCTGGACGAGGCGCTCACCGCGGCGGACGCGCACGTCACGGGCTGACCGCGGGGTTGACCGCGGGGCTGACCGCCGGGCTCCGGCGGACTGGCCCCCGGGCAGGACTTCGGGCAGAACGGGGCGCTGGGCGGGCAGCTTGAAGGGCCGGACGGGCAGGACGCCGGGCAGGACCCCGGGCAGAACGACGGGCGGTACGCGGAGCGGAACGTAACCTTCCCCACATCCGCGTACGGAGTTCTCTGCCGGACCGCCCTCCTCGGGCCAGAGCACTGCACTCCGTGCAACACCTCCACACTCCGCGCAACGGCCCTCGCATATCGTGATGCGGGGGCCGCTCGCTTGTTCGCCGGCTCGTGCGCCGGCGGACCCCCAGGGTTGCGCGCGGCGTGGAAGGAGAACGACCCATGTCCGGCACCAGCCAGGTCAAGCGCAGCACGCTGCGGCAGCAGATAGCCGACGCGCTGCGCGACGAGGTGCTGGCCGGACGGTTGCCGGCGGGGCAGCAGTTCACGGTCAAGGAGATGGCCGACCAGTACGGGGTCTCCGCGACGCCGGTCCGCGAGGCGCTGCTCGACCTGTGCGCCCAGGGCCTGCTGGACGTGGAGGAACACCGCGGCTACCGGGTCCACGAGTTCACCTTCGGCGACTACCGGGACATGGTCGAGGCGCGCACGCTGATCGTGGAGGGCATGTTCCGGCGCTCGGCCGAGACCGCGCTCGACGCCGCGACGCCGCAGGTCCTGGCCTCGGTACGGCGCCGCGCCGAGGCCGCCCAACGCGCCGCGCTCACCGGCGACCTGGACATCCTGATCGGCTACGACCTGCGGTTCTGGCGCGAGCTGAGCGGCCTGGTGGGCAACTCGTACATCTCCGACATACTGGAGCGGGTCCGGGTGCAGAGCTGGGTGTTCAGCGTGCCGCACCTGCGCCGCCTGCCCGACCTGCGCGGCCTGCTGTGGGCCGAGCACTGCGCGCTGGTCGAGGCGATCACCCGGCGCGACGTCAGGGCGGCCGAGGCCATCGTGACCGCGTACAACGCGCACAGCATCGCCCTCATCGGCTCCTTGCCGGCACCGCCGGAGGGGGCGGGGGCGGCTGGGGCGCCGGGACCGTCCGAAGGGTGAGGGCGGGGGCGCCGGCGAAACGCCTCAAGGAAGGTGGGGCTGGGGCGCCGGGAGCAGTCGAAGGGTGCGGGCGCCCCGCACGCCCCGCCCAAGGGCGTCGTCCCAACGGTGCCGTCCCAAGGGTGTCGTTTCTGCACCGGCCGCGGGCGTCGCGGGGGCGGGCTCGTACCGTTCCCTGTCGAGCCCCTTCGCGCAGCGCTGGCCGGGTATTACGCTGGCCCGACCGCCCGCCAACGAGAGTGAGTACACGTGGCATGTGACCTCTGGCTGGTTCCCCTCGTCGACGTGCTCTGCCATAGCCCGGACAACCCGTTCGCGGAGGAGATCGCCGCGTACGACAGGGCGCTCGGCGAGGCCGGGCTGCCCCCGGTGCCCGTCTTCGGCTACACCCCCGGCCTCTCCGGCGCCGTGGCCCCGATCGCCGGGTTCGACTACGACGCCCTGCACTACCTGCGCCGCGCCTACCTGCTGCGGGTCTGCGGACTTGAGGTCACCCCGGTCGGCGAACTCGGCGGTGACTACGAGCAGTTGCTGGAGATGTTCGAGACCACGGCGCAACAGTCCCACCTGGTCTGGCACTACGACCACGCCGGCGCCTACGTCCCCGTCGACTTCGCCGCCCCGCTCTCCAACGACGGCCTCCTCGAAGGCGGTGGCCCGCTCGGTTCCAGCCACGGCCTGCTGCGCGAACTCCAGGAGGTCGGCCCGGCCCTGGGCATCGACCCGGCCAACCCGCCGGCACCGCCCGCCCCGCCGGTCCGCCCCACCGACTTGGAGGAGCCCGCGGCCCCGATCCCGTACGAGGACAGCCCGTTCGCCCGCGAGCGGCACGTCTGGCTCTCCCTGTACGCCGCCGCGACCCGCAGCCTGGGCCAAGGCTCCATGATCGTCTTTAGCTGATTCCGCAGGGCTTTGTGGGGCTGCGTGCGGGCTCGTGCGTTCTGGTACGGCTTCGCCCTGGAGTGGTCCCGTACGACCCCGTACGGCCGTGTGCATCCTCATGTGGCCGTCTATGACCGGCGTCGCCGCTCCGCAGGACCGCGAACGTCCCCGCACGACTGCAAACGCTCCCGCGCGACCCCGTGCGCGCGTGTAGGTCGGCGGCTGGCGGCGTACCGCCCGCCGCCTGCTGACCCGTCGTCCCGCCCGGTGGACCCCTCCGGGCGGGACGACGGGCCGCGCCGGCCCGCGGTGCGGCCCCGAACTGCCGGTGCGCCGGCTAGCGGGGGAAGTCCGGGGGGCGCTGCCGGGGCATGTTGGGGCGGGTGCCCGGGGGGATCAGCAGCCGGCTCGGCGGCGTGCTCGGCTCCGTACGGGCGCTCCACACCAGCGACTGGGTGCACAGCGGCACCGACCGCGTCCCGAACTCGACCATCCAGTCGGCCGTCTCGGTCCGCACCAGCTCGGTGACGTCCTCGGCGAACCGGCGCAGCACCGTCAGGCACCGCTCGGCCGCCTCGCTCGCGGTGCCCTCGGTGGGGCCGAGCACCTCGCGCACGTTCTCCACCGACCAGTCGAACTGGAGCGCCTCAAGCCGCCGGTGCACCGCCTGCGCCGTGGCCAGGTCCCGCATCCAGCCCGAGGTGAGGCCGAAGAACCGGTCGCAGGCCAGGCAGGCGACGGCGGCGAGCAGCGCGAGCACGCCCCAGGCCGCGCCGGTGCCCAGGGTGCGGGTCAGTTCCAGCAGCGGGAGCACGCCGCCCGCGGTCGCCGCGAGCACGGCCCCGGCGCGCAGGGTGCGCGCCCCGCGCCGCTTCCAGGCCCGGTCGGCCAGGTACCAGTCGGCCACCCGCAGCGCCCCCTCCTCGGCCCACCGGTACAACTCGTCGAGCCGCTCCGTCGGTTCGCCCCAGTCGCCGCGCGGAATGGGCCGGGCCGACAGGTCGGGGGGCCGCTCCGCGGTCCGCCGCCCGGCCCCGCGCCCGCCGCCGGCTCCCCGTCTGCCCCACCGGCCAACGCGCCCGCGCGCGTACGGGGATGCGGCTGGCTCCTGCCCGGGCGACTGCGCGCCGTGCTCGGCGCCCGCCCCGTCCTCCGGGCCGCCGGGGCTGTCGGGTCCACCGGGGTTGCCGGGGCCATCGGGTCCGTCCGGTCCACCGGGGTTGCCGGGGCCGTTCGGGCCGCCGGGGGCACCGGGGCCCGCTGGTGCGCCGGGGCCGCTGGGGCCGCCGGGCCCGTTGGGGCCACCGGGCCCGTTGGGTGCGCCGGGGCCGCTACCTGCCCCGCTCGCCCCACCCGGCGCATGGGCCCTGTCCGCCCCACACATTCCGTGCGCCCCACCTTCGCCGCACGGAAGCCCTTCGGGTCGCATCTCCGGCTGACTCACCCGTGAACTCCCTGCGTCCTGGCTGGCTCGGTGCTGACTGGCCCGCTGCGGCGCGGCGCCGCTGCTGCCCGCTCTCTGCGCTCTCGATGGCTGTGCCTCTTTTGTGCGGTCTCTGCCGGTTCATTACGGGATCTCGTGGTACTGGCGGTCGGGTGCGGGGCGGGTGGCGCGGGCTCGGCGGGTGTGGGGATGGGGTGTGGTGTGGATGCGGTGGGGGTGGCGGGTGTGTTGTGAGGGTGAGGGCGGGGGTGATCGTTCGTGGCTCGGGGTGGCCCGTGGTGGGTGGCTCGGGACCGTTGGTGACTGCTGTGCGATCGGTTGGTTATCGGTTCGCCTCTGTGGGTTGGTCGGTGTCGCGCGATGTCGTTTCCTGCCGTTTGGTGTCGCTCGGTGTCGCCTGACGCCCCTCGCCGGTGCGCCGTTGCCCGCCGCACGGGCGCCGTGGCCCGTACGTACCGGGTGCGTACGCGCCGTGGCCCGTACGCGCCGTGGCCCGTCGTGCTCGGCCCGTGCGTGCCGTGGGCCGCCCGCCTGACGGCCCCGCCGCGCACTACGCCGCACCACACGCCCCGCGTGCGCCGTCCCGGCCGCCGTGCCGTGCCGCGGCTGGTGATGCCGCTGGGTGTCGCTGCTGCGCGCCGGTCCGTACGAGGCCGACGCCATGGCCGCGGTGGTGGTCGGGCGGCCGGAGCGGTGGGCTCCGTTCGGCCCCCCGAGCCGCGCGCGGCGGGCGGCCGTGGCGGTCGGTCCGGCCGTCGGGCCGCCCGATCGGGGCGGCGCGCGGCCAGGTCCGGGAGTGGCGCGCAGTCATCTTCCTACCGCCGAACGGCTGGCATTGCGCCCAGGATCGGGGAATATCACCCCAGAATCGGGCTAGAAGTGGCTTTGCGTTGGATATAGGGCCGGACCTCTCTCACCCGAAAGAGTGCCCCCACCCCACGGGCCCCGGCCCGGGCCCGTCCACCGGCCCCTCGCGGGGTGCACGCCGGCGGCCCGCCGCCGAGGCTCCTGCTGCCGCGCCGTAGGGCTCGGTACGCCGTGCACCGTACGGCGCGCCCTCGCGCGCGTGCCCACGTGCGCTGCCGTCGCGACGGC